>NZ_JBEFRW010000025.1:0-47805 GCF_053483195.1 Mycolicibacterium sp. XJ2546 | reverse complement strand
ACTCGCACTGACTCAGACTTTTTGACGGGTCGCGTTATCCACAGCGCGGCCGACGTTGAGGAGGTTGAGTGAGGCATGGTCCGATTCCCGGGCCGCAGAGATCTAGCTCTTTTCGTTGGGAACTCACGAACGCCAAGCAATCAAGATCAGCGCACCGCTCGCGCCCACAGCGATCAGCAGCGCCACCAGCTGGTTGATCCGCACGCCGCCCCAGATGACAGCCGGCCGTTCCCGCAGGGGCTCGAGAATGAACCGTCCGACGCCATACCAGGCGAGAACGGCCAGCGCGCAACTGCCCGCAGGGGATCCCGTGGGCCACGAGGCGAGAAAGCCGAGCAGACCAAGCAGCCACCACGCCATCTCGAGGAATTGGACCGGAACGCGTCGCTTACGCACACCAACGGTGTCATGCAGGAAAACCCCGAGCGGCCCGTCGGTCTCGCGCCCGCCGCAGCAGCCGTTGAACACACAGCCCAGCCGGATCCAGAATCCGCCCGCGAGTACGCCGACGGCCATCTGATCCCACAACACGGCCGCCGGTATGTCGATCACGGCCGCAGCGATGACCGAGACGGGGACAAACGTCAGCAGGGCCCCGAACACGCTCGTCCCTCCGGACGCGGTGCGCCACAACGCGCGTGGTGAGCCCGCATCGAGATAGCGCGGCGCATGGACGAGCAAGTGATACATCCGTGCGCCGATCAAGCCTGCGAGTGCCGAGACCATCGCTGCCAACCCCACGCGCAGCGGCGACAGCCCCGCCGTGTCTGCCATCGCCGCCGTGGTCAGCGTGCCGACACAGATGCCCGCTGCCAGAAAGATTTTGTACGCGTTGACCCGACGACCCGCGATCGTGAAGAACCGCGGAAACCCTGACACGGAGACGCCCGATTTACCCCGGGACGGCACCGACTACCCTGAGCAGTTCGATCCCAGTCCCAAGCGCACCGACCGCCAGCGCGACATCGGCGACATTGAACGCCGGCCAGAACCGCAGGCACACGAAGTCCGTGACCGAACCCCGCAGCCAGCTTTCCACGACGTTGCTGAGCGATCCGCCGAGCAGCAGCCCGACGAACACAGCGGACGACAGCAGCGCCGTGGCGGCGATCATCAGTGCCCCGGCTGATACGGCCCAGAGCCCCAGCGTGTTCGGCACAGTCTTGGCCGATCGCGCCAGCCACAATCGTCCCGCCACCATCCGCAGACTTCCGAACGGCCCCAGCCGCACGACGTCGAACTGGGGGCTGCGAACCAGAAGCTTCACCGCTTGATCGGTCGCCAGCACGACGACAGCGGTCAGAACCAGTTGCATCTCAACCATTCGTGACCGATTTCGGTCGCTCGTGGTGCGCCGTTCCGAATTGGACGTGTGCTACGCGCCCGTCGGTGTCGATCTGAATCGTGGTGGGCCAGCACCTAAGTCCGTATCTGCGCGCAATCCGCTGCTGGTGGTCCTGCGCGAGAGGGTAGGTCAGCCGCAGGCGCTTGCGGATGTCGTCGACCGCCTCGGCGTTGACGCCGCCGTGAACGCCGACGATGAACGGCGCCTTTCGGCCGTCCTGGTACATCTGCTGCAGGCGGCTCAACTCTGAAAGACATGGTACGGACCACGATTGCCAGAAGCTGAGAATCACATCGCGGCCGCGAAACCGGTGTAGCGCATACTGATGCTCGCCGTCTTGGAACCTGATATCGGGCGCCGACGCACCTGGTGAGACAGCCAGCTGGAGTGGACGAAAGCCTGACGGCGCCGACGGGCCAGCGCAGTTGTCCAGCGCGGCAACGATTTCATCGGGCTGGGGTCCGCCTTCGTGCTTCCAGACGAACTCTCGCCTGGCATTGATCAAATAGGTCGACGGCAGGCGGGAGACTCCGAACGTCGTTGTCCATCCGCCCTCGTCGTCCTGGGTGATGTGCATTGCGGGAAGACCTTCGCGAGGCAACCCGAGCCGGCGTTCCACCTCGCCACGAGGTGCGTCGAACGTGCCGTTCGACACCACGACAACGACCGTCACCGAAGAGCTGTCGCGAGCTCGGCGCAATGCCTCGAGGAGCGGCTGAAGCGGCCGATCCTGCTGATCATCCACGAAGTACACCAATGCATTTCGCCGTACCGAGGTGTCTCCGGGTAAGGCGACCACGCTTGCGTGCCCGGCGATCGCCTGGCTCAGCGGGACCGTGTCGGCCACATCGGGCCGCCAGATCGGCACCGTCACCGGCCCCCACCACGACGGAATGTCTATCGCGAACTCCGGTTCCTGCACCTGACACGTCGTACCGGCCGCGACGCTCGACTGCTGCCCCGACGGTCCGATCTGACTGCCCTCGATGCGCAGGCAGACCTGGCTGACGTTGGTGGGGCCTGCAGGCTTGGCAAGGATGAAGCGGTGCTCGTCGGCCACGGTTTTCTGGACGCCTGACCAGATGCTGGCGGGATGCGAGTGCTCCACCCACGTCCAGACGAAGCGTTGGACGGTGCCGGCGGGAATCCAACTGTTCAGTGCCGTGAACGCGGCGCCGCCGTGGGTCTCCTCGACGGTGACCACCGGCGGACGGCGGTTCTGGCTGCGAATCTCGCCGCGTACCAACGCGATCTCGGGGGTGATGTCGACGGCCGTGTAAGAAGCCGACGCGACGGTGTCGAATGCGCGCAGCCCGCGGGTGAGTGCATTTCTAGCATCGTCGAAAACGCGGCGGATCGCTGGTTGGTTCTGCACGAGCGCGTTGTCGAGTTCGGTCGTCACGACGCTGGTCGCCCTGCTGTGCGGGATGAACCACGACTCGTCGACGTCGGGCTCGCCATCGCGTTCGAGGCTGATGCCCTGGCTGCTCGTATCCAGGACCAATACGACGCGCTGTTTGAAGCTGACGAACCCGTTGGGCGCCCACACGGTGTCGGTTTCTGCCGCGACCCGCCCGGCGATCTCGATCGCGCCCGACTTGAATGTCAACGTCGGTCCGGAACTGAACCGCAAGCGGTAGTTGACCGAAACGGATCCGCCGAAGATGGTGCTGATCGTGAAGGTCAACGGGGGTCGGTTTCTGACTGCCTGACGGATGGCCTCGACGTCGATGAAGGTGTTGACGTGTTCCTTGCTGACCGCAAAGCCGAATCCGCTTGAGCCGAGGAAGGATTGCGTGAGCCCTTGCAGCCCGCCAGGTGGAGCCGGAGTTCCTGAGAATTGGTACGGCAGGGCGATTATCTGGCCGGGCCCGGACCCGACGCCCTTGAAATCAGCGAAAGCGAAGTCGTGGGGCAGATCGACGGGCAGCAGGGACACCCCCTCGCGGATGAACTTGCGAACCTCAGCTGCGATTCGGCTCACAGCCGGCGGGGCCAATCCGCTGCCCGGCGCAGCGATGAAGTCGATCTTGGCGTCCTGCGCCGACGGCCGGATGAGCAGCCGGCGTCCGGTTCCGTACGGTATCTGGCTGACATCGAACGTGGCGTGCACCTCGCCGTGCACCGATGGCGGCAGCTCCGTCGTACCGGGGTCCGGGTAATACTGCGCCCGGACCGCCGCGCGGATGACGACCTCGGTGGACGAGCCGTCCGGCACTGACACCGTGATCGACGAGATCTGCAGTTTGGCTCTGCCGCGCACCACGTTAGGGGGCAGCTCGATTGCCCAACCCCGATCGAACCCATCGAATGCGTCCGCGAACCTTCGCACGGTGCCAGGCGGTGCGGTCGCCGTCAGTTGGCCGCGCAGATCGGCGAGCCCGCGGCCCGAGGTGGTGCGCTGGTAGGCGACCAACCAATCCGCGAACGCCCCGACGTCCGCGCGTCTGCGGCGAGGATTACCGATGCGCGTGGACACACTGTGCATCAGCTTCAGCGGCGTATCCAGGTCACCGTTCTGGTGCAGGGTTCCCAACAGGCCGTTGATCTGTCGCGCGGCGATGTGCACCGCCGCGGGGTACTCGCCGGTGAACGGATTGGCCATGGCTGCCTCGCTACGAGATCGGGGTAAGCCGCACAGCCAGCTCGGCGTAATCGACTCCGTCGGCGCGCTGTGCGGTGATCGGGACCGACGCGTTTCCCGGCGCATCTCCGATGACGATGCCGATGCCGTCGGCTTGACCGGTGAAACGCAACGTCTGGTTGTAGTTGGTGATGGCCCCCGACGCGGTGGTGAACATCTGCACGACCATCTCGTAGACGGCCGAGGTGACCGTCTGTGACAGCGATGTCCCAGCTTCCGTGCCGGCCGCTGCGGTTACAGCGCCGAACGCGGACACTGCGAGGTAGGAAGCCGAGCATCCTTCGACGGTGATGGACGCCGCGCCCGCGCGCTCAACGGCCACCGCTACCGGCTGGTCGCCCGTCGGAGGGTTCAGCAAACCAAAGAACTCCTGGTAGATGAAGGTGCCGTTGATCGCCGTCAGGGCCGCATTGTTGAGGCCGACGACGCCGAGTGAGGTCATCGGATTGTCGCCGTAGGTCGCCGTGCGGGTCGGCGATCCACTCGGCGGTAAGAAGCCACCCCGATGCGCCCACCGCATCCCGACGATGACCGCGGTGGAATCGGCAGATGCGGTGTGGTTCCATGTCGCCGCGGCGCTGTTGGTGCCGGACCCGGAACCGCCCGCGCCTGCGGCGTCAAAGGTCGGCGGAGGGAAGGTGGTGCCCGTGACAGGCGCGGACGGCAAAGATGCGTCGCCGTCGGCGAATATGGCCTTCGCCGTGTACGTATAGCTGGTGGCCGGATCGAGTCCGGGATCCTCGCGGCTGAGCAGCGACGCGACCACCTTGAATCGATAGGGCGGATCCGGGGGTCCGGTCGGGTTGACTCTAGTCCTTTCGAACTCGATTTCCGTTGCCGTTGGGTCGATCATCCACGTCAGCGTGATGACGCTCATGCTCTTGCCGGCGGCCGATTCGATCACGGGTCCGGGTTCTGGGTCGTCGATACGGTCAAGACCAAAGACCTGATCGCAACCGGCGAACCCGAGCAGCAGCACGACCGGCACGACGATGGCCGGAACAATGAGCACGAGCAGCAGCCACTCGGACATCAGAAGGTTGAGCATATTCCGCGGTGCCCCACACCGCGGGCCTTTGGTGGCGAGGGCGCCGAGCAAAACTCGCGCGGTTCGCGCGCGCTCAGCTTCGGTCGAGATCCCACTGGCCGAAATCAGAAGCGAGGACTTCGTTCGCATCGACCTGCGTGCCGCCCATGGCGATACCGGTGTCCGGCCCGGTGACCACCACCGCCTGATACAGCACCGCCCGCGGCTCGCGCTTACCGGCGGACCACGCCTTGGTCTGCCAGGCCCACCAGTGCCCGTCTGACGTCGAGCGGCCGATCACCGCATCGTCGATCGCCCACGCGCACACCCGCGCGTGGCCGTAGACGCCGGTGCGCTCCACGCCCACAACGGAGTTGATCCCTCGAAGCCACTGCACGGCAACGCTTTCCCAGGTGTCGAGGTCGATATCCTCGTCGATGCTGAAGAAGATCGGCGCAGACTCCGGACCGCCTGCTGCGGCGTGCCACCGCAACGCGGTCTGCGCATCCGCCGCCCCGCCCTGATAACCGCGGGTGTAGTCCGACGGCGTCGCCCAACCCGGCTTGCCGTACTGATAGCAGCTGACCACGTGCAAACCGGCCGCCCGCAGTGCATCCGCGTACTCGCGGGTGACCGGCTTGAAGTCGAAGTCGGCGCCCGGCCGCAACTCGGACACGTAGACCAGCGCCCCGTCATAGCCGGCCGCCTTGATCTGCTCGGCGGGCACCTGTCGGTGGGTGAAGTCGACCAGCCGCAAGGGCCGCGCATCGGCCGTCGGCGCAGCAACCGCCGCGCCCGCCATACCGAGCATCACCAGCACAGGTGCGGACGCGCCAAATCTGAGGACGTCGCGCCGCGAGAAAGGTCGCGGTCCGTCACTCGCGTTGTGCACCGCGTGATGGTAACAACGCTGCGAGGCTATCCATCGCGCTCTGAGCGCCCCGTCCGGATCGCTGCCCAGACCAGTTTCGCTGGTGGACTTCACGTATAGGCGACATGAACCTCATGAATGTGGCCCTCGAAGGGGAACGGGGCGCGTTCGCGGTAGTCCATTGACACGGGTGAGCCCAGACAGGTACCGATGTCTAAGCAGTCGTTGGCCGTGAACAGCAGCGGGGCGCTCACTGGAACCTGGCCTGCCGCGAGGATCTCCTCGCCGCTGCGCAATGTCACGTCCAGCGGACCACCGGGCCGCTCCTCGGCGTACCGGGTTTCGACGCTGATAGTCGCTCGGCCCGCCGATAGCTTGTTCGGGGATCGGATCTTTGCGCGCATCAGAATGAACAAGTTGTATTCGTAGCAGAGGTAGCCGTCGTCGAGGTAGCACGTCAGGCCGCCCGCCGCGGCCCCGAGTGCATACAGCACACCGTTGGCGCTCTCAGGTAGGTCGGCGTCGATCGTGACTAGATTGTTCTTATTGCCCAGCGCCGGGGCGCAGAACTCTGGCATCCGGATGGTGTCGCCGCAGAACCGCCACTGCCGGTACGGCGGCGCGATCCGCAACTCGGGGTGGTAGACGGGCACCCACAGGCCACCGCCGACGGGCAGTACCGAGTTGCGTGCGGCCTCGATGGCGAACATCTCGCGCATTTGAAGTAGCTTCTCCGGCTGCAACCCGGCAAGGTCGTGTGCTTGCGACCAGTCTTCGTCAAGGTGATACAGCTCCCACGTGTCGTTATCAGGGGTCCAAGTGTCGATACCTTCGGGTTGTCCTGGCACCCACGGCAGTCGCGGACCGCGCGCCGATGCCAGCCACCCGTCGTGGTAAATCGCCCTGCTGCCCATGATCTCGAAGTACTGCGTCTTCTTTCCGCCGGCTGCGGACCTGTCGATCAGCGTGTGCGCGAAACTGGCGCCCGCCAGGGGAATCTGCGGCTCCCCGTACACAACCCGGGGTGGCTCAATGCCGAGAACGTCGTAGATGGTGGGCACGATATCGTTGCAGTGCAGGAAGACATCGCGGGGCGTCGTGTCCGATGAGATCTTGGCGGGCCACCTAACCGCCATCGGGTTGCGGGTACCGCCGAGGTGCGATGCCAGCAGCTTCATTCCTTTGTACGGCGTGCTGCCTGCCCATGCCCACCCTGCGTGATACTGGTTGTCGACCAGCGGGGAGCCGAGCACCTCCAAACCGCCCAATTCATCGAGCGCATCGATGTGTTGACGAACAGTGGTAGGAATCCCGTTCTGCGCCAACAGTTCTGCGATGGTACCGTTCTGGCCTTCGCCCGACGAACCGTTGTCACCCCAGATATAGAAGAACAGCGTGTTGTCGCCGTAGCCCAACGCGTCGAGCTCGTCGGCAAGCCGGCCGACCTGCGCGTCGACGTGCTCGGCGTAACCCGCGGCGACTTCCATCAGCCGGCGCTGGAAGGGCCTCTCGTCTGCGGGGATGCTGTTCCATGAAGCAAGCGTCTCGTCACGCTCGGTGAGTTCACAGTTCTGCGGAATCCAGCCTTTCTCCTTGGCGCGCGCGAACACGCGCTCCCGGTACGCATCCCAGCCGTCATCGAACTTGCCCGAGTACCGGTCAGCCCATTCCTTCATGATGTGGTGGGGACCGTGCAGGCAGCCGCTGGCCCAGTACATGAAGAAGGGCTTGTCGGCATTGAACGCCTTGTGACGCCTCAACCAGCCGATCGCATCGTCGGCCAGATCCTCGGAAAGGTGATAGCCCTCTTCGGGAGTTCGTGGTGGAGCCACCACGGTGGTGTTGCGGACCAGATGCGGCTCGTACTGAGACGCTTCGCCCGCGAGGAATCCGTAGAAGTATTCGAAACCCAATCCGGTGGGCCAGTTTTCGAATGGACCCGCAGCCGTGGTTTCTTCGGCGGGGGTGTTGTGCCACTTACCGAACGCGGACGTGGCGTACCCGTACTGTTTGAGCACCTCGGCGACCGTCGCGCTGCTGCGCGGGATCTTTCCCGCATAGCCGTCCCAGTCGTTGGCCAACTCGGCGATCTGGCCGTTGCCGATCTCGTGATGGTTTCGCCCGGTCAACAACGAGGCTCGAGTTGGCGAGCACATCGCCGTGGTGTGGAACCGGTTGTACGACACACCTTCCGCGCATATTCGGCCCATCGTGTCGGTGCGTACCTCACCGCCGAAGGTCGACGGCAGACCCGGCCCGGCGTCGTCGATCAGCACGATCACGATGTTGGGGGTGTCGTCGTGCAGGCGGGGCGGGATGACCCGCTGCGAATAGGTCGATTCCTGCAGCGTTCGCCCCGCGGTGCTCGCGGACGGCACCGTCGCGAAAGGCAGCGTCTCGCCGCCTGGCAGCTTCGGAGCAACGATGTCTTCCACGCCCACGGTGACTCATTCCCCTGCTGGTTTCTGCTTGTTTAGTCACCTTACGGCCGGCCTGACGATGTCATCGGAGAAACAACGGTTGTGATGCACTCCTGACGTCCTACGCTGGGGCGCGCCCGCACCGTCAATGGATGGAGGTGGCAATGGTCAGGTTCGCCGCGTCGGCCCTGCTTCTCCTGGCATGGGTCACCTCGTGTGGCCATGCGTCAACGCCCGCTGTGCACCACCCCCCGTCGCACACCCTGACACCGCCGGTCGCGACCAGCCCGGTGCGGACGCCGACTGCCCCACCCACGCCGGACATCCCGGCCGTCTCCGAGGTGATCACCGACGCGATCGCCGCACATCGGCTCCCCGGTGCCGTCGCCGCCATCGGGCACGGCGGCAAGGTCGTCGTCGAGCGCGCCTACGGAGTACGCAAATTGGCCGGCGAACAAGGGCTCCACGGCGCACCTTCACCCGCCGAGCCGATGACCGCGGACACCATCTTAGACGTCGCGTCGCTGACGAAACCGCTGGCCACGGCGACCGCCGTTATGCAGCTCTACGAACAGGGCAAGGTCGAACTCGACAAACCCATCCAGACCTACCTGCCCGCATTCAACCCGGACAACGATCCGCAGCGCGCCAAAATCACCGTGCGCATGTTGCTCACCCACACGTCGGGTGAACCGGACGTGCTGGACCTGCGCGAACCCTGGGGCCTCGACCACGCCGACAAGGCAGGGGGCATCCAGCGCGCTCTGAGCGCCCCGCTGCTGTCGGAGCCCGGCGCGGTGTTCCGCTACTCCGACATCGGCTTCATTCTGCTCGGCGCGATGGTCGAAAAGGTCACGGCCCAGACATTGGAGGCCTACGTTCAGCGCAACATCTTCGCGCCGCTCGACATGCGCGACACCCGCTACCTGCCGCCGGCGAAAGCCTGTGGGCCCCACAAGATCAGGGGAGTGGCACTGGCGTGGGCGCCAGAACGAGGCAACCAGAAAAGCTGTACCGCGGGCACCTGGAACACGGATCTGTTACCGCGGATCGCACCGACAGCGCTCGACGGAGAACACGCCGCCGACCCCGCCGAGAACCCCAACTTCGGCCGCTTGCTGCGCGGCACGGTGCACGACCCGACAGCGCGTCGCATGGGCGGGGTCGCCGGATCAGCGGGCGTGTTCTCCACCGTGCACGATGTCAGCCGCTTCGCCCAGGCGCTGCTGGATCGGCTGGCGGGTCGACCGAGCCCATTTCCGTTGCAGCAGGCGACTTTGCAGTTGATGACGACCCCTCAACAACCTGGCCATTCGACCGACCAGCTGCAAGCAGCCAAGGCCGCAGCCCGCGCTGGCGCTCCGAGATATCCGGCGATCGGGGGACAAAACCTGCGCGGCTTCGGCTGGGACATTGACACCGGCCACTCCCGGCCGCGAGGCACGATCTTCCCGATCGGCAGCTTCGGCCACACCGGCTTCACCGGAACCTCGCTCTGGCTCGACCCGGGCTCAAACACCTACGTCGTACTGTTCACCAACGCGATCCACTTGCCCGGCAGCCGGCCCGTGTCCGATCTACAGGGTGCGGTGGCGACGGCCGCGGCCCAAGCGCTGGGTATCTGAGGTCGAGCTCGGTGTCATGGCCCAGGCCGCCAAACCCACTGCGACAGCGGAAAGTACGTGCCAGGCGCCGTGGAACTGCCACAGGCTGTCCGGCCGGCACAGCGGTGACCCCGAACGTCCTGCGGCATAGGCGAGCATGCCCAACGCGAAGACCCCGGCAGCCGTCGCCCACAATGCCCGTCGCGCCCGCAGGCGGCTGCGGGCCAGACCGGCGGCACAGATCACGACGAGGGCGACGATGGGCCAGTCGTGAGCGGTCTGCGCCCAAGGCGGCTGCGGTCCGTGGTAAGCGAAGCTGCCCAGCCCCACCGTCAGCGCCGCCAATCCGGTAAGAGCCACCAGCACGGCCGCCGTTCGCATCGCCCGCCACAACACGACCATCCCGACGACGAGGTAGGCCAGGCTGGTCACCGCCAACACCGGCTGCGCCAGCGCGGCGTCCGTAATGCGTGCGCAGTCGGCCTGACCGAGGCTGGCCGGGACCGTGAAGTTGTGCATCGGCGGCCACCGTAACCCGCCCGCATCCCGATGTGTGCCGTGCGAACATCGCATGGTGACGGTGGTTCTGGCGCTGCGCTGCGCCGACGGGTTGGTGATGGGGTCGGTTTCTCAGATCACCGATCCGGGTCGCGGGTTGAGCTATCCCGCGCAGAAGCTGCACATGATGGGAAAGCGCGCGGCCTGGGGCGGCAGCGGTTCCGGTGCTCGACGCACTCGATGTGTCGTCGCCCAGCGTCGGTGGGCCGATGGACCTGTGTCGTATCACCCCCGGACGGGTCCCATCACCTCGACCCAGCCGAAATCGATGGCGTCCGCGCGCAAGTCGACCGGTGACTGCGCCTCGAGAAAAGCGCGCTAGACGGATTGTTCGAGTGAGAAGCCTCGTCAAGAGATGGTCAACAGCGCGTGGTCGACCCGTGCCCGGGTATCGTCCGGCAGGCCGCCAGCCATTTCATCGACGAACCGGCGGGCCAACTCGCGGACTTTGATGTTGGTCTCCTGCGAGCGCCAGACCAGGATGTCGAAGGCCCGGTTTGCGCTGATCCCGTACGCGGCCATCAACAAGCCCTTGGCCTGCTCGATCACGGCGCGGCCTTCGGCCATCTTGGACAGCGCCGCGGAGATGTCGGATTGCATGGTCTCGGTGTAATCGACGTAGAAGCCGGTTGTGCCCACGACGTTGCCCGCCTCGTCGACCATGCGGTCACCGACGACGATGACCCAGTGGGTTCGTCCAGCGGTGTCGACGATGCGGTGCCTGCTGCTGAACGGCTCCCCGTTCGCGACCCTCTCCAAGATTTCGGCGACCTGTTGACGGTCGTCCGGATGCTTGTGCCGCAGTAGCAGGTCGGTTGTGGGCGTCACGGTGCCCGGCTCGTAGCCATGCATCCGCTCAATGTTGTCCGACCATTCCCACTGCTGCTCGGCGGTGTAAAAGCGGAAACTGCCTACTCGCTGGGGTTCGCCGGTGCCCACCGCGAACTCGACAGCTTCGTGGTTGGTCTCCGAATCGCCGTCGCGCGAACCCGTCATCGTGCTGGGCATGGAAGTCACCGCCGTCGCGGCTCCCGGTCCTATGTCGCCGTCGCGGGTGTCATCGCTCGGATGCAACACCATGACTTCCTCCCCGTCGCTGCGTTCTCAACGCGAGCAAAAAATCTATGGTCGAACAGATAGATTTTTTATAGCAGTATCGATGTTTTTGTGCAATCTCGTCAGCAGATAGTGTTCCTGTTACAGTGCATATCGCTAAAGGGATGCCGGGACGCTACGCACACGATGGTTGACGACGAAATGACGGATGAGCTGGCAAACGCCGCGCCTCCCGCGTCTGACCGCGGGGTATACGGAATCTCGGTAGCTGCCGAACTGTCGGGTATCAGCGAACAGTCATTGCGGCTCTATGAGCGCCACGGTCTTCTGAAGCCCTCGCGTAGTCCCGGCGGAACACGTCGCTACAGCGCCGATGACATCGTTCGACTTCGGCGGATCAAAGAACTCGTCGACGACGGGGTCAACCTCGCCGGTATCGGTCGCATCCTCTCCCTGGAGGACCGCAACGCCGCCCTCGACGAACGCAACGTCACCCTGGAGAGTGACAACGACGCGTTGCGCAACGAAAAACTCGGTATGTAAGTCGCCACCAGTGCGGGCCACAGCTCGCCGATGGTGCTGCGGCGCCGACGCGCTTTGCGCAGTACGACGACCCCGTGGGCGAAGGCGCCGAGCGCACCTGGGCGGCGGGATTTGGTGCGCTGCACCTTGGCCGCCGCCCACCCGGTGACGGCGCCGAGCAGAAATAGTCCGCGGCTGCGTCTGTGGTTCCGCAGCACTGCAAACGCAGCGATAAAGCCAGATATTGCTCCGGTGACGGCAACCGTGATGAGAAGAAGGGCAAGTGCTGCTGCTCCGAGCACAGTCAAGGCGTACCTCTGGGCATCGTTTGGCGAACCAGTCGCTTGATCAAACCACCGGTGTTGCGCGAACAGGGGGCCGTGACCAAACCGAGGGTGAAGTGTTAGCGGGCCGCCGCATCCCGAGCGGATTGGCCCTAACCGGCCGCCTGAAGTGTGATCTCCGAGATCTCCGTGCGGCTCTGGCCGTTGGTCGTGCCCAAGGTGGAGATCCACACCAGCACATTGGACGTCTTGGTCTCGTTGTCCACTTCGATGCGGTTGTGCCCGGGCTGCAGCGGTGTGGTCGGCGTCAACTCGGTGGTATCCGACAGCTCAGCAGGGTTTTCGGTGGGCGACGAGCGGATCTGCACCTCGGTCCCCGTGCTGGACAAGTCGATCGTGACGACGCCGAGCTCGGTCGGTTCGGACAGGTGCAGCATCAGGCCCATGCCTTCGATGAAGTTCGGGAACGGGACGGCGTCCTTGTACGTGACGGTGGACCATGCCGTGTCCGGGTCGCCGTCGATCGCCAGATCGGCATCCTGCGGATTGTCCGGGGCGCCGGCGGGGGAGAACACCGTCGCGCTCACGGGCTTGACGATCGGTCCCGGGCCACCCCACAGGCCGAACCCATCGGTGACGTAGGCCACCGAGGCCGCGGCCAAAACGATCACGCCGATCAGCGCGCCGAGCGCGATGAACAGCCCTGAGCGATGGCGTTTCTTGTTCCGCCTCGACGGCTCGTCGCGTCGCGGCTGCGTTGGGGGCGGCGACGACCGCCTCTTGGGCCGGGCACCGGCTGACACGTTGACGATGGTGTCGGCGTCCAGCGTGTCGCCGTCCCAGACACCACCCACCTCGACCTCGTCGCCTTCTGCCAGTTGCCCCGCGACCAGTTGCGTCTGGATCTCGACCGGAACCGGAGCGCCCCGGTTGTCGATGGGGTTGTGGGGCACTACGTGGAACGACAACACCCCGACGTCATGTTGGGCGTCGACGACGTTCTGCGCCACACCGCGCGCGGTGCCGTGCACCACCAGCCGCTCGAGCCGCTGTGTGGACACGTGGCCCGACGGCGTCGCGCCCGAATGCGGTTGCGTCCCGGGCGCTGCGAGGGCCCGAGCGAAGTCGAGGCAGTTTCGATATCGCTGGTTGGGATCTTTGGCCAGCGCCTTCATCAGCACCGCGTCCAGACGGGCGAGTTCGGGTCGATGATCGGAGAGCCGTGGTGGTGGCGTATTGAGCTGGTGGCTGATCACCACGGCGGGATTGGAATCCTCGAACGGTGGCTTGCCGGTCAGCAGGTGAAATGCCGTGGCCGCCAGCGCATATTGGTCTGCGCGCCCGTCGAGCGGCTTGCCGAGAAGTTGCTCGGGGGCCACGTAGTTGATCGTTCCCATCGCGACGTTGTCTTTGGTCAGGTTGCTGGACTCGTCGATTCTGCGGGCGATCCCGAAGTCGGTCAGCAGCACCCTGCGACGCTGGCCATCGGGCGCGGTGACCAGGATGTTCTCCGGCTTGATGTCACGGTGTAGCAGACGGCGCTCATGACCGAAGTCGAGCGCATCGGCCACCGCCATGACGATCTCTGCCACTTCGTGTTCCGGCATACCGCACGAATAGCGCTCCCGGATCAACCGCCCGGCGTCGGTGCCGTCCACGTAATCCATCGAGATCCACAGGCGGCCGTCGAACTCGCCGCGGTCGAGGACACCGACGATATGCGGGTGCCACAGTGTCGCGGCCAATTCTGCCTCGCGGATAAACCTCGCCCGGAACTCCTCGTCAGCCGCCGAAGACGCCGACAAGATCTTCAGCGCGTCATGACGAGGCAGCCGGGGGTGCTGGGCGAGGTACACCTCGCCCATTCCGCCAGTACCGAGCAACCGCTGAATGACGTAGCCCGCGAAGATCTCACCGTGGTTCAACGGCATGCCGAAAGCCTACAAACCAGCACAGTTGAGCCGTGAACTCCGCCGGTGACGAGGCATTTTCGGCCGGCGCGTGAGATAACGACGGGACGGATACAAAACGGTCGACCGTAGCTCTTGCCATGCTTAGGCTGGCCTAATAAGCTCACGGAAGTTAGGTGAGACTTAGCTTGTTTGACGCGGTCCGACCATCGAGGTGTCTTAGTTGTTCGTTTGTCTATGCACAGGCGCTACCAGCGAGTTGGTCGCTGACGCGGTAGCGAACGGGGCGCTCACCTCAAACCAGGTCACGGCCGCGTGCGGCGCCGGAGCGGACTGCGGACGGTGTCGGCGCAACCTCCGCGCGATCATCGCAAGCGTCAACGGTCAATCGGGCGGCCGCGCACGCGGCGGATCGTCGTTCGGGACCCATCGGTGCGCGATGGGACCGACCCCGTGTAGCGAGCCCGCCTGCGTGGCGTCGGGCAGCTAGCCGCTGCCCGACGTCAACTGCCGTCGCGGGTTTTGGACCGCGGCCGGGTCAGGCGCCATCGGCTCGGTTTCGGCGTCTGGTGCGACTGGGTCCAGTCCTCCCACATGATTTCTTCCGGGGTCTCCGCCAACGGGTTATCCGATACCGACCAGCCGAGCCTCTGCACTTCTGTTGTGCTCCAACGCAGTAGCGAGCCGTCGTTGCCGATCTGCTGTGCCAGCATGGTTCGATCGTCGGGATTCAGCTGGTCACTGAACGCCTGCATGGTGTTTTTCACCTGCCGGTAGGGGACATCGTCGTCGAACTGCTGACAGAGCTCGAGCAGCTCCTGACGGGCGTGGTCAAGCAGCGATTCCGGCTGCGAATCGGCTCGCGCGGCCGTGGGCGCACGCGGCCGCGGTTGTCTCACAGGTCGTGATGCCGGTGGGGCGCTGCCGGCGCTGGCCCGCAGCTCGTCGATTTCCGCGAGGGCGGCCAGGGCGGTGTTGCGCCACCACACGAGGTGATATTCGATGAGCTTCGCCTCGCAGTCGGGGCATACCGCAGTGGGCTGTTCTGCCTGGTCCAACCTGGTGGAGCCGTCGAACGCAAATCCGCAGAGCGCATGGTCGTCGCGGCTGTTGAGGTAGTCCTCATGGTGCACGACGGAATCGGATGCGTTCCGTACGTACCTGTGGGGCGGTTCCACATATGGAAACCTAGTTGACCGTCTCTGAGAAGTCGGCGCGATCGGGCGAACCCGTCTGTACATCAACGCAACTCGTGGACTTCTTGGTGGCGGGCCCGATACCCACCGCGTCGATCCTGACCACAGTGGGTACCAATGGCGAAGGTCGGCGACAGCAGCCACCCCGTCGAAAGGCACCGAGATGTCCACGGCAGATGATTCCTTCGCGACGAACGGCATCGACGAGGTGCAGGTTTGGCAGGAGGAGTTCTACAAGGACCTCCACCGCCACCCCGATGTGTGGGGTGAGGAAGCGCGCACCGCCGCGAAGGTGACGCGCAAACTCGAAGAGATCGGCGTCGACGAAATCCTGCAGATCGGCGGGGGAGTTGTCGGCGTCGTTCGCAACGGCGACGGCCGCCGCGTGCTGTTTCGCGCCGACATGGACGCGTTGCCGGTCACCGAGGCCACGGGCTTGGAGTACGCCTCCACCGAGGAGGGGAAGATGCATGCCTGCGGCCACGATGTGCACGTGGCGTGCGGCCTCGGCGCCGCGGCGCTGCTGACCCGCAACAAAGATGAATGGTCCGGAACCTACCTCGCGCTGTTTCAGCCCGGCGAGGAAACCGCCAAGGGCGCGCAGGCGATGGTCGACGGCGACCTGGTCGACAAGCTGGTGGCAGATAAGCCCGATGTTTGCCTGAGCCAGCATGTGCTGACCAGGCCGGAGGCCGGCCATGTGGCCACCGGAGGTGGGCCCGTGCTGTCGGCCGGTGACAGCCTCAAGGTGACGGTCTTCGGGACGGGCGCACACGGTTCGATGCCCCACCTCGGGGTCGATCCTGCAGTGCTGGCCTCGAGCATCGTGTTGCGGCTGCAGGCCATCATGTCGCGGGAAGTCGCGCCGGGGGAATTTGGTGTCGTCACCGTGGGCTCGGTGAAGGTGGGTGACTCACCCAACGTCATCGCGGACCGGGGCGAGTTGCTGCTCAATGTGCGCACCTACGACAACGCGGTGCGTGACACGATCCTCGGGGCCATCGACCGAATCGTCCGTGCCGAATGTGAGGCGTCGGGCTCACCGCGGGAGCCGACGTTCGAGTCCACCGCGACCTTTCCGCTGACGTCGAACGATCCGGACGTCACCGAAACGGTGAGCACGGCATTCACCCGGGCGTTCGGGGAAGATCGGGTACACGTGTTGGAGCCGGTTCCGGCGTCTGAGGACTTCAGCCGTATCCCGTCGGCGTTCGGTGTGCCCTATACGTTTTGGGGTTTCGGTGGTTTCCTGCCGGGGATGAAGGTGGTGGGTAACCACAACCCGCAGTTCGCACCCGCGATCCAGCCGACCCTGCGCACCGGCACGCAAGCCGCCGTCATTGCCAGCATCGCCTACCTCGGCTGAGCCGACGTCGTCGCCGTCGGCAGGCCGACGCGTAGCCCGACTATGTTGTTCTGAGGGCGCGCGCTGGGCTGCGCCGGGGAACCGACCTTGTCAGGAGTGGCCAATGGGCGTCTATGCGGTGACGGGATCGGCATCGGGTATGGGGCACGCGGCTGCCGAACAGTTGCGGGCGGACGGTCATACGGTGATCGGCGTCGACCAACGCGACGCCGATGTGGTGGCCGATCTCGCCACCGCGAGCGGTCGTTCGGACGCCGCCGCCGCCGTGCTCGACCGGGTGGACGGCCGACTCGACGGCGCCATCCTGGCTGCCGGAGTCGGCCCGTTGCCGGGGGCGGAGAACGTCCCGTTGATCCTGTCGGTCAACTACTTCGGTGTGACCGAACTGCTCGACGCATGGCGGCCGGCGCTGGCCGCATCCGGAAGAGCCAAAGTCGTTGTGGTAGCCAGTAATTCGACCACCACCATGCCTATGGTGCCCAAGCGCACCGTACGCGCCCTGCTCGACGGTGACTTGGACCGTGCCGTGCGGGCGCTGCGGCTGTTCCGTTCGGCCGCACCATCGTTGGCCTACGGCGGCTCCAAGATCGCCGTCTCGCGCTGGCTGCGTCGCACCGCCGTGCAACCGCAATGGGCCGGCGCGGGTATCAGGTTGAATGCATTGGCTCCCGGCGCGATCCTTACGCCGCTGCTCGAAAAGCAGTTGGCGACCCCGCGGGAAGCCACCACCGTCCGCGCGTTTCCGGTCCCGGTCGGAGGTTTCGGCAGCCCGGACCAACTCGCGCAGTGGATGGTTTTCATGCTGTCGGATGCCGCTGATTTCCTCTGCGGCAGCGTAGTATTCGTCGACGGTGGCTCAGACGCCTACTTCCGTTCCGATGACTGGCCCACCCGGGTGCCGACACGTCGGTTGGCACGGTACGGGCTGCAGTTCTGGCGGGGGAGTCGGAATTGACTCCACACGCAGCAGGTATGTGAATGTTCATCGTCGTTCTCGGTGCGGTGCTCGCAGTGATGCACGTGTACCTGTGGAAGCGCCTAATCAAGGACACCACCGGGCCGGGGCGCACCCGAAGGATCCTCACCGCCGTGCTCGTCGCGCTGGCGGCGCTGTTGTTGGCGGCGCTGGTGCTGCCGCGCGTATTCGGAATCGCCGACGCCGGGTGGTACGCCTGGCCCGGTTACTTCTGGTTCGGTCTGGCGGCCTACCTGTTCCTGACATTGCTGCTGACCGAACCCGTCCGGCTGATGCTGCGCAGGTGGGCCAAACGCGCGCCGAAGGAACAGACCGGCGACGTGACCCCGATGCCACCTGCGATGGACCGGCGGGTGTTTCTGGCCCGGTCCAGCGCCGTGGCCGCCGGCGCGGTATCGGTCGGGATGGTGGGCGTCGGCGCCTTCCATGCGCTGGGCCCACCGCATCTGCTTGCGCTGCCGATGCGACTGCGCCGGCTCGATCCGGCGTTCAACGGTTTTCGAATCGCGGTCGTGTCCGACATCCATCTCGGCCCGTTGGCCGGACGCGCACACACCGAGCGCATCGTCGAGATGATCAACGGGGCCGACGCTGACCTGGTGGCGATCGTCGGCGATCTGGTGGACGGGACCGTTGAGGAGCTCGGTCCGGCCGCAGAGCCCTTGCGCGAGTTGACGGCCCGGGAAGGGACGTTCTTCGTGACCGGAAACCACGAATACTATGTCGCCGACCCCGAGTCTTGGCTGCGCGAACTCGAACGGCTCGACGTCCAGGTGCTGCGCAACGAGAACACCGTGATCCGGCGCGCCGGTGCAGCCTTCGACCTGGTCGGCATCAACGACATCGCCGGCGGCCAACGGTCCGACCCGCCGGACCTAGATCAGGCTTTGGAAATGCTCGACGCGTCGGGGCCCACGATCCTGCTTGCCCACCAACCGGTTCTGGTGACCGAGGCGGCCGCACGTGGAGTGGACCTGCAGCTGTCCGGGCACACCCACGGCGGTCAGATGTGGCCCTTCCACTACGTCGTACGCGCTGAACAGCCCTCGCTCGCCGGGCTGTCCACCGTCGGCGACACCCAGCTGTACGTCACGAAGGGCGCCGGGTTTTGGGGGCCGCCCGTGCGCATCGGTG
Source organism: Mycolicibacterium sp. XJ2546 (assembly GCF_053483195.1). NCBI lineage: Bacteria > Bacillati > Actinomycetota > Actinomycetes > Mycobacteriales > Mycobacteriaceae > Mycobacterium > Mycolicibacterium sp. XJ2546. The sequence continues at coordinate 28,892 of NZ_JBEFRW010000025.1, read as the reverse complement.
CGCCGCCGGACATCGCCGTGCTCACGCTTCAGGCCGGCGCAACGTGAGCGCTCAACAAGTCAGCAGCATGCAACCGGCGATCGGCCCGCCCCCTGCCGCGGCGACCGCCACCTCGGGCCGTCGGGGCAGCTGGCGTTCACCGGCTTGACCGCGCAGCTGCAGGCATGCTTCGTGTAACAGCCAGTAGCCGTGCATCCGCCCTGCAGACAGCTGGCCGCCGTACGTATTCAGCGGCAGCTCACCGTCGAGCGCGATGCGGGCCGCCCCCTGCACGAACGGACCGCCTTCGCCGTCGGCGCAGAACCCCAGCGCCTCCAGCCACGCGAGCGTGAGAAACGTGAAACCGTCGTAGAGTTCGGCCACGTCGACATCTGCCGGTGTGAGCTCCGTGCGCGACCACATCTCGGCGGCCGCGTCCACCGAGGCCATCTTCGGGAAGTCGTCGCGATGAAACCAGCCACCCAGACCGTACGAGCCGCCGATAGCTTCCACTGCGACAGCGGGATTCGGGCAGTCGCGCGCGTAATCGGCAGGTGAGACCACCACCGCGATCGACCCGTCGACCGGCACGTCACAGTCGAACAATCCGAACGGTGTCGAGACGGGACGGGCCGCCAGATAATCGTCCATCATCATCGGCTCGCGGTAGGCCGCGCGGGGGTTGAGCGCGGCGTTGCGCCTGCTGTTGACCGCCAACCAGCCCAGCTGTTCTTTGGTTGTCCCGTAGAGCTCCATGTGTCGCCGACAGTGCATCGCCAACCAGTTGGCCGCCGAGTAGGCGTGTGCGGCCAACAGCTCGTCGATATCCTCGAAAGGTTTGAGCTGCCTGCGTGTTCCGGGCGTGCGCGGCGCTGCGGGCGGGTTGGCCAGCGGGTTGGGTGCTGATGACGGCGGTGACTGGGTCATCGTGCCGCCCAGCATCTGAACCGTGCGATATACGAGGACATGGCGGGCCCGCTTCTCGGACACCGCGAGGCAGGCTGACATCACCGGGGTCAGCAGACCGCCGGTGTCGAACCCGGACGTGTAGTTGGGTACATCGACTCCGAGCGCGGTGTTCACGTCGGCCAGCGCCACATCGCCGAGCGAAGCGATGCCGTCGATATCATTCGTGGTCAGGCCCGCATCCTCGACGGCCCCCCGGGCGGCTTCCAGGGTCAGATCCAGCCCAGGTATTCCGGTGCGCCGGCCGACCCGTGAGATGCCCAGACCGCTGATGATCGCGTTCTTCTCGAAGTGGCTCATCGGGTGACCATCCGTTTCATCCGGCTCCATTTTTGTAACGACCGCTGTCCGGAATGTACTTTGCTTGTCATGCCCGACGACGCCACCCCCGCCGTTCCCGCGCGCATTCTGCCCGCGCTGACCGAACACAATCGGGCCTTCTGGACCGGCGGAGCCGACGGCCAACTGCTCATCGCCCGGTGCACCGGATGCGCGATGTGGGTGCACCCTCCGGCATCGGATTGCCCCGAGTGCGGCGGACCGCTCGTCGCGCAACCGGTGTCAGGTCAGGCGACCGTGTTCAGCTACACCGTCAACCAGCAACCGTTCAACCCCGCAGTGCCGGTGCCGTACGTGGTGGCGATCGTCGAACTCGTCGAACAGGCCGATCTGCGCATCGCGACCAATATCGTCGACTGCGACCCGGATTCGGTGCGCATCGGCTTACCTGTCGAGGTGCGCTTCGAACGCCACGACGTCGACGACGACGCCGTCTTCGTTCCGGTGTTCGCGCCCCGCTAGTTCTCTGCCAGGCCCATCAGCTCGGTGACGTGGTGATCGCGTCCGGCCGTGTAGCCGCCGTCCACCGCGATCGTCTGCCCGCTGACGAAACTCGCGTCCGGGGACAACAGAAACGCCGCAACGGCGGCGACTTCCTCGGCGCGGCCGAACCGGCGTAGCTTGTGCTCGTGGCGCAACGCCTCGCGCGGTGTCTCCATCCCGGGCATGCCGAGGACCGCGTCGAACATCGGCGTCTCGATGAAGCCCGGGCAGATCGCGTTGACCCGAATTCCGCTCGGGCCGTAGTCGATCGCTGCGTTCTTGGTGAGCAGGTTGACGCCGCCCTTTGAGGCGTTGTAAGCGCTGCCTCCTGCGGTGCCCTCCAGGCCCTCGATACTTGCCAGGGTGACGACGGCACCGCGCTCGCCTCCGATCCGGCTCTGCTGCATCATCTGGCTCAGGGCGGCGCGAAGCACGACGAATGTGCCCTTGAGGTTGACGTCGACCACCCGGTCCCACTCTTCGTCGGGCAGCAGGTGAATCGGGCCGCCGCCGGCAACGCCGGCGCAGTGCACCACGCCGTCGAGTCGGCCCACCGCGGTGACGACGGCCGCCACCGCCGCGGCGACCGCGTCGGCGTCGAGCACGTCGGTTCGGCGGTAGGTCAACCTATCAGCACCGGAGTGCGCTGTGTCGGGCACTGAATCGATGCCCACCACGGTGGCCTGCTCGGCGAGCAGTCGCTCGACAGTGGCTTTTCCGATGCCCGATGCCGCACCGGTGACGAGTACGCCCTTGGCGTCGAACCTGGTCATCCATCTCCTTTTCGCAACGGCGCCAGCAGTGCATCGAGACCGTACTCGAACACCGCGTCATAGTCGGTGGGTGACCGAAGTGCGGCCACGAGTTCGCGGTCGGGCCAATCGTCACCCCATAGCGTCGGATCTTCTTCCTCGTGCTTGGCACCGCGCACAGCGGTGAATTGCATTACCGCCGAGGAGATGACGTGCACCTGCACGGCGCGAAGGAACAACGCGGCGTCGGTGCCGGTCACGCCGAGCTCGGCCAACTCGACGGCAAGGGTCTGCTGGATCGGCAGGAACAACAGCGGGGTACGGTCGCGTTCGTGGGCGACCGCGAGCAGATGCTGCCGCTCGATCAGGGCGCGCCGCTGTGCGCGCGCCAGCGACGCGATGCGGTCAACGGGTGTGGCGCCTTCGACGGGCAGCTGTGCCATCTGGCGAAGCAAACGGCCAACGAGGCTGTCCAGCAGCTTGTCTCGTCCTCCGACGTGCCAGTAGATCGAGGTGACGGCCACCCCGAGCTCCTCGGCCAGGCGGCGCATCGTCAACCCGTCGACGCCGTCGAGTTCGATGAGACGCGCCGCGGTCTCCAGAATCGCCTCGGCGCTGACGTTGTCCTGGCCGCGTCCGCCGTCGGCCTTACCGCCGGTCAGGGCGCCTCACCCCCGGTGATGCGATCCGGTTCTGGAAGGTCCAGATAACGTTCGAGGTTGCGGTGCATGTTGATCACGCGCCGCTCCTCGTTGGACAGGGTCAGGTGGGTGAACCCGGGCTGGTGCAGACCGCGCTGAATTCCGGGCAGCACGGTGATGTCCTGGGTCAGCACCACCCCGGGATGGGCTTCGTCGGCCGTCATCCGGACGTCGGCGGGTTTCAGCCGAGGTGAGCCCGGTGGCATCCGCGTCCACAGCATCATCACCAGCTCACCGTGGTCCGGGTCGGCGCCCGGAAGTGAAGACATGATCGTCAGGTGGTCGGCGTTGGTCAGCAGCGTCATGTTCGGAAAGACGTTGTATTGGTGCAGCCGCATCAGCTGATCGGTGCTCGCCCAACCTAATTCGACGCCGCGCTGCGCGGCGAACGCCCGAGTACGCTCGGCGATCACCTCGGCCACCGACTCGCCGGGCAACGGGCGGCCGTCGGGCAGCGGAGTGCCCTCCTCGACACCCATCAACGCGCCCTGTGTGTAGACGTAGGCATCCCACACTTCACGGCTCGAAAGGGTTTCTTTGATGTGTGGGCTCTGCACGCCGTACAGCTGTTCGGACTTGCCCGTGTGGCCCCAGATCACCTGGGGGGCATGGACGTCGTCCATGCACGAGCGAAGCTCTGGGTGCAGTGTCTGGATGTGGTACGTCTCGCTGTACCCGTCGGCGATGGTCTTCCAGTTCGCATCCACTTCGATGGTCATCGTTGCGTAGCAACGGAAGTCGCTCAGCGTATTCCACACGATGTCTGACGGTACTTGTTCCAGGTATTCGAGGAGAGGCATCGCGTCGACGTCGAGGTTGACGAAGACGATGCGCTCCCAGACGTCGACGGCGGCGGCGTGCAAGGGCAGTTCCGACATCCGCAGCGCGCCGAAACCTTTGCGGTTCGGTACCCGTTTGAGCGCCCCGGACAGCTCCCATGTCCAGCCGTGGTAGCCGCATTTCAATTCGCTGAGCCCCGAACCCGTTCCGGCGCACAGCGTGTTGCCGCGATGGCGGCACACGTTTTGAAATGCGCGAAGCTCGCCGTCGTCGCCGCGCACGATCAGCACCGAGTACGGTCCGCACCGGTATTCGAAGTAGTCGCCGGGTTCGGCCACGTGGTCGACGGAACAGGCCACCTGCCACACCTTCGGCCACAACCGCTGGGCTTCGCGCGCTGCGAACGCCGCCGAGTAGTACCGCTCGGCCGGTACCAGGGTGGGGCGCCGCGGCGGCGCGCCGATCGCATCGTCGCCCCGGTTACGGGGTGCGGGACCGGCGCGATCTGGAGTGCGCTCGGTCTGGGTCGTCATGGAAGCGTCCTGCCTGTCTGAAGTCTACGACATCGACCTGTAACGGTGTTACATTGCCACTGTAGCGGCCGGTAGGGCACCCGAGGAGTGAATCGTGTTCGATCTCAAAATCACTGGCGGAACGGTCGTCGACGGAACCGGTGCGGACCGATTCCAGGCCGACATCGGCGTCCAGGACGGCAAGATCGTCGAAGTGCGCCGCCGTGGCCCGCACGACCCGCCGCTGGAAGGTGTCGCGCGCGAAACGCTCGATGCGACCGGAAACATCGTCGCGCCCGGCTTTGTCGACATCCACACCCATTACGACGGTCAGGTCAGCTGGGACGATCTGCTCGAACCCTCCAGCAATCACGGCGTGACGACGGTCGTCATGGGTAACTGCGGTGTCGGTTTCGCCCCGGTGCGGCCCGGCCGCGAGGAATGGCTTATCGAGCTGATGGAGGGCGTCGAAGACATTCCGGGTGCCGCGCTGTCCGAAGGCATCAGCTGGGGCTGGGAGAGCTATGCCGAGTACCTCGACGTGATCGGTGAACGCGAACTGGCGGTGGACGTCGGCAGCCAGATCGCCCACGGAACCGTCCGCGCGTATGCGATGGGGGAGCGCGGTGCGCGCAATGAGCCCGCCACTCCGGAGGACATCGCGACGATGAGTCGGCTCGTGCAGGAGGCGGCAGAGGCAGGCGCGCTGGGCTTCTCGTCGTCACGCACGCTCGCGCACCGCGCGATGGACGGCGAACCCGTGCCGGGCACCTTCGCCGCCGAAGACGAACTGTTCGCGCTCGGACGTGCGATGGCCGCGGGCGGTGCGTCGGTGTTCGAGCTCGCCCCGCAGGGCGCGGCGGGCGAGGACATCGTCGCGCCCAAAAAGGAGCTCGACTGGATGCGCCGGCTGGGCGCCGAAATCGACTGCGCCCTGAGCTTCGCGCTGATCCAGGTCGACGCCGACCCCAACCTGTGGCGCGAACAGCTCGAGATCAGCGCTGCCGCCCACGACGCGGGCAGCCGGCTGTACCCGCAGATCGCGGCGCGTCCGTTCGGGATGCTGCTGGGCTTTCCCGGCCATCATGCGTTCACCCACCGGCCGACCTATCGGCGGCTGAAGGCCGAATGCAGCCGCGAAGGGCTCGCCGCCCGGCTCGCCGATCCCGCCGTCAAGGCGGCGATCCTGGCCGAGGACGATCTGCCCGCTGACCCGAACGTGCTATTCGACGGGATGTTCGCGTTCGCGCAGCATTCGGCGGACCGGCTCTACGCCCTCGGCGAGCCGCCCGACTACGAACCCACCCCCGATCGCACGGTCACCGCCATCGCCCGCGAACGCGGTGCGGACCCACTGGCGACCATGTACGATCTGATGCTCGAATCCGACGCGGGGGCAATGCTTTTGCTGCCGCTGTACAACTACGCCGACGGTAATCACGACGCGATCCGCGAGATGCTCACCCATCCCGCAGGCGTTCTGGGACTGTCGGACGGCGGCGCGCACTGCAGCATGATCTGCGACGCGTCCTATCCCACGTTCCTGTTGACGCACTGGGCCCGCGACCGCCACCGCGGCAAACAACTGCCGCTGGAATATGTGATCCGCAAACAGGCCCACGACACCGCACAGCTGTTCGGGCTCGCGGACCGGGGCACGATCGCCGTCGGCAAGAAGGCCGACATCAACGTGATCGACATGAACACGTTGACGCTGCACGCCCCTCGGATGGCCTACGACCTGCCCGCAGGCGGCAACCGTCTGGTGCAGGGCGCGTCCGGCTACCGCGCGACGATCGTCAACGGTGCGGTGACGAGGCGCGACGACGTCGACACCGGTGCCCGACCCGGCCGGTTGGTGCGCGGCGCGCGCTGAGCGTTCTCGGTGCGGCTACGGCCCAACGGACAGTAGGCTCTACGTCACCGACAGGCGAACTCGCCGAGCCGACGTGACCGGCTGGGCCTAAGGAGAACGTGTGGTCACGCTAGACCGGCTGGTCAACGTGCTGGGCAGCTACGGGGTTCGCTTGCGCTTCTGCCCGGTGCCGCGGTCCACAGAACTGGGCAGTGTCGTGATGCACGAGGTGGCCGGCGGCCGCACCGTCATCGGTGACGTGCTGCTGGCCATCGGCGCCCGGTCGGTGAAAGAAGCTGTGCGATGGGCTGTTTCGGCTCGAGCGGTGGTCGTCTTGCTGCGCAGCGGTGATGACGAGGCCACGTTCTCCGGAATGGCCGAAGGTGTCGCGGTGATGGCGGTCGACCCGAGCGTGTCGTGGAGCGAGCTGGCGGCGGTGGTCTACGGCCTGGTGCTGGAGGGCCGAGAAACCGAATCAGGGCGCGGCCCAACAGATTTGTTCGCACTTGCCGACAGCCTTGCAGACGCCACCGGCGGCGCGGTGGTCATCGAGGACCAGCTGTTGCGGGTGTTGGCCTACTCCAGAGATCAGCAGAACGCCGACCCCGCGCGCACAGCCACGATCATGGACCGCCAAGCACCGGACCGGCTGAAGGAATTCTTCAGGACCCGCGGGGTTTATCCGCATCTAGCGGCCTCCGACGAACCGTTGTACATCGGTGCGCATCCCGAGCACGGTGTGACCGGCCGCATGGTGGTGGCAGTGCGCTCCGGGCGCGAACTTCTCGGTTCAGTCTGGGTCGCGTGCCCCGCGCCGCTGAAAGGTCAGGCGCGCGCGGCGCTGGTCGACGGCGCCCGCACGGTGGCCCTGCATCTGCTGCGGTCGCGCGCCAGTGCAGACCTCGAACGGCAGGTGGAGTCTGAATTGGTGATACGGCTGCTCGAGGGCAGCGCGGACACCACATCATCGGTCAGCAGGTTGGGCTTCTCATCCGGTCCGTTGCGCGTCATCGCGATTCAGGCGGTCAACGGCGCAGAACGAGATGCCGCGCTGCTGTTGGCATTCGACCGCGCCACCACCGGGTTCGGTTGGTCGCGCCCTGGCCGCAGCGCATTGGCGGGTAACACCGTCTACACCATCCTGCCCGGCGAGGACGCCGACGCCGCCCGGCGATGGGTCGCCGGTCTGCGCGCGGCGCTGCCCGACCCGGTCACGTTGTCGGCAGGGATCAGCAAGCCCGCGTACCTCACCGAGTTGCCCGCGGCGCGCCAAGAAGCCGACGAGTGCCTGGCGCTACACCAGACCTGCTCGGTCGACACTGCGCCGCCGGCCTACGACGAATCGTGGGACGAGATCCTGCTGCAGCGGCTTCGCACGGCGGCTCTGGCCGGGCGTTCACCCGACCGCGGCCCTGTGGCCGAACTGCGCAGGCACGACGAGGCGCACGCCACCGGCTACGTGGCGACGTTGCGCGCCTGGTTGGAAGCCCTCGGCGATCCTGCTGAGGCGGGCCGTCGGCTCGGGGTGCACGAGAACACCGTGCGGTACCGACTGCGCAAGATGGGTGAGGTCACCGATCTGCAACTCGACGACGCCGGCAAACGGCTGGCGATGATGATCGAACTTGCGGCCACCGAGGCCCATCGGCTCGATGAGCACACCAGCGGCGGACCCGAACCGCACGGCAACGGGTAAAGACGGTTCCGACCACGCTTTTGCCGTGCGAAGCAAACTCACCGCCGACGTTGTTGGATCGCCACAACCTGGCAGCGCAGCGTTGTTGATTCCGGGCAATGGCCTGGTCGCGGATGGCGGCCATGATGGAGGGTACGAGCAGATTTTTCAGCTGTGGAGGTATTGATGGGCGGCGGCGACCGGTTAGACGGCGGGCCCCGATCGGCGATCGTCGTCGGTGCGGGCATCGTCGGGCTGTCGACCGCGTGGTTCCTCCAGGAGCGCGGGGTCGAGGTCACGGTCGTGGACCGCAGCGGTGTCGCTGCGGGCTCCTCTTGGGGCAACGCGGGATGGGTTTCTCCCGCGTTGACGCTGCCGCTGAACTCGCCCGGGGTGCTGCGGTACGGATTGCGGTCGTTGCTGGACAAGACTGCCCCGCTGCACATTCCATTCACCGCCGACCGCACGCTCGTGGCGTTCCTGATGCAGTTCGCGAAAAGCTGTCGTAAATCGACCTGGCGGCGCGCGGTACGGGCGAACGTCCCGCTGAACGAGGAAGCCATCGAAGCGTTCGACGTGCTGGTGGCCAACGGGGTCGACGCGCCGGTGACCGATGCGCCGCTCACCGCGGTGTTCCGCAGCACCCGCGCCGCCGAGCACATGCTTGCCGAAATGCGTGAGCTCGAAAAGGCTGGACAGGAACTGCACGTCACCGGGCTGTCGGGGGAGGCGCTGCGCGAGCAGGTACCGCTGGTATCCCCGGTGGTCACCGCGGGGCTGAGCATCAACCATCAGCGTTTCGTCGATCCCGGCCGCTTCGTCCACGCCCTGGGGCGCGCCGTCGTTGAGCGGGGCGCGTCGATCGTGACGAACGATGTTGTTGACGTTGACAGTTCGACGGCCGGAGTGAAGGTGTCCTCGGCAGGCGGCGACGTGCTCACCGCGGACGCGGCGGTGATCGCCACGGGCGCTTGGCTGTCACATCTGGTGGGTGCCCAGCTGCGGGTGCCCGTGCAGGCCGGCCGTGGTTACTCGTTCACCGTGCCTGTCGACCGTCCGGTGGTCGGCCCGATTTACCTGCCGGATGCACGGGTGGCATGTACGCCTTATCAAGGCGCGCTGCGGGTCTCGGGCACCATGGAGTTCCGCGATCCCGATGACGGGGTGGTCGACGAACGCGTCGATGCGATCGTTGCGTCGGCGAGTCCTCTGCTCGACGGTGTGCGATGGGCCGAGCGCCGTGCTGTCTGGGTGGGACCGCGGCCGGTAACGCCCGACGGCCGACCGCTCATCGGTGAGGTGTCGCGTGGCGTGTATGTCGCAGGTGGCCATGGGATGTGGGGGTTGGCACACGGGCCGATCACCGGCCGGTTGCTCTCCGAACACATCACCACCGGTAAACAACCCGAAGTCCTGCGGGAGTTCAATCCGCTGCGCCGAACCGGCAGGTAGCCGGCGCAGCCAGCGACCTTCGCCCGCCACGGGCGGTCACGTCGTCACGGACGGCGGTAGGCGCTCACTCCGATCTGACGACATCCATCTCTTCTCACACCACGGTTGAAAGGACGAAAATGACATCTTCCCAAACGTTTTGGATCACCCCGAAGGCGCACGAGCGGCTCCAGGAAGAACTGGCCACCTTGCAGCAACTCACCGATGAGGTCGCCGACGACGAGGAAGGCAGCGACGAGAACACCGCCGCGATCCAGCGCGCCCGTCGGGCCCGGATTCAGCAGATCCACGATCTGCTGGTCAACGCCGTCGTCGGCGAGGACCCGCCCAATGACGGGATCGCCGAACCGGGGATGGTCGTGACGGTGCGTTTCGACGACGACGACGACGCCGAGACGTTCCTGCTTGGTGTGCGCGGCGCCGAGTACGCCGAAATCGAGGTCTATTCGGTGCAATCGCCGTTGGGTTCGGCGATTGTCGGTGCCCGCCCGGGTGAGCAGCGCACCTACACCTTGCCCAGCGGGGACACGGCCACCGTGACCTTGCTCAAGGCGGTCCCGTACGGGATGCACGCCGCAGAGGACTTGAAGGCCGACGCGACGTAGCCGTCCGAGACGGTCAGCTGCTGCGGTCGGCTTCGGGGCGCGCGTTGGCGCCCTTCGGTGAATCCTCGGTGTCGGTATGTCTGCCGACGTGGGATTCGGCGCGCATTCGGGCGACCATGTGCGGGTAGTGCAGCTCGAAGGCGGGTCGCTCGGAGCGGATGCGCGGCAGTTCGGTGAAGTTGTGCCGCGGCGGCGGACAGGACGTCGCCCACTCCAGCGAGTTGCCGTAACCCCACGGATCGTCGACAAGAACCGGCTCACCGTAACGCCAGCTCTTGAACACGTTCCAGGTGAACGGCAGCACCGATATGCCCAGGATGAACGCGCCGATCGACGACACGACGTTGAGCGTGTGGAAGCCGTCGGTGGGCAGGTAGTCGGCGTAGCGCCGCGGCATGCCCTCGTCGCCGAGCCAGTGCTGCACCAGGAACGTGGTGTGGAAGCCGATGAACGTCAGCCAGAAGTGCAGCTTGCCCAGCCGCTCGTCGAGCATTCGCCCGGTCATCTTCGGGAACCAGAAGTAGATGCCGGCATAGGTGGCGAACACGATGGTGCCGAACAGCACGTAATGGAAGTGCGCGACCACGAAATACGAGTCGTGAACGTGGAAGTCCAGCGGCGGGCTGGCCAAGATCACGCCCGTGACGCCGCCGAGTACGAAGGTCAGCAGGAAGCCGATGGAGAACAGCATCGGTGTTTCAAAGGTCAACTGGCCTCGCCACATCGTGCCGATCCAGTTCACGAACTTGATGCCTGTCGGCACCGCGATCAAATATGTGGTGAACGCGAAGAACGGCAGCAGCACGGCGCCGGTGGCGAACATGTGGTGCGCCCACACCACCATGGACAACGCCGCGATACCGATCGTCGCGTAGACGAACGTGGTGTAGGCGAAGACCGGTTTGCGGGCGAAGACGGGCACGATTTCGGTGACGATGCCGAAGAACGGTAGCGCCACGATGTAGACCTCTGGGTGCCCGAAATACCAGAACAAGTGCTGCCACAGCAGCACACCGCCACTCGCGGGGTCGTAGACGTGCGCACCGAGGTGGCGGTCGTAGGCCAGCGCGAACAGCGCAGCCGTCAGGATCGGGAACACCAGCAGCACCAGGATCGACGTGACCATGATGTTCCAGGTGAAGATGGGCATCCGGAACATCGTCATCCCCGGTGCACGCATGCACACGACGGTGGTGATCATGTTGACGGCGCCCAGGATGGTGCCGAGGCCGGCCACCCCGAGGCCGAAGATCCACAGGTCACCGCCCGCGCCAGGGGAGTGGATGGCGCTGCTCAACGGCACGTAGCCGGTCCAACCGAAGTCCGCGGCCCCGCCCGGGGTGATGAACCCCGAAAGGGTGATCAAACCGCCGAACAGGAACAGCCAGAACGAGAAGGCGTTGAGCCGCGGGAAGGCCACATCGGGGGCGCCGATCTGCAGCGGCAGCACCAGGTTGGCGAAGCCGAACACGACAGGGGTCGCATAGAACAGCAGCATCACCGTGCCGTGCATGGTGAACAGCTGGTTGTACTGCTCGTTGGACAAGAACTGCAGGCCGGTGGCCGTGAGTTCGGCCCGCATCAGCAACGCCATCAGCCCGCCGATGAAGAAGAAGGCAAAGCACGTGACCACATACATGATGCCGATCAGCTTGTGGTCGGTGGTCGTGATCAGGTTGTAGATCAGGTTGCCTCTGGGGCCCATCCGCTCAGGAAACGGCCGGCGGGCCTTCAGTTCGCCAACTGGGGGCGCTTCGGCGGTCAAAGGACCTCCTTCAACGAAAATGTGCGAGGAGTCGCTCTTGCCATGCTAGTGAGTACCCGACAGGGCCAACAGCCTATTAGCGAAATGTCGGGGCGCGCGTCGGCTTGGCTCTGCGCTGGTGGGGTTGAATTGCGGACGTGGCCGGTGCCAGATCAGCGGGACGTCCGCGCGACGCGTCGATCGAGCAGCGGGTCTTCACCGTCACCCGCGAATTGCTGGTGGAAATCGGCTGGGACGACCTCAGCCTGCGACAGATCGCCGCACGTAGCGGGGTCAGCCGATCGAGTCTGAATCGCCGCTGGTCGTCGAAGGCGGAGTTGGTGCTGCACGCGATACTGGGCGCGACACCGGATCTGGCGCCCTTCGCCGGTACCGACCGGCGCGGCTGGGTCGACTGGGTGGTGCGCGGTAGCCGTGAGCTGTTTTCCCGTCCCGAGGTGCGGGCTGCGGTGCCGGGCCTGTTGCTCGCGATGTCGCAGAACGACGATTTGCGCAGGCAGTTGTGGGAGACGTTCAGCGGACCGGCTGTCGCCCTCTTCGCCGACGGTCAGGACGACGAACGCGATGCTCGTGCGGTGATGGCGATGGCCGCCGGGGCGGCTCTCTTTCTCACCATCGTCGGCGTCGAGGACGACACCGACGAGTTACACGCCCGCATCTCCGGCATCCTCACCGACGCGGTGTCGGGAGAACGACGCGACGATGGCCTCAACGGGTGAACGCCAGGTCAAGCCGAAGTCGCGGATCGTGGTCGAGTCGTCTGTCGGGGTCGCTGCGGTCAGTAGCAGCGCAGCCTCGTAGCTCAGACCGTCACCCATGGGAACGATCATCGACATCGCCTCGGCGATCCTGCTGCCCGAACGAAACATTCCAGGGCTCAATGGGATTCGGGTGAATCGCCGGCCGGAGCCCCGCTCGAGTGCGGAGATCATGTCGTTGAACGCGACGAGGGTGCCGCCGCACACGTAGCGGCGAGGTCCCCGACCCGGCGTCATGATCGCTGCGTGCACGTCGGCGACGTCGCGAACGTCGATCATCTGCATGCCGCCGCGCAACCTGGGCGCGATACCGAACCGCGCGATCGGTGCCCAACCGCGTTCGGTGACGCCGGGCGCGGTGTGGAACGCCGGGCCGACCACGCTCGAGGGGTAGGTGACGACGACGGGTGCGCCCTGGTCCTGGAGTCGTCGGGCGACGCGGTCGGCATAGCCCTTGGTCTGCGCGTAGTCGCTGCGTCCCGCGCTCGTCGGGGTGTCCGGGCCGATGACGCCGTCGGGCGGCGGGAACAGCGCGCTGTAACTGCTGATCGACACCACTGGGTCGAGGCCGGCGTCGACGGCGCGGGTCAGCACCGCTTCGGTGGCGTAGGCGTTGATCTCCCACATCAGTGCGCTGCGACGGCTGTCGGTGCCGACCACGCCGGCGCCGTGCAGTACTGCATCGCAGCCGTCGAGCAACGCGTCTATGGTTGGCCGGTCCCGAACGTCACCGGCCAACAGTTCGATGTCGCCCACGTCGGCGAACCGCTGCAACACAGGTGCGCCTTCGTCATGGGGGGCGACGAGTAGACGCACTCGGTGCCCGTCGGCGAGAAGCGCGCGTACGCAGTGCGCGCCGACGTATCCGGTACCGCCGGTGACGCAGATAAACATCGTGCAATATTACGGTACCGTTGGCATCGGAATTGTGTCGGCCTCGCTGCGAGGGCTATGTGCGTGCGGTGTTCTCGATGATGATCTCGCAGGCCGCCTTGTAGAACGCGCTGATCAGCGTGGAGAAGGACAGTTCGAACGGGTAAATCATGTGCACGTCCAGCGGTTGCGGCGTCCACTCCGGTAGGACGGGCACGACGGTGCCGTCGCGCAGTTCGTCGGTGCAGATGATCTGGGTCGGCATGGCGCCGATACCTAAACCCTCGAGGATGTATTGCTTGCACACCTGAAAGTTGTTGGCGCGCGCTCGCACTGGCGGGGTGAGTTCGTGTCGACGCTTGTTCTTGGTTACGGCGAGTTTGCGTTGCCCGCAGAAGCCGAAGTCGATGAACGGTAGTTCGTTGAGGTGAGCGGGTTCGGAGATCTGTGTGCGGACTTCTCGAACGAATTCCGCTGAGGCACAGAGGAACAACTCGAGGCTGAACACCTTACGCGCGATCAGCGTCGAATCTTGCAGTGGTCCGGTACCGAACACCACGTCGAACCCGTCTCGGACCGGATCGACGTTGCTGTCCACCAACCGGCACCAATGGCAACTTGGCGATCTGCTCATCTGGGACAACACCGGAACCATGCACCGGGCGCTTCGGTATGCCGAGGACAGCGGACGGCTGATGCATCGCACTATCCTGGCGCGCGAAGAGCCGCTTCTCTGACACGGCGCGGCCCGCACACCGAAGGGCGACATGACCGAAAACGCTGACGCACCGCTGCTGACCCCGCTGACCGCCGACGCGTGGGGCAAGGACGAATACGAGGCCGTCGGGGCACTGACCGGCGTTTCAGGCGACCAGATACCGCGGGCCGGATCGGGGCATCCCAGGGACCCGCTGAACTTCGACATCCTCGGATTGCTGGCCCAGCACCCCAAGTTGGCGCAGAAGTTCCTGAGCTACAACGGCTTTCTGCTGATGCATGGTGAACTTCCGGTGCGCCTGCGGGAACTGGCGATACTGCGCCTCGCCCACGCACGGCGCTCCGCTTTTGTGTGGGGCGAACACATCCGCATCGCCGTCGCAGGCGGCATCGCCGAAGAGGACATCGCCCTGCTGGCCCGCGGCAACGACGACTTCGACGGCCTGGACCGGCTGGTGCTGGAGGCCACCGACCAGATGCTGGCCGACGCGCACATCCACCCAGCAACGTGGCAGCGCCTGGTCGACGAGATCGGCACGCATCAGGCGATGGAGCTCATCTTCATCTTCGGCACGTACGCGATGTTGGCGACGGCGTGCGATACCTGGCGGCTCGCACCGCCGCCGGGCAGTCCGGCGTTGCCTTAGCCGGACGTCACCAAGGATGCTCGATCCTCGTCGGCGAACGTATCTTCGAGCTGAAGCGGCGAATAGTCGACGTCGATATCGGCCAGCGGCCGACCTCGTGCACTGTCGATCGTTCCGAGTCGGCGCATACCTTTGTCGGCGGCGTAGGTCTGGAACTCGGCCATCGTGAGACCGAAGGGGATGTCGTCGTAGAGCGCGAATGCATCTTCGGTATTGGCTAGCGCCAGCGGAATGAGCTCGTTCATCCGCGTCTCGAACACCGTCCAGTTGGCGTCGTCAGCGGCGACGTGGCGCCGACAGGTGAACGTGCCCCATGCCATGTGGCGGCGCTCGTCATCGCCGATGCGCCGCACCAGCTCCTGCATGCCGGGAAGGATACCTCGGTCCACGCAAATCCGGTGCCACGCATAGTATCCCGTCAACGCCATCATGCCCTCGATGACATGGTTGTACGTCGCCGACGCCCGAACCTGCGCGGCCGGTGAGGGGTCGGTGGCCAGGGCGTCCAGCGATCGCGGCAGCTCCTCGTAGAACATCTGACGATAGGACGGCAGTTCATCGAGGTAGTGCTGCAGGTCGCCGGTCATGCCGACGGCGTCGAGCCACATGCGGAACACCTGCGTGTGTTTGGCCTCCTCGAACGCGAACTGCGTCAAATACATCTCGTCGCCGAGGCGACCTTCGGCCCGCATCGCCGCCATGAACGGCTGGATGTCCTGGGTGACGGCTTCCTCGCCGGCGATGAACTGGGCGCACAACCGCGTCGCCCAATCACGTTCCAGTTCGGACAACCCTTCCCAGTCTTCTCGGTCGCGGGAGAAGTCGATGTCGGCGGGATCCCAGAACTTGGCGTTACCGCCGGCGAACAATTTCAGCGGCAGACTGTCCCAGTTCAGCCCGCCTGAAACGAGTGAGTGTGAATAGTTACGTGTCATGGGCCTGACCTCCGCGGCCCATCCTAATGTGAGTCAGCTCACAATCAAGCTCAGCTGGGCCTGTTCGCCCCAGACCGCGCCCGCCAGGTCCGGAAGCCGCGGTGCGTGGCGAAGGCGCCGACGACAGCCATCACGCACCAGACCGCGACCGCGGCATAGACCAATGGCGACGACAAGTCCCCGATCGACGCACCCAGCGCCGTGTAGACGAACGCACGCGGCGCCGACCCGATGAACGCGCCGACGGCCATCTGCCACAACGGAACTCCGAAGGCGCCGAACGCATAGGACGCCAACGCGTCGGAGACACCGGGGACGAATCGCTGGCCGACCACCGCCCACAGCCCGCCCCGTAGGATCAGCCGGTCGAGGCGCTCGGCGTGCTGCGCGCCGAGCAGGGCCCGCGCGCTATCCCTGCCTGCCCGACGTCCGATCAGGCTGGCGATGGTGGCGGTACCGACCGTCGCGCCGAGCGTGACGAAAACCCCCAGCACGGGTCCGAACAGCAAGCCGCTGCCCGCCGCCAGTATCGGGCCGGGCACGAACACCGCGCCGAGCACCGCGGAGGCGACCACGTACGCGAGCGGAGCGATAGGGCCGGTGGCCGCGACCGCGTTTCGCACGGCTTCGACGTCGATGACCCGGGCGACCGCGACCAGGTAGAACAGCCCCAACAGGAACGCCGCGACCGCGACCAGGCGCAGGACGTGGCGACGACGCGAGGTGGGCGGTGGGTCTTCGATGTCGGTCATGTCGGATGCGATTGTTCCGCACCCGGCTTCACGGTCAGGGCTGCGGGTAGGGCGCCCAGCGCCTGTCGTAGCCGGCCTTGCGTAAGGCGAGTTGCTCCGCGCGCTGCTCTTCGGTGATGAAGTCCTCCGGCGGCAGATAATCGCGCAACTCCTCATGGGACATCACCTGCTGATCAAGGATGCGCGGCGGGTTGTCGTCAGGGTTCGGGCCGAGGTCCTGGAACCGGATCGAGATCGCGCCCTGGTGCAGCCCTCCGGTCGAAATCCAATTGGTCGCACCGGGATCGGTCGGGGAGATGACCACCGTGTAGGTGCCGTCCCCGTTGGCGACGGCCTGCTCGTTGTTGAGGCTGGTTTGTTGGTTCCAGTAGTCGTCGGTGATGGTCCAGATGTTGTAGGTCGGGACGATGAAGTAGCCGGCGCTGCCGGGATCGATGGTGAGCATTAGTACTTCGTCGTCGGCGAGCTGGAAGTGTCCGGTGCTCTGTAGCTGGTTGGCGAGAAACTCGGCGTTGGAGGACGGCTGCGCAAGCACGTTGGCCTCGCGCGGCTGTCCGGTCTCCGGATCGGTGCTCGCCAGCGCCATGTACTTGGCCTGCTCGTTGACCCCGCGCACCAGCAGGATCACCGCGGTGAACGCCCCGCGCAGCACCGGCGGCATATACGGCAGGGGCGGCACCAGCGACACCAACGTCGTCAGGAACCGGTTGGTGCTGACCTGCGGACCGAGGAACACAAAGCCGCCGATCTGGGCGAACAGGCTGTTGGGCGGGCCGGCGACGCGTTCGATCGATAGGCTCATCGGCGTCTCTTCGTTCCAGTTGCCCAACGTGTCCCGCGCGGCGATGAGCGTGGAACCGGACGTCAGCTGCAGATGGTTTTTGCGCCCGTTGGCCGGTTCGGTGCTGACCGTGATGACGAAGGTGCCGTCGTCATTGATCTCCAGATCGTCGGCACTCAGGATCGTCGAGGTCGTACCCGCCAGACCTTCCAGCACGCTGAACGTGGTGTCGGCCGGCCGGCCGTCTTCGGTGAGATCGTGAAACCGGCCGGTGATCACATACTCCGATGAGGCGCTGACCGCCATGAACCGGTAGATCGTGTCGGGGTTGTCATAGAGGATCCGAGACCCGCCCGCGCTCTGGCCGTACCAGATGTGGGGCGGGGCGACCTGGGTGACAACCGTCGGGGTCAGCGGGTTCAGTAGTTGCTGCTGATAGGCCGCTGCCATCGCGTATTCGTTGACCGCCCTGTTGAGCGACGCCAGGCTGCCCTGGTCGAGCCCGCCGGGATACTGCCGGTGCGCGGCAAACAAAAAGCCCACCCGCAGCACGACTTTCATCAGCGTGACCGGTAGCGAGTTGGCGGTCTGCCGGGCAATCCGTTCGGCGGCCAGCTGCTGGGGTGTGCCCAGCGGGCTGACGGTGGTTTCGGCGGCGGTTTGTGACGTCGTCACGGTCGAGGCGGCAGGGCTGAGCGTCGGCGTGCTCGTGGTGCCGATCTCGCGTCGCGCCCATGCCAGCATCGCCCACAGCGCGACCGGCTGCTGCGGTGCCGGCGCACCATCGGCTGCGTGTGCGCCAAAACCCAACGCGGACAGGACGGATGAGACGACGCCGTCGATGTGCGTGACGACCGGTGCGTCGGCGGTTTCCTGCTCGGGTGTGTCGGCGACAACGGTCGCGACGGTTTCTGTCGGCGTCGGATCGGGCTGCGGATCGGGCTGCGTGGTCACCTGCGACACGGTTACCGCCGGCGGTTCCTCTTCGTCGATCGGTTCGGCGGTGCCGGTCGGCACCTCTACGATCGGTGTGGCCGGGTGATCGCTGCCGGAGTCCGACGTGGGCTCGTCGTCGTCTTCCTCGTCGTCCTCAACGTCAACGTCCTCAACGTCCTCAACGTCGTCGTCCTCCACGGACACATCGTCCTCAACGTCGTCGTCCTCCACGGACACATCGTCCTCAACGTCGTCGTCCTCCACGGACACGTCGTCCTCAACCGAAACGTCGTCGTCGGAAACTGCGGCGGATTCCGACACCGAAGCGCTGGTGCTGTCGGCGGTGTCGGCCGTGCCGTTCTCGGCGAGCGCGATGCCGGGGCTGTGGGCGATGGCGGCGCCGACACCCAGCGCGACAGCCAGTGCGCCGACCCTGCCGATGAATCGCCCGTATGCGTTCGCGATCGTGGTCAACGAAGGCATCCTTTCGTCAATCCTGCGGCGCGGGCCGATGGAATGACGGTATGGCTGCCCGACCGGTTCTGCACGCACTTTCGCCGGTTCTGTTTGCTACGGGGCCTTCCGTCGATCCGACGATGGATGTACCATCTGGTACATGATTACTGAATGTGCCGTCGAGATCGAGGCGCCCGCCAATGTGGTGTGGGATGTGTTCAGCGACGTCGAACGCTGGCCGGAGTGGACGTCCTCGGTCACCCGGCTCACCGCTCTGGACGGCTCGGAGCTGGCTATCGGAAAGCGCTACGAGCTCAAGCAGCCCCGGATGCCCAAGTTGATATGGGTGGTGACCGAGATATCGCCGGGCACGGGCTGGAGCTGGGAGCAGCGCTCCCCAGGAGGGTTGACCGTGGCGCGCCACGAGATTGCGCCGGTAACCGACCGTCGCACCCGGGTGCGCCAGCAGGTCGACCAGCGGGGCCCTGTCGGCGTCGCGGTCGCTGTGCTGATGCACCGGATGACCAAGCGCTATCTGGATCTCGAGGCCGCGGGCCTGAAGACCCGAAGCGAACAGCTCTACCGCCTCGATGGCGCGGCCTCCTGACGTCGGGCGGCGCAGGGAGCTGCTCGACGCGTTGGTCACCGAGTTTGCGAAGGCCGGCATCGGCGACCGTTCGCTTCGGGAGATCGCCGCGGCCGTCGGCACCAGCCACCGCATGCTGCTGCACCACTTCGGGTCCCGTGATGAGCTGCTGCTGTCGATTGTCGAGGAGGTCGAGCGCCGGCAGATGGCGCTGCTGAGCGAGCTGCCGCCCGAGCCGGATAAAGCGATCGCCGCCATGTGGGCGAACCTGCGGCGCCCCGAACTACGCCCGTTCGAACGGCTTTTCTTTGAGTGCTACGCGCGCGGCGCACAGGGCGAGCAGCCGTTCGCCAGGATGCTGCCGGGCGCCATCGACGCGTGGTTGGCCTGTGCTGTCAGTACCGGTAGCGCGCCGGATCCCGCGTTGACGCGCCTCGGCCTGGCGGTAACCCGTGGGTTGTTGCTCGACCTCGTGGCCACCGAAGACCTCGCCGGTGTCGATGCCGCGGCCAACGCATTCGCCGACCTCGTCGGCATGCGGTCTACTCGGGCTTGACAATCGCCAACACTTCGCTATTCGGCAGACCGGCCAACACATCGGTGGTCCCAAGGAGCTTCGAGGCCCGCATACCGCTGCCGATGATCACCCGGCCCTGCCGGATCACGTTGTCGTCGATGAGGATCGGCCACTCCGGTGGGAGGCCGATCGGGGTGATGCCGCCGTACTCCATACCGGTCAGCGACACCGCGGTATCCATCGACGCGAACGAGATCTTTCGCGCGCCAAGGTGTTTGCGGACCACACCGTTGATGTCGGCGCGGGTGGTGGCCAGCACCAGACACGCGGCGTACCACGTGCGCTCGGCGCGGCGAGCCTCGACCACGACGCAGTTCGCCGACTCGTCCAGGCCCACCCCGTAGTGCTCGCAGAATGCGGCGGTGTCGGCAAACTTCGGGTCGATCGCGCTGACCCACAGGCCGTCGCGCAGCTGGCGGCGTACCGGTGCCGCGACAAGCTCCACCGCATCGACGGCGGGCACGAAGGTGAGCTGGCCGACCTGCACGCCTCACTCCTCGCTGCTGCGCCGGTCACCGATGAAATCCAGCAGGCGGGGATCGTCGGAGGTGAACCGGTCTACCTCCTCGCCGCCGTCGCAGCGCAACAACGCCACGATCACGGCGCCGCCGCGCCGAGACAGCACTTCCCACACCGCGCCGGCATCCTCCCAACGCTGAAGTTCTGCGACCCGATCGATGTCCATCGTCCTACCATCCCACGCATGAGTCGACGCTCAGGCATCAAGCTCGCCCGGGTGTATGACGACCCCGCTTCCGACGAGGGCGCGCGGGTGCTCGTCGACCGGTTGTGGCCGCGCGGTATGCGCAAGGACGATCCCAGGGTCGGCCGCTGGCTTCCGGACGTGGCACCGTCCGCCGAGTTGCGACGCTGGTACTCGCACAAGCGTGAGCGGTTCGACGAGTTCGCCACCCGCTACGCCGAGGAACTCGAATCCGATGCAGGGTCAGCCGCCTTGTCCGAGGTGCGTGACCTGATGCGCGACGGCCCCGTCGTGCTGGTGACAGCGTCTCGCGATATGGATATCAGCCAGGCGGCGGTATTGCGGAAGCTGCTGTCCTAAGGTGGATGTCGTGCATGCGGCGCCGACGTCGGGTCGTACAACGCCACCGGGGCGTTGCCGCTCGCACCCGCCCGGTGCGCGCCTCAATGGAGGTAAAGCTTGCCTAACTTGGTGGGGTAGGGTCGGAGGCCGATGACCGACATTGAAGAGGCGCCGACCCCGGTGCTGCCGCGCGAGCTGAAAGACATCTGCGAAGAGGTGCGTCAGGTGGCGGCGCCGGCTATTCCCATCGTCGGCGAGCCGTACGCCGCGCGCCTCGTCGACCCCGACACCGACGCGGAGTTGATTTCGGAGTGGATGAACCGCCCGCATCTGGTCGAGGCGTGGGAGTACGCGTGGCCGCCGGCGCGTTGGCACCGCTATCTGACCGCTCAACTCGACGGCCAGTACTCGCGCCCGTTGCTGGGCTTCTTCCGCGGTAAGCCGTTCGGCTATATCGAGCTCTACCGGGCGGCAAAGGATTCCATCGCCACCCGGTACGCCGCCGACCCGCATGACATCGGTCTGCACGCAGCCATCGCCGATGCCAGGTTCGTCAACCGGGGGATCGGGCCGATCGTACTGCCGCGCATCGTCGCCAGCATCTTCGAGCTGGAGCCACAGTGCCAGCGCATCATGTTCGACCCGGACCACCGCAACAGCGGGGCCCGGCGCCTGTGCGAGTACGCCGGATGCGAGTTTCTCGGCGAGCACGATATGCCCAACCGGCGCATGGCGCTCTATGCGCTGCCGCGCAATTCCGACGTCGCCTAACCCTCGCTGATGTTCACGAGTTCGTCTGTGCGGCAGGCTCTTTTGCGAGGATTGCGGCTTCGAGATCGCCGACCGTGTTGCAGCTGAGCAGATCTTCTTCTTCCAGCGTCACCCCGAGACGATCTTCGATCGCCACCATCCCGACCGCGAACGCGACCGAGTCGAGACCGACGTCGTCGATCAGCCGGGATTCCCGGGTCACCCGGCTGATGTCGACGTTCATGTCGTCGCGCAAGATCTCTGTGAGCGCGGCATTCACTGCTTCTGGAGTAGACGGCTTCACGGCGAGTGACGGTACACCGTCGAAGCAGCAGAGGCTGGCTTACCTCGGCGGGTTTAGCAGTCGTGCCGGGCCAGGCGCGTGCCGCCGAGCCGTTCACCGCCGTCGATGGACACCACGGCGGGTACCAACTCGCTGGTGACCAGGCCGTGTTCGGCGGTCAGCTCATCGACTATGTCAAAGCAAGCCGAGATCCGCTCGGGTGTGTCAACGATCACGGTGCTCACCGGGACCTGTCGGGCAATCTGAAACAGCTTGTCGCCGTGCGGTTCATGGTCGCCATGAAAGCCCCACACACCGCGCAGCGCGGTCGCGCCGCTCACCGCGGCGGACTCGCGCAGGCGCCGGACGAGCGCCCGGTGGATCGGCACACCGTCGTGCAGCGTTGCCTCAGAAGTGCGGACGGTCAGTCTCTGTGACAGCGCTAGTCCCTCGCTGTCGACGGGCGGTAGCGGCGGTGGCCGGTCCACCAGCAGGCCATCGCGTTTACACAGGTGCGCGCGTTCGAGCGTCATCAGCGGATCGTCCAATACGGCACGCAGTTCGGACGTCGCATCATCGATCTGCTCTGCGCGCGCGATCGCGGTGATCATCACCGGTACGTGGCGGTTGCGGCCGAAGAACCGGGCCTGCCGACGTCGTCCCAGCCGTGTGCCGTCGACGCCGAGAAATGCGGTGGCACCGGCGAATCCGCGGCGGTACAGGAGGTCGCAGACGGCGCGGTAGGCGGGCTGATCGGCCACCCGGCCATAGCGGCCCACGTACACGGTCAGCATCGAGACCTCGGCCGTCGTCGCGTCGAACTCGTCGACGGGACGCACGCGCTCGAGGGTGATCAGCCCATCGGTGGTCAACGCGGCCGCCTGTTCGGCAAGACCGTGCATCTTCGTCGCGGTGTCGACCGCGGTGACGACGATCGGCGGATCCTCGGACGAGGTGAGGGTCCGATCGGTGCGCAACCGATGGCGCGGACCGAAGCCGGCGATACCGCGCAGCACGACGCTGGCGGCGACCTCGGCGTCGGCGTAGAGCCCGACGAGCGCTTCGGCCAGAAACCGGTTTCCCGCCCGGTGTCGTTCACCGAAGTAGCAACTGAGCTTGATGTAATCGTCGGTCACAGGCGCAATCCCAGCCACAGACCACATGCCGCCGCGGCAAGTCCCAGCACCAAGCTGGCACCGATATTGGCGACGGCCATGCCGACCCGGCGTTCTTCGCCGAGCCGGTGGGTCTCCAGCATCCACGTCGAGAACGTCGTATACGAGCCGACGAACGCGGTGCCCGCGAGCAACGCCAGGTGCGGGTCCAGGGCCAGGCCCGCCAGAAATCCAAGGAGCAGGGCGCCGCTGATGTTCACCACCAGCGTGCCGTAAGGGAAGGCGCTGTTGACTCGATTCGACACCGTGCGGTCGACGACGAAACGCAGCACCGCGCCGAGACCTCCGAACAGCGGCACCGCGGTCCAGACCGCAAACGTCGTCATGTGCGCACCCGAACGCGTCGCACCATCGCAGTGGCGACGTAGAGCGCCACCAAACCGGCGGCGATGCTGGTGGCCGTGTAGCCAACGGCCAGCGCGTAGTGGCCGTGCTCGATCATCTTCAGCGTTTCGACCTGCATGGTCGAGAACGTCGTCAAGCCACCGCAGAGGCCGGTGCCCAGCAGCGGGCGCCGGTAGCTCGAGACCGGCAACCGTTCCAGCAGTCGGGTAGTGAAGTACCCCAACAGAAGTGCCCCGACGATGTTGGCGACGAACGTCGGCCACGGCCACCGCCCCGGGTCCGGCGCGGCCAGTGCCTCGAGCGCTGCGCGGGCAAGCGTGCCGAGCGCACCGCCCACAAACACCGCGGCTAGCTCGCGGCCGTCGTAACTGAGCACAACGCAAAGTATGGCGGTACCACCGAGCGTTCCGCTCCGGTGTGGAGCACAATCGGGTCCATGGCCGCCAATCCACGAGCCGGTCAGCCGGCGCAGCCCGAAGACCTCATCGACGTCGCTGCGGTGGTCACCGCGTACTACACGACCGAGCCGGACCCGTACAATCCCGACCAACAGGTGGCGTTCGGCACGTCCGGACACCGCGGGTCGAGCCTGGACGCGTCGTTCAACGAGGCGCACATTCTGGCCACCACGCAGGCGATCGTGGAGTACCGCGCCGCGCAGGGCACCACCGGCCCGTTGTTCCTCGGCCGTGACACCCATGCGCTCTCAGAGCCAGCGTGGGAATCGGCGCTGGAGGTACTGGCCGCTAACAACGTTGTGACGATGATCGATTCGGCCGACCGCTACACACCGACGCCGGCGATCAGCCACGCGATCCTCACCTACAACCGCGGCCGCGCCGACGGTCTGGCTGACGGCATCGTTGTCACACCGTCACACAATCCCCCGCGTGACGGCGGCTTCAAGTACAACCCGCCAAGCGGCGGCCCCGCCGACACCGACGCCACCGGCGCGATCGCCAAACGGGCCAACGAACTGCTGGCCGGCAAGCTCAAGGACATTCGTCGGGTGTCGCTGGCGCGGGCGATGAGCGACGTGCAGCGCCACGATTACCTTAACGCCTACGTCGACGACCTGGCCACCGTCGTAGATATGCACGCGATCAGCGCGGAAGGTATTCGCATCGGCGCCGACCCGCTCGGCGGCGCCAGCGTCGACTACTGGGGCGCGATCGCCGAGCGGTACAACCTGGACCTCACCGTGGTACATCCCTACGTCGACCAGACGTGGGCGTTCATGACGCTGGACACCGATGGCAAGATCCGGATGGACTGCAGCTCACCGCACGCGATGGCGCCGCTGGTCGCCAACCGCGACGTCTATCAGATCGCGACCGGCAACGATCCCGACGCCGACCGGCACGGCATCGTCACACCCGATGCAGGCCTGCTCAATCCGAACCACTACCTGGCGGTGGCGATCGAATACCTCTGTGCCCACCGGCCGGACTGGCCGGCCGCCACGGCGGTCGGAAAGACCATCGTCAGCTCGTCGATCATCGACCGGGTGGTCGCCGGGCTGGGCCGTAAGCTGGTGGAGGTGCCGGTCGGCTTCAAGTGGTTTGTCGACGGATTACTCAGTGGCACAATCGGTTTCGGTGGTGAGGAAAGTGCCGGCGCGTCGTTCCTGCGGCGCGACGGTTCGGTGTGGACCACCGACAAGGACGGCATCATCCTGGCGCTGTTGGCCTCCGAGATCCTCGCGGTCACCGGCGCCACGCCCTCGCAGCGCTACCACGCGCTCGCCGAGGAGTACGGCGCCCCGACCTATGCCCGCATCCAGGCACCCGCCGACCGCGAGCAGAAGGCGCGGCTGGGCAAGCTGTCGCCCGAGCAGGTGACGGCCACCGAACTGGCGGGTGAACCGATCACCGCCAAGCTGACCGAGGCGCCGGGCAACGGGGCGCCGCTCGGGGGCTTGAAGGTGACGACCGAGAACGCGTGGTTCGCCGCGCGCCCGTCGGGCACCGAGGACGTCTACAAGATCTACGCCGAATCCTTTCGTGGGCCCGAGCACCTGGCACAGGTGCAGGACGCTGCCAAGGAAGTGGTCAACAAAGTCGTCCAATAGGGTCGCCGTGTGAGTTCGTCCGCGGCGGCTGCACGCACCAAGGAGCGGTTGCCCCCCGAAGTCTGGGTGCTGATCTTCTCGAACGCCGTGATCGCGCTGGGCTACGGGGTGGTGTCGCCGGTGCTGCCGGAGTATGCCCGCCATTTCGGTGTGGGCATCGGCGCGGCGACGTTCGTCATCACGGCCTTCGCGATGATGCGGCTGTTGTTCGCCCCCGCCGCTGGGCAGCTGGTACAGCGGTTGGGGGAGCGGCGCATCTACGTCAGCGGATTGCTGATCGTCGCGCTGTCGACGGGAGCGTGCGCGTTCGCGCAGACGTATTGGCAGCTGTTGTTGTTCCGGTCGGTCGGCGGGGTCGGCTCGACCATGTTCTTCATCTCCGCGCTGGGGTTGATGATCCGGATCAGCCCGCCCGATGCCCGCGGGCGGGTGGCCGGCATGTTCTCCTCGGCATTCCTGGTCGGCTCGGTGGGCGGGCCCGTGTTGGGCAGCCTGACCGCTGGCTTCGGGTTATCGGCGCCGTTTTTGATCTACGGCGGTGCGCTCTCGGTTGCGGCCGCGGTGGTGTTCATCAGCCTGCGGCACTCGTCGCTGGCGGCTCCCGCGCCGGACACCCAGATCAAGGTCACCTTCGGCGAGGCGTTCCGCCACGGGGCGTATCGCGCCGCGCTGCTGTCGAACCTGGCCACCGGGTGGTCGGCGTTCGGGCTGCGTATCGCGCTGGTGCCGCTGTTCGTCGTGGAGGTGCTCGGTCGCGGCGTCGGCACTGCGGGACTGGCGCTGGCGACGTTCGCGATCGGCAACGTGGTCGCCGTGATCCCCAGCGGACATCTGTCGGACCGAGTCGGGCGCCGGATCCTGCTCATCATCGGGCTGGCCGCGGCCGGGGCGGCCACGATTGCGGTCGGGTTCAGCGACAACCTGACGGTGTTCCTGGTCACGGCGTTTCTGGCGGGCGCGGCGACGGGGATGTTCAGCTCGCCACAGCAGGCCGCAGTGGCCGACGTCATCGGCAACAAGGCGCGCGGCGGCACCGCGCTGGCGGGGTTTCAGATGATGGCGGACATGGGCTCGATCGTGGGTTCGCTGCTGGTCGGGCAGATCGCCCAGCACCTGTCGTTCGCGTGGTCGTTCGTGATCAGCGGGGCGATCCTGCTGGCCGCCGCGGTTGGGTGGCTCTTCGCGCCCGAAACCCGGAAGCCGTCCGCCGAACACACCCCGGCCCGCCCACTCGGACCCGACGCCGCCGGGGAGCTACCGTGACCAGCCATTTTGAACGGCAACCTGGCAGTGGTGTAACTTCGATGGGCACGACACGGGGCTATGGCGCAGTTGGTAGCGCACCACACTGGCAGTGTGGGGGTCAGGGGTTCGAATCCCCTTAGCTCCACAGTCCGAAACCCGCTCTGACCATCGGTTGGGGTGGGTTTCGTCGTTTTGCGCGGACGGTCGGAGATCCGTCTTGACGACAGTCTTTGGCGACAGTCGTCGTTCGAACATGGATTCCACACATCGAGTCGAGTGCGTCGAGCTGCACCGCCTCGATCACTTCGACGTAGGTTTCCCGTGGTCACGGTGATCGAACGATGGCGCAGGATCCGCTGGACGGTGGCGGGCTGCACGCCCATCGTGAAGAGCGACGTGGCGCACGAGTGGCGCAGGTCATGCACCCAATACCTCAGATTGAGGCCATCAAACCCGTCGCAAGGCACGTAGATTCGGCCAAAAGTGCCGGGGACTGACCCACTCATAATCCATCGTTGCCGGTTCGCCGGCCTAACAGGACCGGCTGCGTCGCCCGGCTCGCGCGGCGAACGCGTCGAGCGCGCTGAGGACTTCTGGTGCGCGCCATGCCCTGTTGCGGGCGCGGTCGGTGAACTCAATGATGATTCCGGCGGTGGTCAACGGGTCGACATATCGGCGGGCGTTCCCGGTCCTGATGCCGAGTTCACGCTGAAGAAGTTGCGCGTTAAAGACCGGGTGCTGGATGAGCAGGTCGGCGACCCGATGAACAGCTGAGTCCCGCCGGGCAGCGATCCTTGTATCCCATTCCTCGCGAATTGATCTGAGGTCGGTGACCAGTCGGCGTCCGTTCGCGACTGCGAGCAGCGACGCTTCCGAGAGCCGCTCGACCATGTGTGCGGGATCACCGTCGCGATAGGAGCCGAGGGCGCCGAAGTAGGCAGCGGTGTCGGTGAGGAGCCCGGCCGAGACCGGGACGGTGATCTGGCGAGTGAGTCGCTTGTGGCGCAGCATCGCTTGGATAAGTGCGCGGCCGGTCCGGCCGTTGCCGTCGGTGAAGGGATGGATGGTCTCGAACTGTGCGTGGGCGATGGCGATCTGGGGGAGGCTGGGCACATCGGCGCGACGGGTGAAGGCGAGGAGATCCTCGATCGCGCCGGGCACGCGGGTGTGGTGAGGTGCGACGTAGTCGGCGCCGCGGGGCCCGAAATTTCCACCGCCGATCCAAACCTGCTCAGTGCGCCAGTTTCCGGCGGAGACAGGGTCGGTGTGGTGCATCAGGGCGGCGTGCATAGCCAGGATCGCTTTGTCGTCGAGTCGGTCGGCCAGCGCGACTGCAGCCTTCATGGCTTCGGTGTTGCTCACGATCAGGGCGGCATTGCGCCGGCTGGTGTCGCCGAGGGCTTCGGCTTCAGCGATCGCGCGCGCGGAGGCGGTCAAGTTCTCGATGTTCGAACTCGCCGCGGACTCCGATCGCAGCAAGTCGGCGGCGAAGGGCGCGATCTCGTCGCCGAGCTCAGCGTCGAAACGTGTGATCTCATTGCTCGCTTCTTCAGCGTCGGCCAGGACCGCCGCCGGAAGCGACACGGCGAGTTCGGCGATGGACGCCGGGATCGCGGCCTCGTACTCTCCGGCTTGTCGCTGCGCCGCCCGCAGGTCCGCAAGGCCGTAACCGGCTTCGACGGGCGCGTCCCACGTCAGCGTCTCGTACGTGAGCGCGGTGCCCTCCCCAGCTGATGCCACATACCGAAGATAGCATCACTTCACGTCTTAAGTGATGCTATCGAGCGCCGCGGGCATCAAATGTCGGCTGGCTGTTCGCGGACCTCCTCGCCTCCTCTGACCCGTGGAAGGGCTGACGCCGCTGAAGTGCCGTCTCGTCGGTATGGGCACTCCGTTGACCACAATTCTGACGACAACACTGACGACAGTAGCGTGCCCAACTACGTCAACGACACGGCGTTCAAGCCGGTAAAAGGCCTGGTCACGGCTCCCGCCCCGTCCTGCAAGTGGGGGTCCGGGGTTCGAATCCCCTTAGCTCCACGAGAAGAACCCGCTCCAACCACCGGCCGGGGCGGGCTTTGTCGATTCGCTAGCGC
>NZ_JBEFRW010000024.1:0-65388 GCF_053483195.1 Mycolicibacterium sp. XJ2546 | reverse complement strand
TCGGGCCCCGACCAACCCCACCGAAGACCTGCTGGCCGGCATCTACGCCCAAGTGTTGGGGCTGCCCCGCGTCGGCATCGACGACTCCTTCTTCGACCTCGGCGGCGATTCACTGCTGGCGATGCGCCTGGTCGCCGCCATCAACAAGACGATGGACACCGGCCTCGTGGTCAGCGCGGTGTTCGACACCCCCACCGTCGCCCAGTTGGCGCAGCGGTTGGGCGGCGAGGAGGACCAACTCGAGCCGCTGGTCGCCGGCGAGCGGCCCTCGGTGGTGCCGCTGTCGTTCGCACAAAGCCGGCTGTGGTTCATCGACCAATTGCACGGCCCCTCGCCGGTATACAACCTCGCCGTGGGCCTGCGCCTGGAAGGGCACCTCGACGTCGATGCGCTCGGCGCGGCGTTCGCCGACGTGGTGGAACGCCATGAAAGCCTGCGCACGGTGTTCCCGGCCGTCGACGGGGTCCCGCAGCAGCAGATTGTCGCCACCGAGCTTGCCGAGTTCGGCTGGGACGTCGTCGATGCCAGCGCATGGCCGGCCAGCCGGCTGGACGAGGCGGTCGAGCAAACGGCGCGGCACAGTTTCGATCTGGCCAAGGAAATCCCGTTACGGGCACGGCTTTTCCGTGTCACCGACGACGAGCACGTGCTGGTGGCCGTCGTGCACCACATCGCCGCCGACGGCTGGTCGATCACCCCGCTGGTGGCCGATCTGGGTGTTGCATACGCCAGCCGCTGCGCCGGGCAAGCCCCGACATGGCAGCCGCTGGCCGTCCAGTATGTCGACTACACCCTGTGGCAGCGCGCCCAGCTCGGTGAGCTCGAGGACAGCGGCAGCCGTATCGCCCAACAGCTGAACTTCTGGGAAGAGGCGTTGGCCGGGATGCCGGAACGCGTTGCGCTGCCGACCGATCGGCCGTACCCGCTGGTGGCCGATCAACGCGGCGCCAGGGTGGAGGTGGACTGGCCGGCCGAGTTGCAGCACCAGATCTCCCAGGTGGCGCGTGCGCACAACGCGACAGGCTTCATGGTGATGCAGGCCGCGCTGGCGGTGCTGCTGGCCAAGCTCAGCGCGACTTCCGATGTAGCGGTGGGCTTCCCGATCGCCGGGCGCCGCGATGCCGCCCTCGACGAACTGGTCGGGTTCTTCGTCAACACGTTGGTGTTGCGGGTCGACCTGGAAGGCGATCCCACCGTCGCCGACGTGCTGGCCCAGGTGCGGGCACGCAGCCTGGCCGCGTTCGAGCACCAGGACGTGCCCTTCGAACTCCTGGTGGAACGGCTCAACCCGACCCGATCGCTGACCCACCACCCGCTGGTGCAGGTGATGCTGGCCTGGCAGAACGTACCCGGGCAGGGCGATGACGCGGCAGGCGAGGTGGCGCTGGGTGATCTGGCGGTCACCCAGATGCCGCTGGACACCCACACCGCGCGCATGGATCTGTCGTTCTCGCTGGCCGAACGCTGGACCGAAACCGGTGAGGCCGCCGGTATTTCAGGCACGGTCGAGTTCCGCACCGACGTGTTCGACACCTCCAGCATCGAAGCCCTGATCGAACGCCTGCACCGGGTGCTCGACGCCATGACCACCGACCCCACCCGGTCGTTGTCGGCGATCGATGTCCTCGACGCCGACGAACATGCCCGCGTCGACGCGATCGGTAACCGCGCGGCGCTGACCGAGCCGACTACCACAGCCTCGATTCCCGCGTTGTTCGAGGCGCAGGTCGCCCAGACTCCCGACGCGGCCGCCGTCAGCTTCGACAGTCGCTCGGTCACCTACCGCGAACTGGATAAGGCCGCAAACCGGCTGGCGCACATGCTGGTTGGCCGCGGCGTCGACCATGGGCAACGGGTGGCGTTGCTGTTTCCCCGCTCGATCGAGGCGGTCGCGGCAATCTTCGCCGTCCTCAAGACCGGTGCGGCCTACGTGCCGATCGACCCATCCGTGCCCGACGCGCGGCTGGAGTTCGTGCTCGGCGACTCCGCCCCGGTCGTTGCGCTCACCACCGCGGATCTGGCCCACCGGCTTTCCGGCCGTGGGCTGGTCGTCATCGACAGCAGCGACATCGACGACCCTGGCATCATCACCCAGCCCAGCAGCGCGTTGCCGGGACCGCGCCCCGACGACATCGCCTACCTCATCTACACCTCGGGAACGACAGGTGTGCCCAAGGGCGTGGCGATCCCGCACCACAACGTCACCCGGCTGCTGGCGGCCATCGACACCCGACTGGAGCTGCCGCCGAAGCAGGTGTGGACACAGAGCCATTCATTGGCCTTCGACTTCTCCGTCTGGGAGATCTTCGGCGCCCTGTTACACGGCGGCCGGCTGGTGATCGTCTCGGATACGGTGGCCCGGTCGCCAGAAGAGCTGCACGACCTGCTGATCGACGAGCAGGTCAACGTGTTGAGCCAGACGCCGTCAGCGTTCTATGCGCTGCAGTCCATCGATGAGCTGACCCCCGATTCGGCGTCCGATCTGGCGCTTGACGTGGTGGTGTTCGGCGGTGAGGCCCTGGAGCCGCCGCGGCTCAAGACATGGCTGGACACCCATCCGGACGCGCCCCGGTTGATCAACATGTACGGGATCACCGAAACGACCGTGCACGCCTCGGTCCGCGAGATCCTCGTCGACGACATCGACACCGCCGTCAGCCCCATCGGGGGACCCCTGGCGCACCTGGGCTTCTTCGTGCTCGACGCCTGGCTGCGGCCGGTGCCGGTCGGTGTCGTGGGGGAGCTTTACGTGGCAGGTGCCGGGGTGGGCACCGGCTATGTGGGCCGAGCGGGGCTGAGCGCGACGCGGTTCGTCGCGTGCCCGTTCGGCGGGCCCGGCGCCCGGATGTATCGCACGGGCGACCTGGTGTGTTGGGGCGCCGACGGTGAGTTGAGATATCTGGGCCGCGCCGATGAGCAGGTCAAGATCCGCGGCTACCGCATCGAACTCGGCGAAATCCAGGCTGCGCTAGCCGAGTTGAACGGCGTCGAACAGGCGGTGGTGATCGCCCGCGAGGACCGTCCCGGCGACAAACGCCTGGTGGGATATGTGACCGGCATCGACGACCCGGCCGGGCTGCGCGCTCAGCTGGCCGAGCGGCTGCCCGCCTACATGGTTCCTGCGGCCGTGGTGACGCTGGACGCGCTGCCGCTCACCGTCAACGGCAAGCTCGACACCCGCGCGCTGCCTGCGCCCGAATACACCGACGTCGACCACTACCGCGCCCCGGCCAACACCGTCGAGGAGATCCTGGCCGGTATCTACGCCGAGGTCCTCGGGTTGGAGCGGGTCGGGGTCGACGATTCGTTCTTCGACCTTGGCGGCGACAGCATTTCGGCCATCCAGGTGATCATGCGCGGCCACGCCGCGGGCCTGGTGGGGCGCCCCCGCGACATCTTCGTGCAGCAGACCGTGGCCCGTTTGGCCCGGGTGGTCCGGTTGGCCGACAGCTCTACCGGCGAGGTCGACGAGGGCACGGGGCCGGTGATCGCCACCCCGATCATGCAGTGGTTGAAGAGTATTGACGGCTCGATCGACGAGTTCAACCAGACGGTGCTGTTGCAGGCGCCCACCGGGGCGACCGAAGCCGACGTCGTGGTGGGACTGCAGGCCCTGCTGGACCGGCATGCCATGCTGCGCCTGCGCGCCGAGGACGACGGCGCAGGCGGATGGTCTTTGACTGTCCCCGAAGCCGATTCGGTAGACGCGCGAAGCTTGTTGCGCTCGGTGGACGCGCTGACCGACGAGGAGCTGGTGGCGGCGCGGTCGCGGCTGAACCCCGCGCGGGGCGTGATGCTCAGCGCGCTGTGGGTGGCCCCCACCGGGCAGCTGGCGTTGATCATCCACCACCTGGCCGTCGACGGGGTGTCCTGGCGGATTGTGCTGGAAGACCTCAACATCGCCTGGACCCAGCATCGCGGTGGGCAGCCGGTGCTGTTACCGCCGGCCGGCACATCCTTTGCGCGGTGGTCGCAGGTTCTGGCCGAACACGCCCGCGACCCACACGTCGTCGCCCAGGCGGACGCGTGGCGACGGGTGGCGGCGATCCCCGCGACACTGCCCGCCCCGCAACCCGCGGTCGACACCTTCGCCACGGCCGGATACCTGACCGAACTGCTCGACGCCGAGACCACCCACATGCTGCTCGGCGAGGTGCCCGCCGCGTTTCACGCCGCGGTGCACGAGATCCTGTTGATCGCCTTCGCGTTGGCGTGGACGCAATACCTGGGCACCGACGGCGCGCCGATCGCCATCGACGTCGAGGGCCATGGCCGAGACGAAGACTTGCCGCTTGGGGGGGAGAGCGCCGATCGACACATCGACCTGTCCCGCACGGTGGGCTGGTTCACCGCCAAATATCCCGTGGCGGTAAACCTGGGCGGGTTGCGCTGGACGCAGGTGGTCGCCGGGGACGCCGCGCTGGGCGCGGTGATCAAAGACGCCAAGGAGCAGCTGCGGTCCCTGCCCGACGGGCTGACCTACGGGCTGCTGCGCTACCTGAACCCCGATGCGGACCTGGCCGGCGCCGACCCGGTCATCGGGTTCAACTACCTTGGGCGCCTTGGCGCTCCGGCAGCCTACGCATCCGGTGACGTGTGGCGGTTCAGCCAGGAGGGCTTGTCGATGACCGCCGCGGCGGCCGCGATGCCGATCGCGCTGATGCACACCGTCGAACTCAACGCCGCCACCATCGACACCGACACCGGCCCGCACCTGAACGCGACATGGACGTGGGCGCCGTCGGCGCTGGACCGCACGGCGGTCACGCGCATCAGCCGGTTGTGGTTCGACGCGCTGGCCGGTGTCTGCGCGCACGTCCGACGCGGCGGCGGCGGGTTGACACCGTCCGATATCGCGCCAGTCCGGTTGAGCCAGCAGCAGATCGACGAACTGCACCGCCAGTCTCCGATCGCCGACGTGCTGCCGCTGACCCCGCTGCAGCAGGGCCTGCTCTACCACGCCGGCATCGCGAACTCCTCAGGTGACGATGTGTACGCGGTCCAACTCGACATCGCGCTGAGTGGGCCGCTCGACGCCCACCGGCTCCGCGAAGCCGTGCAGGCCGTGGTCACCCGGCACCCGCACCTGGCCGCCCGGTTCTGCGCACAGTTCGAACAACCGCTGCAGCTGATACCCGCCGATCCGGTCGCACCGTGGCGATATGTCGAATTAGAAGACGTCACAGCCGATTCCGGCGTCGACGAGCAGATCGAACGGATCTGCGCCGACGAACGCGCCGCGGTGTGCGATCTGGTGCATCAGCCGCCCTTCCGGGTGGCGCTGATCCGTGTCGGCGCGCAGCGCCACCGCTTTGTGCTGACCAACCACCACATCGTGCTCGACGGCTGGTCGATGCCGATCCTCATGCAGGAGATCTTCGCCGGCTACCACGGCCACCGGCTGCCGGCGGCTTCGCCCTACCGCAGCTTCATGGCCTGGCTGTCCGAGCGGGATCACGCCGCCGCACAAGCAGCCTGGCGTGAACTGTTCGCCGGCTTCGAGACCCCGATCCTCGTCGGGCCACCGCAGAAGCTCGGGTTCGCGCGGCGCAGCGTCGAGGTGTTCCGGGTTCCCGCCAAGACCACCCGCGGGGTCACCAAGCTGGCACGGTCACACCACACCACCGTCAACGTCGTGCTGCAGGCCGCATGGGCGGTCCTGCTCGCCTCGCTGACTGAACAGCACGACGTGGCGTTCGGCACCGTCGTGTCCGGTCGGCCGCCCGAGGTGCTGGGCGCGGACTCGATGGTGGGCCTGCTGATCAACACGGTGCCGGTGCGCGCCACCCTCACACCCGACACCACACCGTCGGACCTGTTGAACCAGCTGCAAAACGTGCACAACGACACCCTCGAGCACCAGCATCTGGCGCTCAGCGACATCCACCGCATCACCGGCCAGGAAAGGCTTTTCGACACCGTCTTCGTCTACGAGAACTATCCGACCGACACCGGCACCGCGCCGGCCGTCGACGGGCTGGCCATCACCGGGTTCAGCAGCCGCGACTTCTACCACTATCCGCTTGCGGTGCAGGCCGGTCCGGGCCGCGAACTCGAGCTACGCGTCCAGTACGACACCGAAGTGTTCGACGCAGCGGGCATCGAAGCGCTGATCGAACGGTTCAAACAGGTGCTCGTGGCGATGACGGCCCACCCGAGCCGGCGGCTGCTGGCGATGGATGTGCTGAAGCCCGGCAGGCATTCTCGGCTGAACCGGTGGAGCAAACCGGCGACCCCGGCACCGGAAGCCCGCGACCCCGGCGCCGCCTACAGCGCACCGTCGACGTTGGTCGAACAGATCCTGGTAAGCATCTACGCCCAGGTGCTCGGCGTGGACCGCGTCGGTGTCGACGAGTCGTTCTTCGATCTGGGCGGGGATTCGCTGGCGGCCATGCGGGCGGTCGCCGCCATCAACACCGCCCTTGACGTGCACCTCACTGTGCCAACGTTATTGGAGGCCCCGACGGTGCGAAGCCTGAGCCGGTTGATGGACGAATCCGTCAGGCCGACCGGCGAGTCATAGCGCCCATCACCACAGCAGCGGCACCAGGCGATAACGCGCCTTCTGCGCGTACTCCCGGTAGCCGTCCAGCTCGTCGATGAGCAACTTCTCTTCATCGCCGATGCGCAGAACGAGCGTGAGCGCTCCCGGCAGCACGGCGAGCAGCCCCCAGTAGGAGCCCAGGGCGAACGGAAAGCCGAGGATCGTGATCACGTTGCCGGTGTACATCGGGTGGCGCACCAACCCGTACAGGCCGGTGTCGACGAGCTTCTGGTCTGACTCGACCTGCACCGTGGAGGCCGCGAAGCTGTTCTGGATCACCACCAGGCTGGTGATACCGAGCCCGACGGCCACCAGGACATCGCCGGCGATGCTGATCGCCGCGGGCACCTCCGACCAGCCGAACCGGTGGTCGAGGGTGCTAACCAGCACCATCGCCGCCAGTGACAGGTACCACCCCGCGATGAGCAGCTTTTGCACCGTGCGGGTTTCGGCCACCGGACCCGCGTGCTTACGCCGCTGCAGCGCATCGGGATCCGTGCGAAGCAGGTACATGCTGGGCAGCCATGTCGAAAGGGCGAACACCGCCAGGAAAGCCCACGCCTGCCAGTAGTCGAACGTGCCGGCCAGACCGAACAGCACCAGGCCGAACACCGTGATCTCGAGAAGCCCCAACACCAACATCTTCAGAAGGGCTTTCACACAACCTCCATACCGTTCGTCGACGCCGCCCGTGACAAGCCGCAGAGCTAAAACTACCGGCGGTCATCGAACCCGCACAGCAGGCCCACGGATGTAGCTGTTTTACCCCGGGCCCCGATCCACTAACTTTGCGGTAGCGAACGGTGTGGACGTTGCCGGTTCCCGATCAAGACATATGAGGTGCGATGAGCTCGTTGGCAGCCGCGCTTGCCGAGCGGTTATCGAGCAGCGACAGGTGTCTGGTCGTCCTCGACGACGGGCAGTGGGTGCGCCATCCGTGGCCGGAGGTGCATGCCCGATCACAGAACGTCGCCGAGTGGCTGCGCAACGATGACGCCACCGCGCTCGGGCTGGCCGGCGATCCCACCGTCGAGTTGATCGCGGCGATCCTGGGTGCCTTCCAGGCCGGCGTCGCGGTCACGATCGGCCCAGGCCCGGTGCGCGGCGCCGACGCGGATCAGTGGGCTCACACCACCTTGACCCGGTTTGCCGGCATGGGAATCAGCCACGTCTTGAGCCACGGCTCTCACCTCGAGCGGTTGTCGAGCGCCGACGCGCCGCTGATCGTCAAGGAACTCAGCTCCGTTGCACCCGTGCGCCGTTCGACGAGCTTCGCCGCCCCGAACGATCCGGCTGCGGTGGCGGTCCTGCAGGGCACCGCCGGATCGACGGGCACTCCGCGCACCGTGCAACTCTCACCGGACGCGGTGCTGGCCAACCTCAGCGGACTCAACGCGCGCATCGGCGTGACGTCGGCGGAGGTCGGCTGTTCGTGGCTGCCCCTGTATCACGACATGGGGCTGAGCTTTCTGCTCGCCGGCGCGCTGGGTGGCACCGACGTGTGGCAGGCGCCCACGGCGGCGTTTCAGGCGTCGCCGTTTCGCTGGTTGAACTGGCTCACCGAGAGCCGGGCCACCATCACCGCCGCGCCGAACATGGCTTACGGGTTGATCGGCAAGTATTCGCGCCGGGTCACCGAGGTCGAGCTCGGCAGCTTGCGGTTCGCGCTCAACGGTGGTGAACCCGTCGATTGTGAGCTCACCGCGCGGTTCGCCGACGAGATGGCTCGCTTCGGGTTCGATGCGGGCGCGTTGGCGCCGTCCTACGGGCTGGCCGAAGCGACTTGTGCGGTAACGGTTCCCGAACCCGGTCGCGGTCTGCTCGTCGACGACGCCGGCCACGCCGTGCTCGGCGAGGCGATATCGGGCATGTCCGTACGCATCGAACCGCGCGCGGACGAGGGCGCGCAACGCGACGGGCGGGAAATCGGCGAGGTGATGATCCGCGGGTCGTCGATGATGTCGGGCTATCGCGGCGGTGAATCGCTGGGCGCCGACGAATGGTTTCCCACCGGGGATCTGGGCTACCTGGTCGACGGTGGCCTCGTGGTGTGCGGACGCGCCAAGGAACTGATCACCGTCGCCGGCCGCAACATCTTTCCGGCCGAAGTCGAGCAGGTGGCCGCGGCGGCGCCCGGGGTGCGTGAAGGGGCCGTCGTCGCCGTCGGTGTCGGTGAGCGCTCGGTGCGGCCCGGCATCGTGATCGTCGCGGAGTTCCGCGGACCCGACGAGGCCGACGTCCGCGCCGATATCACCCGACGTGTCGCATCAGAGTGCGGCATCGTCCCGGCCGATGTGATCTTCGTGCGTCCCGGCACGCTGCCCAGAACGACGTCGGGCAAGCTGCGCCGGCTGCAGGTGAAGCGCGACCTGCTGCCTTGACGCGGTTTGTGGAGCCGCAGCCGCGGTGAGCGCGGTCAACACTCCACAAATCACCGGCGCTAGCGGACCGTGACGACGACCTTGCCCTTGGCGGTGCGGTCCTCCAGCGCGGTGATCGCATCCGCGGCGCGCTCGAGCGGATAGATCACCGGTTCGGGTGCGGTGACCGTGCCCGACGCCAGCAGCGGCTCCAGCTCGGCCCACTGCTCGGCGAGATAGTTGGGATGGGTGAAAGTCCATGCGCCCCAACCGACTCCGACGACATCGATGTTGTTGAGCAGCAGTCGGTTGACCTTCACGGTCGGGATCTCCCCGCCGGTGAACCCGATGACCAGCAGCCGGCCGCCGGGAGCCAGCGAACGCAACGAGTCGGTGAACCGGTCGCCGCCGACGGGGTCGACGACGATGTCCACCCCGCGCCCGTCCGTCAACTCCTTCACCTTGTCCTTGAAGCCGTCGGCAAGCACCACATCGGATGCCCCGGCGGCGCGGGCGGCCTCGACCTTGTCCTCGGTGCTGACCACCGCGATCACCCGCGACGCGCCCCACGCCGGCGCCAACCGCAGCGTCGACGTACCGATGCCGCCGGCCGCCCCGTGCACCAGCACGGTCTCGCCCTCGGCCAGCCGGCCCCTGGTCCGCAGGCCGTGGTGCATGGTCAGGTCGTTGAACAGCAGACCGGCGCCGGCTTCGAACGACACGTTGTCGGGCAGCTTGAAGACCCGTTCGGCGGGCAGCGCGACCACCTCGGCCATCCCCCCGCACAGCATGGTCAACGCGGCCACCCGGTCACCTGCGGTCACGTGCGCATCGACCGGTGCGCTGCGCACCACGCCGGCCACCTCACCGCCCGGGGTGTAGGGCATCTCCGGTTTGTACTGGTAGAGCCCACGGGACTGCAGCACGTCGGGAAATGCGACACCGGCCGCGTGCACATCGACGACAACGGCGTCGCGGCCGTCGGGCTCGTCGATCTCGACGAGTTTGGCGGCCTGCGGCCCGTCCAGGCTGGCTATCTGAATTGCGCGCATGGTGCCCATTTAACCTGCCCGGACGCCCGGCCCCCGGCTCGCCGCCCAAAGGGGCGTTTCGGTGCTACTCGCCACCCAGACGCGAAGATAAGCTAACTTATCCAGGCAGCGTTGCTGAGATCGATCGGAGCACCAATGGGACGCGGTCACACCGCAAGCATGCAGGCAGGAGCTTTCGCCCCCGCCCAGGCACTACCGCCGGGTCGGCCCGTCACCGTGCGCGCGACGGACGGCACCCGCCTGCACGCCGAGGTTTTTGGGCCCGACAACGGCCAGCCCATCGTGCTGGCCCACGGCATCACCTGCGCGCTGCGGGTGTGGGCCCACCAGATCACCGACCTGTCCCGCGACTACCGGGTGATCGCCTACGACCACCGCGGTCACGGCCGCAGCAGCGTCCCCCCGCGCCGCAGCGGCTACAGCCTCGAACACCTGGCCGCTGACCTCGACTCCGTACTCGATGCGACGGTGGAGCCCGGTGAACGCGCCGTCGTGGCGGGCCACTCGATGGGCGGCATCGCGATCACCTCGTGGGCCGAGCGCTACCCCCACCGGGTCTCAGACCGTGCGGCCGCCGTCGCGCTTATCAACACCACCACCGGTGACCTGCTGCGCGACGTGCAGTTGCTGCCGGTGCCCGGGGCGCTTGCGGGCGCCCGGATCGCCGCCGCCGGGACGCTGCTCAAGACGTTCGGCGCGACGCCGGTACCGCGTGCCATCTACGGTCCGAACCAGCGTTTTCTGTCGATGCTGGCGGTGGGCCGCGACGCCGACCCCGCGATCGCGGCGTTCGTGCACGAGTTGTTCGCCGCCACGCCTGCCGCAGGCCGCGGCGGCTGGGCCCGCACGCTCGTCGACCACCTGGGTCCTCAGCACATCGGGCTCAAGAACCTCGTCGTGCCGACGCTGGTGATCGGCAGCGAGAAGGATCGGCTGCTGCCGGTAACGTCGGCTCGGCGCATCGCCAAGGAGGTGCCCAACCTGGCCGAGTACGTCGAGTTGCCCGGCGGGCACTGCGCCATTCTGGAGCGCCCGCAGGAGGTCAACAGCCAGCTGCGCCAACTGGTCGAGTCGGTCGCTGCCAAGCGCCGCGTGAGCTCCTAGGCCGTCAGCGCGCGGTGCACTTCTTCGGCGGCGCGCTTACCGGAGCGCACTGCCCCGTCGAGGAACCCGCTCCACTTGTCGGCGGTTTCGGTGCCCGCCCAGAAGATGTTGTCGACCGGCTTGCGCAGCCACGGCCCGTACGTGGTCCACGACCCGGTCGGTACCGCCGCAGTGGGGCCGCCGGGGGCGAATTCCTCTGCACTCCAACGATGGTCGAGGTAGTCGATTGGGTGTGCCGCGTCTTCGCCGAACAACGCCGTGAAACCGGCCAGCGCGCGTTCGCG
Organism: Mycolicibacterium sp. XJ2546; assembly: GCF_053483195.1. NCBI lineage: Bacteria > Bacillati > Actinomycetota > Actinomycetes > Mycobacteriales > Mycobacteriaceae > Mycobacterium > Mycolicibacterium sp. XJ2546. The sequence goes on along the minus strand of NZ_JBEFRW010000024.1, from coordinate 54,044 downwards.
GCGTTGTTCGGGGGCCAGCGCGTCGAATGCCCGGGCGTCGGTGAACCCCAACAGGATTCCCGGGCCGTCGTCGCCGGGGCTGACGTCGAACGTGATGAAGACCGGTCCCTCGTCGGAGAGCGCCTCACCCGAACATCCGCCGGCCCGCCAGAACGGTGTCTCGTAGGCGACATAGGCCTTGCTGAGATTGCCCTGGGGCCAATGGTTTACCAGCTTCTCCTGCTCAGGCGGCAGCTCGGGGTGGAACTCGATACCGCCGCGGTGCGCCGGCGGGACAGCCACCACAACCGCTTTGGCCATGACGGCGCCACGGTCACAACCCACGGTCAGCGTGCGGTCGGAATGGCGTTCGACGCGGCGCACGACGGTGCCCAACACCACCCGCGGCCCAAGCTCATCGGCGATCCGCAACGCGATCTGCTGGGTGCCGCCCGGAAAACGGTCCTGTTGGGCGCCGCCTTCGACGTCGAGCATGCGGCCGATACCGCCTGCAGCCTTGACGTAACGCGCGGCGTGCAACATCGACACCTCGTCGGGTTCGGCGCCCCACGTCACCCGCGCCATGATCGCCATCAGATCCCGCGTCGACGCGCTCGCGCGCACGTAGCGCAGCCAGTCGTCGAGAGTTTTGGAATCCAGGGTGTCGGCGATCGGGGAGGTCCACGGCGCATCGACGGGCACCCGGCGGCAGACCCGGTCGAACCGCCACTGGATGCGCGACACGTCGAGCAGCTCGAGAATCGACAGCCGCGGAATCGTACTGCGATACGACCGCACCCGGCCGCGCCAGTGGATGAGGTTCTTGCCGCGCACATAGGTCGGTTCGGTCGGGCAACCGAGCTCTTCGGCGAGTGCGACCACGGCGTCCTGCGTCGGGCCGACGAACGTCGCACCGAGATCGACCGGCACCCCGGCGATCGTCGCGGTCATCGAACGACCCCCGACCCGGCCGCGGCCCTCCAGCACCAGCACGTCGTGGCCGAGTCGCGTCAAATCCCTGGCCGCCGTCAGCCCCGCGAACCCGGCGCCGACGACCACGACGTCGGCGCGGGCGGGCAGCACAGGCGTAGTCACCCGGTTAGGCTCTCACGTCGTGAGGGTGATGACAGCGCTGTTCGGCCCAACCGATGCGATCGAGCGGGCGCAGGCGCTACGCGAGGCCGGAGCCAGTGGGGTGTTCACCTTCGAGGGCCCACACGACGTGTTCGCGCCGTTGACGCTGGCCTCGACGGTGTCCGGCCTCGATTTGATGACCAACGTGGCGATCGCCTTTCCCCGCAACCCAATCCAGCTCGCGCACCAGGCCAACGACATGCAGCTGCTGGCGCAGGGCCGCTTCATTCTGGGGCTGGGCACGCAGGTGCGCGCGCAGGTCGAGAAGCGCTACGGCGCCGCCTTCGACCGACCGGTGGCGCGGATGAAGGAGATGGTCGGAGCGCTGCGCGCGGTGTTCGACGCGTGGAACAGCGGCGGACGGCTGGATTTCCGCGGCGAGTACTACCGGCACACCCTGATGACGCCGACCTTCGACCCCGGGCCCAACCCGTACGGACCGCCGCCGATCTACCTGGGCGCGTTGGGCCCACGGTTGACGCGGGCCACCGCCGAGGTCGCCGACGGCCTGCTGGTGATGCCGTTCGGTACGAAGCGGTTCTTGCACGAGGTGACGATGCCGGCGGTTCGTGACGGGCTGGCCGCCGCCGGCCGTCGCGCCGAGGACTTCGCCGTCGTTCCGGAGATCATCGTGTCGGTGGACGACGACGACCACGCGGCGGCGCGCCGGTTGCTCTCGTTCTACGGGTCCACCCCGGCGTACCGCCCGGTCCTGGACGTACACGGCTGGGGGGAACTTCAGCCGGAACTCAACGCGTTGTCCAAACAGGGCCGCTGGCAGGAGATGGCGACCCTGATCGACGACGACATCCTGCACACCATCGCCGCATGTGGCAGCCCCGGGCAGGTCGCCGCGCACATCCGCGACCGCGTCGACGGCGTCTCTCACCGCATCTGCCTCTACCAGCCGGGACCCATCGCGGTCGCGTCGTTGGCGGAGATCGTCGACGCGCTGGGTCGCTGACACATATCGTGGTACTCAGCAGGACCAAAGGAGGTTCGAGATGAGTGGCGATGAGCGCTTGGGCGAAGAGCAGACTGGTGGCGAGTTGGCTGACTACTCCGACGTGCTGATCATCGGTGCGGGGATCTCGGGAATCGGCGCCGCCTACCGCGTGCAGGAGAAGAACCCGACGGCGTCCTACACCGTGCTGGAACGACGCGCGCGGATCGGCGGGACCTGGGATCTGCACACCTATCCGGGTATCCGCTCTGACAGCGACATCATCACGCTGAGCTACCCCTTCGAGCCGTGGACCCGCCCGGAGAACGTCGCCGACGGGCCCGATATCCGCGACTACCTGGAGCAGACGGCCCAAAAGCACGGCATCGACAAGCACATCTGCTTCAACACCCGTGTGCTGTCGGCGGATTGGGATTCGACAACCGACACGTGGACGGTGCAGACCGAGCAGTACGGGGCGCCGAAGACCTACCGCGCGCGGTTCCTGTTCTTCGGCACCGGCTACTACAACTACGACGAACCGTTCCAGCCGGATTTCCCCGGCCTCGACGAGTTCGCCGGTGACGTGGTGCATCCGCAGCACTGGCCCGAGTCGCTGGACTACGCGGGTAAACGCATCGTGGTGATCGGCAGCGGTGCAACGGCGGTAAGCATGATCCCGACGCTGAGCGAGAAGGCCGGCCACGTCACCATGCTGCAGCGCTCACCCACCTACATGTTGTCGACCCAGCGGATCAACCCCGTTGTGCAGGCGTTGCGGAAGGTGTTGCCGAAGCGGGCCGCCTACCGCGCTGCGCGGTTCTACAACACGCTGTTCACGGTCTTCGTCTACGGGTTCGCCCGGTTGGCGCCGAAGCTCAGCAGGCGCTATATCCGAAGCCACGCCAAACGCAACCTGCCCGAGGGCTATCCGGTCGACGTGCACTTCAACCCCCGCTACGACCCGTGGGACCAACGGTTGTGCGCCATGCTGGACGATGACTTCTACGAGGTGATCAGCGCCGGCCGCCTGGACGTGGTGACCGACCAGATCGATTACGTCGACACCGCCGGGATCGTGCTGCGGTCGGGGGAGCGGATCGACGCCGACGTGATCATCACCGCGACGGGGATCCAGCTGCAGGCGCTCGGCGGCGCCGCGTTGAGCATCGACGGCGAGGAGTTCAAACCGCAGGACCGGTTCGTCTACAAGGAGCACATGCTCGAAGACGTGCCGAACGTGGCCTGGTGCATCGGCTACATCAACGCCTCGTGGACACTGCGCGCCGATCTGACCGCCCGCGCGTTCGCCCGGTTGATCGCCTACATGGACGAGCACGGCTACACCCACGCCTACCCGCATCTGGGGGAGCGGCCGATGCAGGAGAAGCCGGCGTGGAACATCAACGCCGGCTACGTGCAGCGCACCGGCCACGAGCTACCGAAGTCCGGTACCGAACGGCCCTGGAATGTGCGGCACAACTACGTCCTGGACGCCATCGATCACCGCTTCGACCGCATCGAGGAGTCGATGGTGTTCGGCCGGGTCAGCGTCGCGCAGCCGACGGCCAGCTGAGGACACGCTGCGCGGTGATTTCGGTGCGCGAACATGCGCCCAACGCTGGTCAGCGCACCGAAATCACCGATTACGGCGCGACGGTGAACCAGTCGGCGAAGCCCGACGGGTCATGGCGGCCCAGCGCGCCGTGCTCGAACAGCCCCCACCCCTCGGCCGACTTGCCGCCCTCGGTGCACACCGCGCGGCCGACGTGATCGATGACGCCGAACATGGCCTTGCCGTTGACCGACGGGTCGGTCATGTCGTACGTCAGCCGCTCGGTGAACTTCTCGCCCTTCCACATCCCGTGCAACCAGTCGGAATCGCCGCCGTACCCGCCACCGATGTGGATGGGCACCGCCAGCTTCGACTCGACCTCGAACACCACCGGCTTGCCCTCGGGTGTGGTGGCTTCGATGGTGGCGCCGTAAGGGATTCGCGTTCCCGACGTGTAGTGGATCTTCACCCGGGGCCAGCCGAGTTGTTCGACGCGCCCGTCGCGCCAGACCCGTGTGCAGTCGTTGAGGCTGCGGAACCCGGTCGGTTCTTCCTGGATGATCAGCACGATCCCGAAGTCGTCGAACGCCATCGGCACGTAGAGCCACCACATACCCTCGAACGGCGGATCAGCGGGACGGCCCGCCGGCTCGGGTTCACCGATCGGTCGGATACCCCACGAGCGGTCGCGGGTGCCGATCCACACCGACGGGTCGACGGAGATCTCCTCACCGTCGATCGCGATGGTCCCGCTCCAACTGCCGACCTGCGCGAAGCGCTGCGCGTCGAGGGTGACCCGGGTACCGGTGCGCAGCACGTGGCGTTGCTCCTGCACGGCGGGAAACAGAGCTTCCCAGGTCAGGTCGACGGCCATACCGTCGGTCTCCTCGAGCACCACCCGCAGCTTGTTGAGCGGTTCGGTGACCTCGATGCGATATCCCAGCACGTGCGGGTTGAGCCGGTCGGCGTCGATGCCGTCGGACAGATGCACCGCCGTCTGGGTGTCGGCGCTTCCGCCGAATCTGCCGCCTCCGCGGCGGGCAACCAGAACGAACGCGTCCTTGACCCCGAGGTTGGGGTAGTACCCGATGCCGGTGATCAGGAAGATGTCGCCGCTGCGGTCGTGGGCGTTGAGATAGGAGCGGTCGTAGAAGTTGCGGTCCGACGATCCCGGCCAGGCGATCGGCTGCGGGATCTGGTGTACGGGGTATTCGTCGATAGGTCCGAGCATCAGGCTTCTCCTGTAATGAGCCGTTTGAGCAACGACCCGTGATAGAACAACGATTCGACGTCCTCGGGCCGCTCGATCTCACCGAAGCGCATCCGACGGGCGCTGGTCCGCATGAACACACACGCCCAGATCACGCCCGAGTACACGTAAAACCACTTCAGATCACCGAGTTTCACCCCGGTGCGTTCGGTGTAGGCCGCCTTGACGTCGTCTTCGCACATGAAGTCGGGCAGACCGGGCAGACCGGCCAGGCCCGCTAGCTCTTGAAAAACCATGTGCGCGAATATCATCCACGCGACGTCCATCTCGCGCGGGCCCAAGGTGGCCATCTCCCAATCCAGTACGGCCACCGGCGCAAACCCGGAGTAGAGGACGTTGCCGACACGGGAGTCGCCCCACACCAGCACCGGGTCCGTGGCCGCGACTCCGGCCGGCCAGTTGGCCTCCAGCCACTCCAGGGCCTGCTCGACAAGCGGTGAGCGCCCGATGTCGGGAACCGCGAACTGATACCAGGATTTCAGCCAGTTGAGGTTTCGGCGCAACGCGTTGTCGTCGGAGCCGTCGTCGAGAAAGCCGAATGTGGTCTGCGGGTCCGGAATCGAGTGCACCTTGGCCAACACGTCGACGGTGTTGTCCTGGAGTTCCCGTTGCTGTTCGGCGGGGGAGTCGAAGAACCAGTTGCCGCCGAAGGTGTAGGGCATGACGTCGGGCGGCACCCGGCCGTCGACGTAGTCCATCAAGAAGAACGGCGTGCCCAAAACCGACCCGCTGTTCTCCAGCCAGCGCACCGGCGGTACCGGCACGTCGGTCTTCTCGCCGACCAGCCGGATGACGTCGAACTGGTGATCCATCCGGTAGGACGAGAACACCGGGACGTCGTGGGCAGCGGGGGCGACGCGCGCGACCCACTTCTGTTCTTGCGGTTGCCCGTCCTGTTCCCAACGGCCGGTCAGGATGATGGTCTCCGAGGACATGCCGTTGGCGTCGACGCCGCTCTCCACGGTGATCTCCGGAGCGACGCCGCCGGGTAGCACCGTCGACAGCCACTGCGACATCACACCGGGCAGGGTGCTGACGTCACGACTGGAATGCTCGAGGCGGCCGACATCCTCGACAGCCGGTTCGCTAGCCATCCGGAACCATCCTTCGTTGACCAAATTACGATACGGTAAGTAGCGTTATGAAAGCAGACCTGTCATCGGTTGACAAGCCCCCTGGCGCCGGGCGGCCCAGGGATCCGCGCATCGACGCTGCCATCTTGCGCGCCACGGCGGATCTGCTTGTGAAAATTGGCTATTCGAACCTCACGATGGCTGCTGTCGCCAAGCATGCGGGCACGACGAAGACCGCGCTGTACCGCCGCTGGTCGAGCAAGGCCGAACTGGTTCACGAGGCGGCGTTTCCCGCTGCCCCCACCGCGATCGAGACGCCGCCGGGCGACATCACCGCCGATGTCCGCGCGATGATCGCCGCTGCCCGCGACGTTTTCACCACTCCTGTGGTGCGCGCCGCGCTGCCCGGGCTGATCGCCGACATGGCCGCCGACGCCGAACTCAACGCCAGGGTGATGGACCGGTTCACCGAACTGTTCGCCGCCGTGCGCATGCGGTTGGCCGACGCCGTGCACCGCGACGAGGTGCATCCCGACGTCGACCCCGACCGGCTGGTCGAGGTGATCGGCGGGGCCACCCTGCTCCGGGTGCTGCTGCAACCCGGTGAGCCCCTCGGCGACGACTGGGTCGAGCAGACCGCTGCCATTCTGATCCACGGTGTGGTGGCATAGCGGCGTGCCTTCAGTACAACCGTTTCCCTCCGAGTGGCGCACCTGCCTGGTTCTGGTGCCGCACCCCGACGATCCCGAGTACGGCATCGCCGCGGCCGTCGCCAAGTGGACATCGACAGGCAGGAAGGTCCACTACAGACTGGCCTCGCGCGGCGAGCGGGGCATCGAAGGGATGGCGCCCGAACAGGCCGGCCCGCTGCGCGAAATCGAGCAACGCCGGTCGGCGGCCGTCGTCGGCGCCGACGACGTGGAGTTCTGGGACTTTCCGGACAGTGAGATCCGCAACACCCCGGCGCTCCGGGCCAAGATCGCCGAGACCATCACCGCGTTGGCGCCCGACATCGTGATCACCATCTACAGCGGCCCGCAGTGGGCACCTGACGCGCCGAACCAGCGTGACCACATCGAGTTCGCGAACGCCGTTGCGCAGGCCTATGATTCGCTGTCCGACCGGCCGCGCTGGCTGTTCGAGAACGGTCCGGAGCTGACCCACGGAGAAACCGTCGACGGCTTTGTGGACCACGCCGTCGAAGCCCTTGCCGCGCACGAGAAGTACCTGTCGGTGCTCGACCCCAACACACCCGTCGTCGAGCAGGCCCGCAAACAGGTGGAGATGATGGCCGCGCCGCACCCGGACTTCGACGGCGCGCCGACGGTCGGCTTCATCCTCAAGCGCCCGCTGGCTTGACCGCGAGCGCGCGTGTTTGCGCGCGACACACCGATTTTCGGCCGAAGTTCACGCACGTCCCCAGCTTCGCGTGGGCCACGCCGACGGGCTCAGCCGTCGATCTGGCGTTTGTTGCGCTCGCTCACCGCGCGGAACTGCTCGCCCAGCCCGGCGAAGTCGCGGTCTTGGGCCATCGCGATCCGCTCCTCGGCGCCCAGTGCGGGGTCGATGACGGCGGCCGCTCCGGTGGTGTAGATCTCCTTGAGCCCGAGCATGATCGGGCCCGGAACCTCGGCGATCTGAGTTGCCAGTTCGACGGCCCGGTCCAGTAGCCGGTCATGCGCGACGACCTCGGTCACCAACCCGATCCGTTCGGCACGCGCGGCGTCGACGACCTCGCCGGTCATCGACAGTCGTCGCGCCATCGCGTGGCCGACCACCTGGGGTAGCCGTGCGGTCATCCCGCCGCCGGGCAGGATGCCGACGCGGGCGTGGGTGTCGGCGAACACCGCCCGCTCCGACGCGATGAGGAAATCGCAGCCGAGCGCCATCTCGAGACCGCCGGTGAACGTCGCGCCGTTGACGGCGCTGATGATCGGTGTGCGCATGTCGGCGGTCGCGGTGATACAACTCTGCGACCGGAACTCATCGAAGTAGGCCGACCCGTCGCGTTGCGCCTCCTTGAGGTCCACCCCCGCACAGAATGCCGGGTCGGCGCCGGTCAGGACCACGGCGCGGACATTGTCGTCGGCGTCGGCCTCGGTCAGCGCCACATACAGCTCGCGGATCAACTCGCGGCCCAGCGCGTTGCGGGCGGCGGGCCGGTTCATCGTCAGCACCCGAACCGAACCGTGGTCGGTGACGAGGACAAGTTCTGCGCTGGTCATGTGTCGAAGGTAGCGGCGGTGGACTCCCGGCGACCACAAGGCGTAGCCTTCCGTTACGACCCCGTTTCGTATTGGAGGACCTGAAATGGCACATCCGGAGACGATCGTGGTCGGCGCGGGCCCGTCCGGGCTGGCGCTGGCGTGCGGGCTGCTGATGCAGGGGGTCGACGTGCGCGTCGTCGACAAAGCCAGCGGTCCGGCGACGACGTCACGGGCGAACTTCCTGCACGCGCGGGGCTCCGAGGTGCTCGATCGGTTGGGGGCTCTCGGTGAACTGCCGCAACGCTCGGTGCGGGCCATGCAGATCACCAGCTATCTCGGTGGTAAGCCTGTGATGCGTCTGCGCTTCGGCGATCCCGGATTGGACACGGCCGCACCGCCGATGGTGATTTCGCAGGCCAGCGTGGAAGCGGCGCTCAGGGACCGGCTGAGGGCACTCGGCGGCACCGTCGAGTGGAACTCCCCGCTGGTGGACCTGCGCCAGGACGACGACGTCGTGGTGGCCACCCTGGGCACCGGTGAGGACGCGCGCGCTGCGTGGTTGGTCGGCTGCGACGGTGCAGGCAGCGCGACGCGGCGGCGCGCGGATATCGGGTTTCCCGGCGCCAAGCTCACCGAACGGTTTCTGCTCGCTGACGTAGCGCTGGACTGGGACCTCGACCGGTCAGGAACCACCGGCTGGATCCACCCGGACGGGATGCTGGGCGTGATGCCGATGCCTGGCGACATGTGGCGCGTCATCGCCTATGACCCCGGCCAGCCCGCCGAAAAGCCCACCGACGAACAGATCCTCGACCGGTTGCAACACATCCTGCCCGAGCGCAGCGGTCGTGACGTGCGCGTCACCGGCACCGAGTGGCTGTCGATGTTCCAGGTGCACCGCAGGCTGGCCGACACCTATCGTCGCGGCCGCGTGCTGATCGCCGGGGACGCCGCCCACACCCATGCCCCGTTCGGCGGCCAAGGCATGCTGACCGGACTCGGCGACGTCGAAAACCTCGCCTGGAAGCTGGCTCTGGTGATCGGCGGGCGTGCCGATGCCGCACTGCTGGACACCTACCAGGCTGAGCGACGGCCGTTGGCCACCGAGGTGCTGCGCGACACCAGCGCGGTCACCAAAATCAACATCGCGCAGGGCCCGGTGGGCCGGTTTCTGCGTGACCGGGTGGTCTTGCCGCTGCTCAGCCTGCCGAGGGTGCAGCGCTCGTTGACCTACCGAACCTCGCAACTGTGGGTGGATTACCGGGACGGTCCTCTCGCCGAAAAGCATTGGTGCACGAAGAAACCCCGTCCCGGCGACCGAATCGCCGACACCGAATGCCGACGCGTCCGCGACGGCGAGCCGACCCGGCTGTACGCCGAGCTCGGCGGACGATGGGCGCTGCTGGCATCGGGTGACCATGACGCCCTGTCGGCGACCGCGCACGCCCATCTCGGTGAGCGCGTCGTCGCCCTGTGCTGCCAAACCGATCAAACCGACGCCATGCTGGTGCGGCCCGACGGACACCTGGGCTGGCGCGGCCGCTCCGATCCGGAGTTGGCTGGCTGGCTGCATCGCGCGCTGGGCAGGGGCGACGTGCGGTGACAGCGACGACGCCGGCTCGGGGGCGTCCGCGTGACCAGGCGCTGGACACGGTGATCATGACTGCGGCACTGGAGTTGTTTATCGCCCAGGGTATTTCGGCAATGAGCATTGAGCAGGTCGCCAAACGCGCCGGTGTGGGTAAGCCAACCGTCTACCGGAGGTGGCCATCGAAGGAGCGGTTGGTGTCCGACGCGATCGAGAGCCTGGTCGGCGCGGAGATCCAGTGGCCGGATACCCAGGAGATCGCCGCGACACCACCGCAACAGCTGGTGCGGCGCAATATCGACGCGGCCGCCCGCACCGCGGCCGATCCGACGTTTCGCGCGCTGGTCGCTCAGGTCTACGGTTCGGCGGTCACCCATCCGATGCTGATGCAGACCTACTGGAGGCACTACATCTTGCCGCGACGGGAACTGTCCAAGACGATGCTGCGGCGCGCGCAGGCCGACGGTATTGTCGCGGCCGACGCCGATCTCGACGTCATCGTCGACATGCTCGCCGGCGCGGTGACATACCGGGTGCTGCAACCCGATCCGATCAACTTCCGGCGGATGAAGCGCTATCTGACGGCCGCGTACCGCCAGGTCGGTCTGCTGCCGTAAAGACCGTTCAGCTCAGCAACTGGTCAGCGTGATTCGCCAGATCCAGCAGCGGTTGCGGCAGCGCGCCGAGCGCGAAGGTGACGGCCGCGGTGACCGTGACGACGGCGGTGCTCAGCACGCTGGGGACCGCCACCGTCGGCGGGTCGGCGGGCGGTTCGGTGAAGAACATCAACACGATCACCCGCACATAGAAGTACGCGGCCACGGCGCTGGCGATCACGCCGACGATGACCAGCGGCATCGCACCGCCCTCGGCTGCGGCCTTGAACACCGCAAACTTGCTGACGAACCCGCTGGTCAACGGGATGCCGGCGAACGCAAGGAGAAACAGCGAGAAGACCACGGCGACAACGGGATGACGCCGTCCCAGGCCGGCCCAGCGGGCCATCGCGGTGTCCTCCTCGTCGGCGGAGTTGCGGACCAGGCCCACCACCGCGAACGCGCCGACGGTGTTGAAGCCGTAGGCGAACAGGTAGAACAGCGTCGCCGAAACGCCGGCGTCGTTGCCGGCGACCACGCCGGTGAGGATGAAACCGGTGTGCGACACCGCCGAATACGCCAGCATGCGTTTGACGTCGGCCTGGGTGATCGCGGCCACGGTGGCCACGACCATGGTCAGGATCGCCACCGCCCACAGCGCGGGACGCCAGTAGTCGTGCAGGAGCGGGAACGCGACGTAGAAGAGCCGCAACATCACGCCGAACGCGGCGATCTTGGTGGCGGCGGACATGAACGCGGTGACGGCGGTGGGCGCACCCTGGTAGACGTCGGGAACCCAGGAGTGGAACGGCACCGCACCAATCTTGAACAGCACGCCTACCAGCAGCAGCGCGATGCCGATGAGCGCCAGCGAGGTCTTGCCCGAGCCGTCCTCGATCACCGCGGCGATGCCGCGCAATTCCAAGGTGCCGGCGTAGCCGTACAGCATGGCGACGCCGTAAATGAAGAACGCCGACGAAAACGCGCCCAACAGAAAGTATTTCATCGCCGCTTCCTGCGACAGCAGCCGGCGGCGGCGCGCCAACCCGCACAGCAGGTACAGCGGTAACGACAGCACTTCGAGCGCGACGAACAGGCTCAGCAGATCGTCGGATGCCGGAAACAGCAGCATGCCGCCGATGGCGAACATCGTCAGCGGGAACACTTCGGTCTGGATCACACCGGCCCGCGTGGCCAACTTCTCCGCCACGTCTCCCGGCACCGCGGACGCCTGCGGTGTGAAACCGTCCAGGGTTCGGCTTTGGCTCTGGCTCTCGCTGCGCTCGGATTCCACCGACGCGGGGATGTGCCGCTCGGCGATCAACAGGATGCCCAGCACGCCGACGAGCAGCACGGTGCCCTGGATGAACAACGCTGGCATATCGATGACGATGGCGCCCATCACCGCCGATTGTCCGACGGTGCCATGCATGTCGCGCGCCACCAGCACCACCGCCACCAGCGCAGCGACCAGACCGCCGAGGCTGAGCACGACTTGGGCGGCGTACCGACGTTGCCGCGGCAGCAGCGCCTCGATGAGCACACCGGCGACAGCGGCCCCGAACACGATCAGCATCGGGGAGACGAGGTCGTATTCGACGACCGGCGGGGAGAGGGTCATGGCGTCGGCCCTTCCGCGATCTGGGGTACCGGATCAGGTTGGTCGATGGTGGTCAGGGTGTGGGTGACCGCAGGGTTGATCACATCCAGTGCGGGTTTGGGATAGACACCCAACACCAGCAGCAGCGCGATCAGCGGTGCGACGACGAGGATTTCGCGCGGCACGAGGTCACGTATTCGGTCCTCACCGTTGGCGAGTTCGTCGGCCACCGGCCCGCCCATCATCCGCTGGTAGGTCCATAGGATGTAGATGGCAGACAACACCAGCGCGCTCGACGCGAACACCGCCAGCGCCGGGTAGCGGGTGAATGTGCCGATGAGGACCAGGAATTCGCTGATGAACGGCGCCAACCCGGGTAGCGACAGGGTGGCCAATCCAGCGACCAGGAAGGTGCCCGCCAGGACCGGCGCCACCTTCTGCACCCCGCCGTACGCGTTGATCAGGCGGGTGCCTCTTTGTGTGACCAGGAACCCGGCGATCAGGAAAAGCGCAGCCGTCGAGAGGCCGTGGTTGATCATGTACAGCGTCGAACCGGACTGACCCTGGCTGGTCATCACGAAGATGCCGAGAATGATGAACCCGAAATGAGATATCGACGTGTAGGCGATCAACCGCATCACGTCGGTCTGGCCGATCGCCACGATCGCGCCGTACACGATGCCGATCGCCGCGAGCGTGATAATCAGCGGCCGGAAAACCGTTGAGGAGTCCGGGAACAACTGCAGGCAGTACCGCAGCATGCCGAACGTGCCGACCTTGTCCATCACGGCCATCATCAGTACCGCGCTGGCGGGGGTGGCCTCCACGGCGGCGTCGGGCAGCCACCGGTGGAACGGCCACAGCGGCGCCTTGATCGCGAACGCGAACATGAACCCGAGGAACAACAGGTTCATCACGGCCGGGTTGACCACGAACTCGCCGCTGGACACCGCGGCGACGATCTCGCGGAAGTCGAACGTGCCACCGGCGAACGCATCGCTCTGCGCGGTCGCCACGTACAGCCCGATCACCGCGGCGAGCATGATCAGGCCGCCGAACAGGTTGTACAGCAAGAACTTCACCGCTGCCTTGCCGCGGTTCTCGCCGTGGCCGAAGCCGCCGATGAGGAAGTACATCGGGATCAGCATCGCCTCGAAGAACACGTAGAACAGCAGCACATCGAGCGAGACGAGCGACATGATCACCATGCCCTCGACGGCCAAGGTCAGCGCGAAATACGTGTGCGTCGAGCGCCCACCCCATGCCGCGTGGTCGCGGACGTCGTTCCAGCCGGCGATCAGCAACAGCGGCACCAACACCGCGGCCAGCGCGACGATCGCCAGCGCGATGCCGTCCAAGCCCAATATGTATCCGGTGCCGAACGACGGTATCCAGCGGTGAGATTCGACGAACTGGTACTGCTCACCGCCGGGATCGAAGCTGACCGCGAGGAATACGGTGATGACCAGCACCACGAGCGAGACCACGAGCGCCAGCCACTTGGCCAACGCACGCTGCGCCGCCGGCAGCAGAATCACGACGGCCGCACCGACGATCGGCACCGCCCACAGCACGGTCAGCCAGGGAAAGGAGGTCACCATAGCTGCACCGCCAAGATCGCGCCGGCCAGCAGCATGGCGCCGGCCAGCATGGCCATTGCGTACGAGCGGGCGAACCCGGTCTGCAGCTGCCGCAGCCACCTCGAGATTCGAGACACCAGGGAGGCGAGCCCGGTCGCCACCCCCTCGACGGCTTGGTCATCCAGCTCGACCAGCCCCTTGGTCAGCCGCTGTCCCGGCACCATGAAGACCTCTTCGTTGAAGGCGTCGCCACCCAGATCGGACCGGGCGGCCACTGTCAGCAGCGAACCGGCGGGCGCCTCCTCTGGCACCGGCCGGACGCCGTACATCCGGTAGGCGATCACGATGCCGACGGCCACCACGGTGAGGATGACGGCGGTGACGACCCAGACCGGCGCGACGTGATGCACTTCCTCCGCTCCGACCACGGGCTCCAGCCAGTGTTCGAGGGTGCCGCCGATCGCGAACGCCGCACCGGAACCCACCGAGCCGACGGCCAGCAGGATCATCGGCCACGTCATCACCTTCGGCGCTTCATGCGGGTGTGAGTTTGGAGCCCACCGTTTCTCACCGAAGAACGTCATCAGCATCACCCGTGTCATGTAGAAGGCGGTGATGCCCGCACCGAGGATCGCGGTGCCGCCGAGGATCAAGCCCTTGACCCCGCCAGCGCCGAGCGCCGCTTCGATGATGCCGTCCTTGGAGAAGAATCCGGCCAGCGGCGGCACACCGATGATCGCGAGGTAACCGAGCCCGAACGTCGCGAAGGTGATCGGCAGCGCCTTGCGCAGGCCCCCGAAGCGACGCATGTCGACTTCGTCGTCCATCGCGTGCATCACCGACCCCGCCCCAAGGAACAGCCCGGCCTTGAAGAAGCCGTGGGTCAGCAGGTGCATGATCGCGAAGGCGTATCCGACGGGCCCGAGGCCGGCGGCCAGCACCATGTAGCCGATCTGCGACATCGTCGACGCCGCAAGCGCTTTCTTGATGTCGTCCTTGGCGCAGCCGATGATCGCGCCGAACAGCAACGTGACCGCACCGACGATGACGACGGCCAACTGCGCGGTCGGCGACAGCTCGAACACCGGACCGGAGCGCACGATGAGGTAGACACCGGCGGTCACCATCGTCGCGGCGTGGATGAGCGCCGACACCGGCGTCGGGCCTTCCATCGCGTCACCGAGCCAGGACTGCAGCGGCACCTGCGCGGACTTGGCGCACGCGCCCAGCAGGAGCAGCAGGCCGATCACCGTCAGCGCGGTATCGCTCACCTGGGGGGCGGCGGCGAAGACGGCTTCATACGAGATCGAGCCGATGTGGGCGAACATCGCGAAAATGGCTATCGCCAGGCCCATGTCGCCGACGCGGTTGACGACGAAGGCTTTCTTGGCCGCGGTGGCCGCCGACGGTTTGTGCGCCCAGAAGCCGATCAGCAGGTACGACGCCAGGCCCACGCCTTCCCACCCGACGTAGAGGCCGAGGTAGTTGTCGGCAAGCACCAGCAGCAGCATCGCGGCGAGGAACAGGTTCAGGTAGGCAAAGAACCGTCGCCGGTCCGGGTCATCGGCCATATAGCCGATGGAGTAGATATGGATCAACGAGCCGACGCCGGTGATCAGCAGCACGAAGCACATCGACAGCTGGTCGAGCTGCAACCCGAAGTCGACCTGCAGTTCGGCCACCGGCACCCAGGAGAACAGATGCTCGTGGAGCGTGCGGTTCTCGGCGTCGCGGCCGAGCATGTCGGTGAACAGCGCCGCACCGACCACGAACGACGCGATCGACGCCGCACACCCCAACAGATGACCCCAGCTGTCGGTGCGTCGGCCGCCGATCAGAAGTATCGCGGCACCCACCAACGGAAGCGCGATCGTAAGCCACACCGGAGTTGTCATCGTGCCCACCTGGGTTGTCTCTTCTTCACGCGAGCGCTCATCAGGGTTGTCTCTTCTTCACGCGAGCGCTCATCAGTGTTTCAACAGACTGGCGTCGTCGACGGAGGCCGAGCGGCGCGCACGGAAGATGGTCATGATGATCGCCAGGCCGACCACAACCTCGCATGCGGCGACGACCATGGTGAAGAACGCCACCACCTGCCCGTCGAGTTGGCCGTGCATACGCGAGAACGCGACCAGAGCCAGGTTCGCGGCGTTGAGCATCAGCTCGACGGACATGAACATCACGATGGCGTTGCGGCGCAGCAGCACTCCGCTGGCGCCGATGGTGAACAACAGCGCCGACAGGTACAGGTAGTTGTCGGGGTTCATGTGTCACCGTTCCCGCCGTTGGCCGAGGTGACGGAGCGTTTCTGCAGCATGGGGCTGACCGACAGCTCCGAATCGGAACCGTCGGGCAGACGCGCAGCGACGTCGACGGCGTTATTGCGGGCGTAGACACCGGGATTGGGCAATGTCGTCGGATAACGGCCGGGTTTGAACCGGTCTTCAGCGAGTTCACGCTGAGTCTTGCGACGTGCGAAGCGTTCCCGGTGCGCCAGCACCATCGCGCCGAGGGCGGCGGTGATCAGCAGCGCGCTGGTCAACTCGAACGCCCATAGGTAGCGGATGAAGATCAACGTCGCCAAACCCTCGACGTTGCCGCCGGCATTGGCCTGCTCCAGCCCGACGAACCCGCCTGCGGAGACGTTTCCGATTCCGGCGATCATCAGGACCCCGAAGCCGATCCCGAACACGATCGCGGCAACGCGTTGTCCGCGAATCGTTTCCACCAGCGATTCTGAGGAGTCGACGCCGATGAGCATCATCACGAACAGGAACAGCATCATCACCGCGCCGGTGTAGACCACCACCTGGACGACGCCGAGGAACAACGCTCCCTGCGCGATGTAGAACACCGCCAGCACGATCATGGTCATGGCCAGAAACATCGCGGAGTACACCGCCTTGGGCGATATCACCACACCCAGTGCGCCGATTACCGCGACAGCGCCGAGCACCCAGAACAGCACCGCTTCGGTGGTTGTCGTGCGGCCCGCGGTGTCGGCGGCCATCGCGGCGACCCACTCGAGCGTCATCCGATGTCCTCGGTGATCGGCTTGATGTTTCCGAGGTAGTAGTCCTCATCGGTGCTGCCCTCGGCCATCGGGTGCGGCGGCGGCAGCATCCCCGGCTCGAGCGGTGCCAGCAGCTTGTCCTTGCCCAGGATCAGGTCGGTGCGGTTGTCGTCGGCCATTTCGTAGTTGTTGGTCATCGTCAGCGCGCGGGTGGGGCAGGCCTCGACGCAGTAGCCGCAGCCGATGCATCGCAGGTAGTTGATCTGGTAGACGCTGCCGTAGCGCTCGCCGGGCGAGTACCGAGCCTCCTCGGTGTTGTCGTCACCTTCGACATAGATGGCGTCGGCCGGACATGCCCATGCGCACAGTTCGCAACCGATGCACTTCTCCAAGCCGTCGGGGTAGCGGTTGAGTTGGTGCCTGCCGTGGTAGCGGGGTGCGACCGGGCCCGGTTTCTCCGGATACTCCTCGGTGATCGGCTTTTTGAACATGGTCCCGAACGTGACCGCGAAACCCGCTATCGCGTCGAAAAACTTACGCATCGGCTCGCTCCTTCGTTGCAGTCGGTAGCGGCGGTATGGGGAAGATGTCTGGATCCAGCGTCTGCGTGGGGGGTTTGCGGCCCTCCTTGCCGCGCACCGTTCTCCACAGCACGATGACGATCAGCAGGGCAATGATCGCACCGGCGGAGAACAGCACCGTCGCCATCTCGTCGACGCCCTCGTTGCGCAGGCCGCGGGCGACGGCGACGATCATGATCCAGGCCAGCGAGATGGGGATGAGCACCTTCCAGCCCATCGCCATGAACTGGTCGTAGCGCATCCGCGGCAGCGTGGCGCGTAGCCAGAAGTACATGAACAAGAAGCCCCACACCTTGAGGGTGAACCACAGCAGCGGCCACCAGCCGGTGTTGGCGCCATCCCATATGTTGATCGGCCAGGGAGCGTGCCAGCCGCCGAGGAACAGCGTGGTGGCCAGCGCCGACACGGTCGTCATGTTGACGTACTCGGCGAGCATGAACATCGCGAACTTGATCGACGAGTACTCGGTGTGAAATCCGCCGACCAGCTCACCTTCGGCCTCGGGCAGGTCGAACGGCGCCCGGTTGGTCTCGCCGACCATCGATGTCACGTAAATGACGAACGACGGCAGCAGCAGGAAGATGAACCAGATTCCGTCCTGGGCGGCGACGATGCCCGATGTCGACATCGTGCCCGCATAGATGAACACGGCGACGAACGACAGCCCCATCGCGATCTCGTACGAGATCACCTGCGCAGTGGAGCGCAGACCGCCCAGCAGCGGGTAGGTGGATCCGGATGCCCAGCCGGCCAACATGATCCCGTACACGCCGATCGAGGTGGCGGCCAGGATGTAGAGCACCGCGACGGGCATGTCCGTGAGCTGAAGCGCTGTGCGGTGCCCGAAGATCGAAACCTCGCCGCCCATCGGGATCACCGCGAAGGCGATGAACGCCGGGACCGCCGCGATCACCGGCGCCGCCAGATAGATGAACTTGTCGGCACCGGCGGGGATCAGCCCCTCCTTGAGCGCCAGCTTGACGCCGTCGACCAGCGACTGCAGCAGCCCGCGCGGACCGACGCGGTTCGGGCCGAACCGCATCTGCATGCGGCCCAACAGCTTACGTTCGATCAAGATCGCCGCCAGGACGGTCAACATCAGGAACGCGAAGATCCCGACCGCTTTCGCGACGATCAACCACCACGGGTCGTGCCCGAACAGTGTCGGATCCGGATGGATCATTGCAGGCGTCATGATGAAGCCCGTTCTATCGAAACCACGGTTCCCGCAGTCACACCCAGGCTCCGGTGCACTGCGGAGCCCGGCGAGTTCAGCGGCAACCAGACCACGCGGTCGGACATGTCGGTGATCACCAGCGGCAGCGTGATAGCGCCCCGCTCGGTGCGAACGCTCACTAAATCACCCTCGGCGGCCTCGATCTCAGCGGCGGTGGTTGCCGAGAGCCGCACGACCGGGGCGCGCGCGGTACCCGCGAGATGCGGTTCGCCGTCCTGCAGGCGTCCCGCGTCGAGCAGCAGACGCCAACTCGCCAGCACGGCTTGACCCGCGCTCGGCGTAGCCGGCGGTGCGGCAGGCACCTGCGGTGCGGCGGGCCGCGGCCCCGCCCAGACCCCCAGCTGCACCATCTCGTCGACACCGACCGACGGGTTCGCCATGTTCAGCGCGACGCCGAGTTCGTCAGCCAAGTAGTTCAGCACCCGGGAATCCGGAATGGCGTTGGTGTGCAACGACGGCTCGAACGGGCGCAGCCTGCCTTCCCAGTTCATGTAGGAGCCCGCCTTTTCCACCACCGGCGCGACGGGAAAGACCACATCGGCGACCGCGGTGACCGCGCTTTCCCGAAGCTCGAGGCTGACGACGAACGGGGCGGCCTCGAGTGCGGCCAGCGCGGCGTCGGGGTCGGGCAGATCGGCAAGCTCCACACCGCCGACCACTAAGGCGGCCAGTTCGCCGCTGCGCGCGGCCTCGAGGATCTCCGAGGTATCACGACCCGGTGTGCTCGGCAGGTCGTCGACATTCCACGCCTCGGCGGTCTGCGCACGTGCGGTCGCGTCGGCGACCGGTCGCCCGCCGGGTAGCAGGTTCGGCAGCGCACCGGCTTCGGCGGCGCCGCGCTCGCCGGCACGGCGCGGTATCCAGGCCAGGCGGGCACCGGTTTGCGCGGCCAATCTGCTTGCCGCCGAAAGGGCACCGGGCGAGGTCGCCAGGCGCTCGCCGACGAGGATGATCGCTCCCGGCTGTTTCAGTTGGTCGTCGTCGGCCAGGCTGTCAAGGGCGGCGGCCTCGCCACCCGGTGCCGCCGCGACGAGGCGTCCCTGCACCTTGGTGAGGCTGCGGGTGGCGAACGGGGCGACGGCGATGACCTGAAGCCCCTTCTTGCGGGCGGCCTTGCGCAACCGCAGGAAGACGATCGGTGATTCCTCTTCCGGCTCGAACCCGGCCAGCAGCACCACCGGCGCGTTCTCCAGATCGGTGTAGGTCACCGTCATCGGCTGTCCGGCGACATCGCTGGCGAGGAAGTCGCTCTCCTCAGCACTGTGCGGACGGGCGCGGAAGTCGACGTCGTTGGTATCCAGCGCGATCCGCGCGAACTTGGCGTAGGCGTAGGCGTCCTCCATCGTCACCCGTCCGCCCACGAGCAGGCCCGTACGGCCGTTGGCCGCCGCCAGGCGGGAACCGGTCAGCGCGAGCGCCTCCGCCCAGGAGG
The DNA here is from genome assembly GCF_053483195.1 of Mycolicibacterium sp. XJ2546. Classification (NCBI taxonomy): domain Bacteria; kingdom Bacillati; phylum Actinomycetota; class Actinomycetes; order Mycobacteriales; family Mycobacteriaceae; genus Mycobacterium; species Mycolicibacterium sp. XJ2546. The sequence goes on along the minus strand of NZ_JBEFRW010000024.1, from coordinate 34,256 downwards.
CGGGCCGGTGGCTGCCGTCGTCTTCGCGGATCAGCGGGGTCGTGATGCGATCGCCCTGGGTGGCGTAGGTGAACGCCCATCGGCCCTTGTCGCAGTTCCATTCCTCGTTGACCTGTGGATCGTCACCGGCCAAGCGGCGCATCACTTTTCCGCGGCGGTGGTCGGTACGTTGGGCGCATCCGGATGCGCAGTGCTCGCACACACTGGGGCTGGACACCAGGTCGAACGGCCGAGCCCGGAACCGGTACGCCGAGCCGGTGAGCGCGCCGACCGGACAGATCTGCACGGTGTTCCCGGAGAAGTACGATTCGAACGGTTCGCCCGTCGCGATGCCCACCTGTTGCTGCGCACCACGTTCCAGCAGGTCGATGAACGGGTCTCCGGCGATCTGCTCGGAGAACCGGGTGCAGCGCGCGCACATCACACAGCGTTCCCGATCCAACAGCACCTGCGAGGAGATGTTGATCGGCTTGGGGAACGTCCGTTTGACGTCCTCGAAACGGGTTTCCGGGCGACCCGCGGACATGGCCTGGTTCTGCAGCGGGCATTCGCCGCCCTTGTCGCACACCGGGCAGTCCAGCGGATGGTTGATCAGCAGGAACTCCATGATGCCCTGCTGAGCCTTGTCGGCGACCTCGGAGGTGAGTTGGGTGCGTACCACCATGTCGGGCGTGCAGGTGATCGTGCACGACGCCATCGGCTTGCGCTGACCTTCGACATCGACCAGGCATTGTCTGCACGCGCCGACGGGATCAAGCAGGGGATGGTCGCAGAACCGCGGGATCTCCACGCCGATCAACTCCGCGGCCCGGATCACCAAAGTGCCCTTGGGAACACTGACCTCGACGCCGTCGATGGTGAGGGTCACCATTTCGACCTGGGGCTCTCCCGCATGAGAAGTCGTGAAATCCCCCTTCTCGGTGCTGTTTTGGGGGTCTTCGCGTCTGCTCGCCGGAACGGTCATATTCCCACCCCTTCGGTCGCCATCAACGTCGAAGCGTGCGGATCGAACGGGCAGCCGCCGTCGAGGTGGGCGATGTACTCGTCGCGGAAGTACTGGATCGAGGACACGACCGGGGCGGTCGCGCCGTCGCCCAACGCGCAGAACGCTCTTCCGAAGATGTTGTCGGAAATGTCGAGAAGCTTCTCGAGGTCGGCCGCGGTACCGGCACCTGTTTCGAGGCGCTCATAGATCTGGATGTACCAATAGGTGCCTTCGCGGCACGGTGTGCATTTACCACACGACTCGTGGGCGTAGAATTCGCTCCACCGACGAACCGCCCGCACCACGCAGGTGGTCTCGTCGAAGATCTGCAGCGCCTTGGTGCCGAGCATGGTCCCCGCACCGGTCATACCTTCGTAATCCAGGGGCACGTCGAGGTGTTCATCGGTCAACAGTGGCGTCGACGAACCGCCCGGTGTCCAGAACTTGAGTTTGTGGCCCGCCCGGATGCCGCCGGCGTACTCGAGGAGTTCGCGCAGCGTGATGCCGAGCGGCGCTTCGTACTGCCCGGGGTTGGTGACATGCCCGGACAGCGAATACAGCGTGAAACCAGGCGATTTCTCCGTGCCCATCGACCGGAACCAGTCCACCCCGTTGAGCACGATCGGTGGCACGCTGGCGATCGACTCCACGTTGTTGACCACTGTGGGGCAGGAGTACAGCCCGGCGACCGCGGGAAATGGCGGACGCAGCCGTGGCTGACCGCGTCGACCTTCCAGCGAGTCCAGCAACGCGGTTTCCTCACCGCAGATGTAGGCGCCGGCACCGGCATGCACGATCAACTCCAGATCAAACCCGGAGCCGCCGATGTTCTTTCCGAGGAAGCCGGCCTCGTACGCCTCGGCCACCGCGGCGTTGAGCCGCCGCAGCACCGGAGCCACTTCACCGCGCAGGTAGATGAACGCGTGGTGTGCCCGGATCGCGTACGATGCGATGATCGCGCCTTCGATCAGGAAGTGCGGCGTCGTCAGCATCAGCGGAATGTCTTTACACGTACCGGGTTCCGACTCGTCGGCGTTGACGACGAGGTAATGCGGTTTCGCGCCCGCCCCGGTGTCGTCCTGGGGGATGAACGACCACTTCGTGCCGGTCGGGAAGCCCGCGCCACCGCGGCCGCGTAGGCCGGAATCCTTGACGAGCGCGATGACGTCGTCGGGATCCATGGCCAGCGCCTTCTCGAGGCCGCGGTAACCGCCGTGCCGCCGGTAAGTGTCCATTGACCATGGCTCGGGTTCGTCCCAGAACTTGCTGAGTACGGGTGTCAGAGGGGTCATTTCGGTGAATCCGTTGCGTCTGGGTTGGTCTCGGGTGTGTCCGGCTTGGGCGGCACGGTGGCCGACGGTCCCGGTGCCGGAGCGTCCTTCGTCGCTTCTGCCGCCGCCTTCTGGTCGTCGGGCGCGTCGCCGGGTATCGGCGCGGCGTCGGGTTCGGGCGCCGTCATCCGCCGTTCGCGCGCCACGCGCAGGCCCACCAGAGTGGCGTCACCGATCTTGTCGCCGCCGGAGCGCGGATCGGGCAGGCCCGCCAGCGTGCGGGCCGTCTCACGGAACGTGCACAGCGGTGCGCCGCGCGTGGGCTCGGGCGGATTCCCTTCGCGCAACCCGTCGACCAGGTCGCGCGCCGAGGCCGGTGTCTGGTTGTCGAAGAACTCCCAGTTCACCATCACGACCGGCGCGTAATCGCATGCGGCGTTGCACTCGATATGGTCCAGCGTGACGCGGCCGTCTTCGGTGGTTTCGCCTGCGTGAACGCCGAGATGGTCCTGCAGCGAGTCCAGGATCGCGTCACCGCCCATGATCGCGCACAACGTGTTGGTGCATACGCCGACCAGATAGTCACCGGTGGGGGTGCGCCGGTACATCGTGTAAAACGTGGCTACCGCGGTGACTTCAGCGTCGGTCAGCCCTAACTGCTTGGCGCAGAACGAGATACCCGCGTTGGTCAGGCGGCCATCCTCGGACTGCACCAGGTGCAGCAGCGGCAATAGCGCTGAGCGCGGTTCCGGGTAGCGTGCGATGAGCTTCTCGGCATCGGCGGCGAGCCGTACCGTGACGTCCTCGGGATACGACGTGGGCCCGTCGATCGGTGGGCCGGGTTCTTCGGGTCGCTGACCGAGCTCGAAGAATATGCTCACCTATCCACCCCGCCCATTACCGGATCGATCGACGCCACCGCGGTGATCAGGTCGGCGACCATGCCGCCCTCGCACATCGCCGCCACCGCCTGCAGGTTGTTGAACGACGGGTCGCGATAGTGCACGCGATAGGGGCGGGTGCCGCCGTCGGACACCATGTGGACGCCGAGCTCGCCGCGGGGCGACTCGATTGCGGTGTACACCTGGCCCGCAGGGACTCGGATCCCCTCGGTCACGAGCTTGAAGTGGTGGATCAGCCCCTCCATCGAATGTCCCATGATGTTCGCGATGTGTTCAGGTGAGTTGCCAAGGCCGTCGGGTCCGACTTTCAGGTCGGCCGGCCACGCCAACTTCTTGTCAGCCAACATCACCGGGCCCGGCTTCAGCTTGTCGAGGCACTGCTCGACGATTTTCATCGACTCGTGCATCTCCTTGACCCTGATGATGTAGCGGCCGTAGGAGTCGCAACCGTCGTCGGTGATGACGTCGAACTCGTAATCCTCATAACCGCAATAGGGTTGGGCCCTGCGCAGATCGTGGGGCAGACCAGTGGAGCGCAGGCAGGGTCCGGTGATGCCAAGCGCCATGCACCCGGTCAGGTCCAGGTAACCGACGTCCTTGGTGCGGGCCTTCCAGATGTAGTTCTCGTTGAGCAGGTCCTCGAGGTCACTGATCCGTTTCGGCAACAGCTCGAGCAGATCGCGGATCTGCGGAATGGCGTCGTCGGGCAGGTCCATCGCCACCCCGCCGGGACGGATGTAGGCGTGGTTCATCCGCAACCCGCTGACCGCCTCGAAGACGTTCAGCACCAACTCGCGCTCGCGGAAGCCGTAGAACATCGCGCTCATCGCACCGAGTTCCATACCGCCGGTGGCCAGCGCGACCAGATGCGATGAGATCCGGTTGAGCTCCATCATCATCACCCGGATGACGCTGGCCCGCTCCGGGATGTCGTCGGTGACGCCCAGCAGCCTTTCGACGGCGAGGCAGTATGCCGTCTCGTTGAAAAACGGTGAGAGGTAGTCCATCCGGGTCACGAACGTGACGCCTTGAGCCCAGTTGCGGAACTCGAGGTTCTTCTCGATCCCGGTGTGCAGGTAGCCGATTCCGCAGCGGGCCTGAATGATCGTCTCGCCCTCGATCTCGAGGATGAGGCGCAGCACGCCGTGCGTCGAGGGGTGCTGCGGGCCCATGTTGACGACGATCCGTTCGTCGGCGTGCGTCGCCGCGGCCTCCCTGGCGGCCTGCACGACCTGTTCCCAATCCTGGCCGCCGACAATGACAACCGGTCCGTCCTCGGATGCGCCCGAGGTATTAACGCCGCCCTGCTGGGGCGGGGTGGGGGATGCGCTCATCAGTTGTAGGCCCTCCGCTGATCGGGCGGTGGGATCTCGGCGCCGTGGTACTCCACCGGTATGCCGCCCAACGGGTAGTCCTTGCGTTGCGGATGCCCGACCCAGTCGTCGGGCATCTCGATGCGGGTCAGCGAAGGATGCCCGTCGAAGATGATCCCGAAGAAGTCATAGGTTTCGCGTTCGTGCCAGTCGACGGTCGGATACACGCTGAACAGCGACGGGATGTGCGGATCGGCGTCCGGCGCCGCCACCTCCAGGTGGATCCGCCGGTTGTGGGTGATCGACATCAGCGGGTAGAAGGCGTGCAGCTCACGTCCGATGTCGTCGGGGTAGTGCACCCCGCTGACGCCGAGGGACAACTCGAAGCGCAGCCCCGGATCGTCGCGTAACGCCTGCGCGACCGCGGGTAGCTGCCCGCGGAACACCTCCAGTGTCAGCTGGTCGCGGTACACGACGACCCGCTCGATCGACTCCCGGTAGCCGTCATCACCCAACGTGGCCTGCAGCGTGTCGACGACGTCGTCGAAGTAGCCGCCGTATGGGCGCGGTGAGCTGCCAGGGAGCTCAATTGGCTGGACCAGGCGGCCGTAGCCGGACGTGTCGCCGGTGCCCTCGACACCGAACATGCCGTGGCGCACGCCGATGATGTCCGGCGTGTCAGGGGAGTTGCCGTTGTCGTTCTCACTCACCGCAGCAAACCCTTGAGTTCGATGGTGGGTGGCACGGCCAGCGCGGCCTGCTCGGCTTCGCGAATCGCTTCCTCGCGGTTGACGCCGAGCGGCATCTGCTGAATCTTGTCGTGCAGCTTGAGGATCGCGTGCAACAACATCTCCGGCCGCGGCGGACAACCCGGCAGGTAGATGTCCACCGGGACGACGTGGTCGACGCCCTGCACGATCGCGTAGTTATTGAACATCCCGCCCGATGACGCGCACACTCCCATGGAAAGCACCCACTTGGGCTCGACCATCTGGTCGTAGATCTGGCGCAGCACCGGGGCCATCTTCTGGCTGACTCGACCTGCGACGATCATCAGATCGGCCTGTCGGGGTGTGGCGGAGAACCGCTCCATACCGAACCGGGAGATGTCGAACCGCGGGCCCGCGGTGGCCATCATCTCGATTGCGCAGCAGGCCAGGCCGAACGTCGCAGGCCACAACGAGCCCTTCCGGATGTAGCCGGCCACCGTCTCCACGGTGGACAGCAGAATCCCGGCGGGCAGCTTTTCCTCTAGTCCCATGTCAGGCCTCCCCGCCGCCATACGTAGGCGTAGGCGACGAACACCGTCGCCATGAACAGCAGCATCTCTACCAGCGCAAACAACCCCAGGCTGTCGAACGCCACCGCCCACGGGTACAGAAACACGATCTCGATATCGAAGATGATGAACAACATCGCGGTCAGGTAGTACTTGATCGGAAACCGTTGACCGACGCCGAGGCGCGACAAATCGCCGGGCGGAAGCGGCTCGATGCCGCACTCGTAGGCCTCGAGCTTTGAGCGGTTGTAGCGGCGCGGACCGACAAGCAACGCAATGCCTACCGAACCGACCGCGAACGCCGCCGCAATAGCGCCAAGCACCAGGATTGGCGTGTACAAATCCATACCGCGAAATCGCTCCCTCGTGGGCTGTTCGATGTGAGCTTACCCACACCCTAGCGGGCTTTGCGATCAGCGCCACACGTTTTGGTTAGTATCGCTATTGGCCGCGTCTGGCTATGTCGTCGTGCCTTGAATAGGCAAGTGCGACAGTTTATTTGGTGATTTCTGGCTATCGCACCGGGGTGCGCAGCAGAGACACCACGGCATCGCCCAAGCGGATCGGATCGATCGGGTGGGGGACCGCGGCCTCCGCGCGCGACCACCGGGCCAGCCAGGCGTCGTCGACGCGGCCGGTGAGCACCAGGAGCGGTGGGCAGTCGGCGATCTCATCCTTGAGTTGTTTGGCGATGCCCATACCGCCGACGGGGGCGGCTTCCCCGTCCAGGATCACGAGGTCGAACCCGCCTTTGTCCATCTGCCGGATCACCATCGGACCAGTGGCAACGTCGAGGTAGGTCAACTCGGGCAGGTCGGGGTGCACCCGCTTGCCGAGTGCCAGCTGCACCTGTTCCCTGACTCGTGGGTTGTCGCTGTAAACGAGGATCCGCAACGGACGCGATGACTCGACCATGCGCCGATGGTACGGCTAGCCCACCCGCTGGAACACGATGTCGCCCGAGATCGCCGCGATGTCAACGATCATGCCCATCATGTTGCCGTCGACGCCGAACTCCTGGCGGTCGATTTGGACGCGGGTGCGAAGCTGCACCGTCCGGTCGTCGAGCACCGTGACGTCAGCAATGAGCTCCAGCGGTTTGGTGGTGCTTTTGATCGTGAGCTGCCCGCGCAACTCGACGGTGTCGACGCCCGTCGCTGTCAACCCATTGATCTCCACGGTGATGTCCGGGAATTTCTGCGCGTCGAAGAAGTCGGCGGAGTGCAGATGGGTGTCGCGCCTGCGGATTCCGGTCCGCAGCGACGCGGCTTTGATGCCGAGGCGGCCGAATATCGTTGGTCCGCCCGTGAGTTGAGCCTCACCGCTGATGTCGGTGAAGCGTCCTCTGACGGGCATCAGTCCCCACATCGACTTGACGTTGATCCCGAGGGTGGACCTGTCGGGTACGACGCGCCATTCGCCTGCCGACGCCGGATCGTCGAGGAGTTCCTGAACGCGTGTCATGTCACCTGCCGTCGAGTAGTGGGCTGATCTGCGCGGGGTCGAAGTATTCGTCGATGCGGCGGATCAGCCCGTCGGTTCCCACTTTGATCACGATGCAGACCCGCATGGCGATCAATCCGCCCTTGTTGCCGTTGGCGTGCAGGATGTGCTGCTGTACGAACCCGCCGTCGAATAGCTTGCGCTCGAGGATCTCGTAGCGACGGTCGGTCGTGGCGTTCATGAACCAGGTGATGACCCGCAGCGCCCGGTCCTTGTCGCGGTCGCGGTCGGCGACCTTCCAGACCACCACGTCGTCGCTCCACATCTGCCCAACAGCAGCGATGTCGCCCTTCTCGATGGCGGCGAACAGGCGATCGGCGACGTCGGCGACGACATCGGGGTCGGCGACCATATCGCTCCTCTCTTGACCTCAACAGGCGTTGAGGTTGAACACTTGGCGGCATGGATGTGACACCTACTCTCTCCCTATTCGACGACGCCTACAAGGCCGGTACCGCACCGTGGGTCATCGGCGAGCCGCAGCCCGCGGTCGTCGCCCTCGAACGGGCGGGCCTGATCCGGGGGAACGTACTCGACGTCGGCTGCGGCGCCGGCGAGCATACGATCGTGCTCGCCGGGCTGGGTTACGACGTGCTCGGCGTCGACTACGCCCCGTCGGCCGTCGACTACGCGCGCCGCAACGCCGCCGCCAAGGGCGTCGACGCGCGCTTCGAAGTCGCCGACGCAATGGATCTGGGATCTCAGCGTTACGACACCATCCTCGACAGCGCGCTGTTTCACATTTTCGACGCGGCGGACCGCGCGCGCTACGTGCGCAGCCTGCACGCGGCGTGCCGGGCCGGCGGGTTGGTCCATGTCCTGGCGCTGTCCGACCGGGGCCGCGGGTTCGGTCCGCAGGTCAGCGAAGCCGACATGCGGGGCGCGTTCGCCCAGGGCTGGACGCTGGACGGGCTAGCGGAGACCACCTACCGCGGTGTCGTGGCGCAGTCCCAGGCCGACGCCATCGGGTTGCCGCCAGGAACGGTCGTCGACGAGCCGGCCTGGCTCGCACGATTTCGGCGCGCTCATAGCCCGTGACGGGGCATAAGCGCGCCGAAATCACTCATTGGCGTAGCCCGGGTGGGTGATGTCGAGGCGGTGTCGCACCAGCGTGCGCAGCACCGGCAGCAACTCGGCGGCGCGCTTGTCGAGCTCACCGGCGCGGATCGCGGCGGCCAGTTGCGGTTCGTCTCGGTAACCGATGTCGGCCACTGCGGCGGTGACCTCGCCCGCGGAGGTGTCGAGCAGTTCGCGTTCGACGATGCGCAAGACGTTGGCCGCCACGCGCGCGTGGAAGTTGAGCTGCCCGGCGTCGGTGAACGGACTGTCCGGACCGGTGGCGCCGCGCACGTCGTTCTCCAAGAACCCGGCGACCGCGGCGACGAGTTCGGCCGCGGTCGGCCTACCGTACAGCCAGTTCATCGTGGGCCACCGCCTTCCAGCAGATCCAAGACGTCCCATTCGGTTTCGCTGACCCGGCGCCCGATCGCGGCGAGCTCGACCGACTCCGTCATGCCCGACAGATGCCGTTGGGCCTGATATCGGCAGATGACACCCCAGCGCAAGGTTGCGACGGCCAGCCACCACCGAAACGTGTCGCGGTCCAACGTCACCCCGGCCGCCGACTCGTAGGCCGACAGGAAGCTCTCGACGCTGCCCAGTCCGCCGGCGCCGAGGTCTTCGGCTGCGCCGAAGCGCCACGCCCGGATACAGAACCAGGCCAGGTCTTCATAGACCTCGCCGACGTGCACCAGTTCCCAGTCCAGCACCGCGGCCAGACCGTTGTCGTCGACGATCAGGTTGCCCATTCGAAAGTCGCCGTGCACCAATACCTGCGGCGTCGGGGCGGGACGGTTGCGTGCCAGCCAGCGAAACGCCCACTCGAACGTGGCTGTGGTGTCCCCCATCTCGTCGAGCCGGTCACGCCACTCGGAGAGCTGGTCCGACGGCGGCACGTCGATGCCCTGGTAGTCGGCGCGGTGGATCGCGGCCAGCGCGTCGGCGCATTGCTTCAGCAGTCGCTTGCGCCCGCCGTCGTCGAGGGTGCGGTAGATTCTGCGCACGATCGTCTCGCCGTCGATAGCATCGCAAATCAGGTACGGATTACCCAGCGCTGCAGGGGAGTTGTCGGCGGTCAGGATGCGGGGCACCGGTGCGTCGGCAGCTGCGGCGCGCTGTTGCACGGCGGCTTCCAGCTCCATGCTGGCGTGCACGTCGTCGGGTGGTCCGGTGCGCAGGATGAGCGCCAGGCGGGTATCGGTGACCGCGTCGAAGGCCCACGTGGTGCGGCTGGCGCCGCCGGTCAGCCTGTGCAGGTTCTCGACGACGACGTCGGTGCCGAGCACCGGCTGCAGCACCGACTCCAGGGCTTGTTTCACTTGCGGCCGAACCCGAAGAGCCGCTGCGCCACCCGGCGGATCTGAATCTCCTCGGCGCCCTCGGTGATGCGGTAGCGGCGATGGTGACGGTAGATGTGCTCGAACGGTTCGTGTCTGCTGTAGCCGACGCCGCCGAACACCTGCATTGCGCGATCGGCGGCCTCACACACCAGCCGGTTAGCGCGGTAATTGGCCATCGACACCTTGTCGGATACCTCCATGTGGTGGTTGCGGTCCAATTCCGTGGCGGCGTAGCGGACCAGCAGCCGCACCATCTGCGCCTCGGTCTGCAGTTCGACCAGCGGCCACTGCACCGCCTGGTTCACCGATAGCGGTTTGCCGAATACCCTGCGCTCGCTCGCATAGGCCACCGCCCGGTCGATGCAGTGCTGGGCGGCACCCAGGCTGCTGGCGGCCTGGCGGATCCTGTTCTCGTGCAGGAAGGTCTGGCCGACCTCGAGCCCGCGGTCGACCTCGCCGAGCACGGCGTCGGCGGGCACCCGGACATCGTTGAACTCGACCTCGCCGTGATCGGTCGGCATGTTGAACGTCCACCAGTAGTACGGCACCGTGACACCCGGGGTATCCATCGGAACCAGGAACGCCGTGATGCCGCGCGCCTGACCGTCCTCGCCAGAGGTGCGCGCGAACACCAGGTCGTGGGTGGCGCGGTGCACGCCGGTGTTGAACCGCTTGGCGCCGTTGATAACCCAGCTGTCGCCGTCGCGCACTGCGCGGGTCTCCATCCAGGTGGCGTCCGAGCCGTGGTTGGGTTCGGTGAGGCCGAATGCCATCGACCGCTCACCGGTGATCAGCGCCTCGGTCCAGACCTTCTTCTGGTCGTCGGTGCCGAACCGGTCCATCATGATGACCTGCGGGAAGTTGCCGACGATCGAGGATTCGTCCTGCAGGTCGTTGTGCAACCCAAGCCCTTTGTGTGCCAAGTGTTCCCGGATGACCGCCATGTCCAGGTTGGAGCCGTCGCGGCCGCCGAACTGTGCCGGCAATCCGTAGCGCAACCAGCCGGCCTTGTCGGCGCGTTGCCGCATCTCCGAAAGCAGGTCCTCCCACTCCCGCCTCGGGATACCGCCGTTGTCCCAGTCGGTGCGCGCATGCTCGCGGCGATGGTCGAAGTACTGGATGTGCTCGCGCTCCAGCGGCTTGATTTCGGCCTCGATGAAAGCATCCATCTCGGTGAGCAGGTTCTGCAGGCGGTCGGGGAGGGCGAAATCCACGGTGATTCCTTTCAATTGGTTCGCCCAGCGCACGGTTGTTCGCGGGTCCACTCGCGATTTGTATACAACAACCGTGCGCTGGGCGGCATTGGGCTAGCGGCCATACAGCGTCTTCTTCCAGATCTTGGCCAGCGTGGCTATCGCGTCCTCGTCGGTGAGTTCGAGGTCCAGACCCGAGCCGCCGACGAAGACGGTGGTGAAGTTCTCGAACAGCAGCGCGATCGCGGCCGCGGTATGTTCGGGATCGAGGTCCTCAGCGTAGCCCTGCGCCTGCGCACGGCATACGGAGGCGGCGACGACGTCCATGCCGAGCCGGCGAAACTCGTTCTGTACGAGGGCGAACCGTGGTTGGGTGGCGGCGAGTTGGGCGACCGCGATCATGATGCCGATGTTCTGCTTGAACATGTTCCAGTAGCCGGTGACGACCGAGCGGAAGAACGCGTCGTCATCGGGCGAGTCAGGCAGCGTCAGGTTCGAGCCCGACGGCTCCACCACGTCGTGCAGAAAGGACTGCGCGAGCGTGGCCAGCAGGTCTTCCTTGTCGGCGAAGTAGCGGTAGAACGCTGCGGGCGACTTACCCGCCGCCGAGGTGATGTCGCTGAGCGTGGTGCCGTGAAACCCGCGTTCAGCGAACAGTTTTCGGGCTGCCCGCTCGATGGTCTCCCGGGTCTGGCGACCCTTGGCGCTGAGTGTCGCAGATGTCGCCGTGGCCACGTCGGTCTCAGCCCAGTATCCGGTCGCCGGCGCGCAACAGCGAGCTGGGTAGCTCATGTCCGACGACGCGCTGCGCGACTTCGGCGGCTGCGATCGCGGACGGGAGGTCCACGTCGACGTGGATTCCGCTGTCACGCAACAGATACACCAGGTCCTCGGTGGCGATGTTGCCGCTGGCACCCGGCGCGAAGGGGCAGCCGCCGAGCCCGCCGGAGGACGCGTCGAGCCGGGTGATCCCGGCGCAGACCGCGGCGTAGGCGCTGGCCAGCCCGGCGCCGCGGGTGTTGTGGAAGTGCGCCCCAAGGGGGCGGTCACCGACGAACGGGCGGATCCGGTCGATGAGCTCGGTGACCCGCCGCGGCGTGGTGGTGCCGATGGTGTCGGCGATGGCGAGCCGGTCCACCCCGGCGTCGGTTGCCGCGGCCACGATGTCGACGACGCGCTGCGGCGGGGTCGGCCCGTCGAACGGGCAGTCCCACGCGGTGGCGATGATGACTTCGACGGATACCCCGCTGTCGTGGGCGATCGCGACGATCTCGGCGATCTGCGCGGTCGCCTCCGCGGTGCTGCGCCCGACGTTGGCGCGGCTGTGCCCGTCGGTCGCCGAGACCACGTACTCGATCGACGACAGCCCTGCGGTGATCGCGCGCTTGGCGCCGTTGGGGCTGGCGACCAGCGCGGAGAACTCGATGTCGGGGAAGTTGTGCAGCTGCGCGGCGAGCTCGGCCGCGTCGGCCAGCGCGGGCACTTTGGTGGGCGAGACGAACGCCGTCGCCTCCATCTCACGCACGCCGGTGGCGGCCACGGCGGCCAGCAGTTCGAGCTTGGCCGCCAACGGAATGGGATCTTCGATCTGCAGACCGTCGCGCAGCGAGACGTCGCGGATGTCGACATGGTCGGGTAGCTCGCTCACAGCGTTCCTTCCGCCCGCAGCGCATCGAGTTCGTCGGCAGACTTGCCGAGCAGGCCGCGGTAGATCTCATCGTTGTGCTGGCCGGGGGCGGCCGAGCCGGCATTGCGCACCGTGCCCGGGGTGTCGGAGAGCACCGGCACGATCCCGGGCCCCAGCACCGAGCGTTCGACGCGTTCGTCCCAGTGCTCGACCAGCATGCCGCGCGACCGCAGCTGCGGGTCCTCGACAACCTCGGCGACGGTGTTGATGGGGCCGGCGATCACCCCAGCGGCGCTGAGGGTTTCGATGATGTCGTCGGGGGCCCGCTCCGCCGCCCAGTCGCCGATGATCCTGTCGAGTTCGTCCTGGTTGCGGCCTCGGGCGCCGTGGTCGGCGAACCGGTGGTCGGTGGCGAGTTCAGGGCGGCCCATCGCGCCGCAGAGCCGGCGGAACACGGTGTCCTGGTTGGCCGCGATCACCACCCAGCTGCCGTCGGCGCTGCGGTAGATGTTCGACGGCGCAATGCCTTCGAGCCGGGTGCCCGACGGCCCTCGGACCACCCCGCCGACGTCGTAGTCGGGAATCGTGGACTCCTGCACCGCCAAACACGCCTCGGTCAGTGCGGCGTCGACGACCTGGCCCTCACCGGTGACCGTGCGGCGGTACAGCGCGGCCAACGCGCCCTGCGCGGCGAACATGCCCGCGAGGCTGTCGCCCAGCGACAGCGCCAGCCGCGGCGGTGGGCCGCCGGGAAAGCCGTTCATGTGCCGCAGCCCACTGGCCGCCTCGGCGACCGAGGCATATCCGGCCTTGTGGGCCTCGGGTCCGGTCTGCCCGTAGCCGGAGACGCGGACCAGGATGATGCCGCGGTTGCGCTCGCGCAGCACGTCGTAGCCGAGGTTCCACTTCTCCAGCGTGCCCGGCCGGAAGTTCTCCACGATGAGGTCGGAGCGCTCGACCAGCTCGAGAAATAGCGCCCGACCGGCCTCGGTGCGCAGGTTGAGCGTGACGGCCTTCTTGTTGCGCGCGTGCACCGTCCAGAAGAAGCGGTGCCCGTCGAGTTCAGCCTGGCCCCAGGTGCGCAACGGGTCGGGCGCTCCTGGCGGCTCGATCTTGATCACCTCGGCCCCCATGTCGCCGAGCAGGCGCCCGGCGAACGGCCCGGAGATCAGCGTGCCGACCTCGATGACCCGGATACCGTCGAGCGGACCAGCCACGCTCATAGCGAGAACCCGTGCCTGTGCAGCCAGTCGGTGACGACGCCGACCGCGGCGCGCAGTTTGTCGCGCTGGTCGGCGCCCGCGTAGTAATGGTTCGCGCCAGGGATCTCGTGCATCTCCTTGTCATGATGCCCGATCGCCTCGAAGAGTCTGCGGGTATGGCTCGGCGTGCACGCGTCGTCGGCCAGGTTGCCGATCACCAGCGTCGGCACCGCGATGTCGGCACCGCACTTGACGGCGTCGCCGTTGGCGTCGTCGTAACTCCACTGCGACAACCAACTGCGCAGCGTGCAGAACCGGGCCAGGCCGACGGGGCTGTTGTTGACCACCTGCGGGTCGCCCAGATAGCAGGTGCCGGGCGCGCGTTCGTTGGGATCGACGGCCGGGTCCAGCCAGCGCGGGTCGGCCATCGTGCCGTGCACGACGAACGCGAACTCGTCATCGGGCCGGCCGTCAGCGGCCAGTTTGGCTAGTTTTTCCCTGACCCACTTGGTGATTCGGCGGTTGCGGTCGATCTGCGCTTGGCGGTAGCGGGCCAGGAACTCCTGGGTGTAGGGCGGCTGGTTGGGGTTGTCCGGGTTGTACAGATCCAACTCGGGATCGCGTCTGGACGGGTCGAACTCGTCGAGGATCGACGCGTCGAGCCACTCGGTCATGGTGCCGTGGCGGCTGATGTGGGCGGCCAGCAGCATCAGCGCGTCGGCGGGGATCAGGCCGAGCTTGGTCAGGTCCGGGCCGTCGCCGGACGGGCTGGCCGTAATCGTGGGGTGTTGGGCCTGCTGCTGGTAGAACACCGACAGCGACCCGCCGCCGCTCCACCCGGCCAGCACGACCTTTTCGTAGCCCAACCGGTTCTTGGCGTCCTTGATGCACTCGCCGAGGTCCTCGACGACCTTCTCCATCAGCAGCGCCGAGTCGGTGCCCCGAAACCGGCTGTTGCAGTAGATGACGTGATGGCCTGCTCGGGCCAGGCCGTTCATCATCGGCAGGTACGCGCCGCCGCCGATCGGGTGCATGAACACCAGCACGGTATCGGACGGCTTGGCCTTGGGCCGCAATAGGTGGCTTTCCAGCACCACCAACTCGGCCACCCCGCCGTACACGTCGCGCACACCCGAGTTGTTCTGGTATGCAACGAGATAGGGGATACGCTCGTATTCGTGCTTCACCGCGGTTGTCATCAGTGTTGCCCCAGGTCGTTGGCGAGAACTTCCTCCGACGGGACGAGTCGGCGTCGGGTGTCGACGGCGATCACCGACCAGTCGACCCGCTGGTGGTCGTCGAACTTGCGCCGCGCTCGCTCGCGAGCCTTCTCCGGTGCGCCGTGGTGAACACCTTGCGGCGCATGCGAAATCAACCCGGGTGGCATCGGGATGCCGTAGAGCGATCCGCCGTGGAAGAACGCGATCTCGTCGTAGTCGACGTTGCGGTGATACCACGGGGTGCGTTCGGTCCCTGGCACGCTCTCGGCGGGTTTGGGCAGGAAGTTCATCACGTAGACACCGGTGGCCTCCATGAATAGGTGCACGGTCGGCGGCAGGTGCACGCTGTCGGAGGTGACCACGTTGTAGTCCTCGATGTTGAACGTGAACGCGAAGTTGTCCCCGCGCCACCCTTCGACGTCGAGCGGATGGTGTTGGTAGTAAAGCGATGTCGGCCCGCCGGGTACCGACGGGTGGATCAGCCGCACCTCGTATTCGCCGTCGACGGTCGGGCCCGCACCGTCCTCTGACGGGGCGGGCTCCGGAATCGTGGCCTGCGACGGGTCGAACGGAAAATGGCGTCCGAGCTGGCCCGGTGGTGGCACCCGGAACTCGTCGGTGGCTTGCACCATCAGCATGGTGGTCTCGGATTCGGGCACTTGCCGCCACGTGCACGCCTTGGGCAGGTACACCCAATCGCCGGTGCGGTAGGTCAGCGGGCCGAACTCGGTCTCGAACAAGCCCGCTCCGGCATGTACGAAGCACAGCAGATCGCCGTCCACGTACCGGGTGTAGAACGGCATCGGCTCACCGCGCCGACTCAACGACACCCGGCAATCGGGGTTGGAGAACAGCAATAGCGGGCCGCCGGCCGCGTCGGTGGCGTCGCTGGGCTTGAGCTCGCTGGACAACACGTCGAGAGGCCGCAGCGGCCCCTTGCTGCGGTAGGCGGTGGGATCGTTGCGGCGATACATGTTCGCCGTGCGGCCGGTGAACCCGCCGCGCCCCAACTCGTCGTCCTTCAGCCCGTCGAGGTCGGCGTGTAACCGCCGCGGCGTTCGGCCTTTGCGCAGGTGGACGAATGATTCCATGGCGACTCCCTCGACGTGGCCGGTACAGAACTAAAACTGACTTTAGTTTTAGTTCCGGTGTCCGGTCAATCGGTGAGGTCGACGCGCACGGTGAGCAGGTTGGTGCCAAACGTGCGCACGCCCAAGCTGTTGAACCCAGGCAGCGACTGCAGCCGCTCGTGCGGGTCGTCGTCGGGCATCAGATGCGCGACGCCGTTGTGCCAGCGCCCGTTGAGCCGCACCCGCACGTTGGGGTTGGCCTTGATATTGCGGATGTAGTGAGACTTGTCCCCGAACTCCGAGACGAACCAGAACTGGTCGCCGACGCGCTTGCCGCCCAACGGGGTCTGGCGCGGCTGGCCGGTCTTGCGGCCGGTGGTCTCCAGCAGGGTTTGGAACGGCATCAGTCGCGTCAACCGGTTCGCGACGTTCTTCTGGAAGAGCATCGTGATCTTGTCGCGTAGGTCCTTGGCCATGGTTCCCCTTCGGTCTAGATCATTGCGGTGCGTGACACTTTCATACCCAGTCTGAGGGCGCCGGCCAGTTCGCGGCTGGTGTCGTAGTCGAACACCACGTGCCCGGCGATCACATCGACGTCGCGCCTGATGCGTTGCAGCGCGTTGTCCACGAAGTGCGCGCTCGCGCCCGACGCTTCCAGGACCAAACCGATCACCGCGCGCGATTCGGCCACGATGTGCGCGGCGGCCAGGCGCGCCGCCGCGCGCACCGGCCGCCCGATCTCATCGCCTGCGCCGAGGCCGGTTTCGATCTCGCCGACCGTGTCGGCCAGCAGGGCGCGCAGCGCGCGCAACCGCACCTCGGCCTCGGCGAGCCGGGCCTGGGCGATCGGTTTGTCCTTCTGCATGACGCCCTCATAGGCCAGCATGCGCGCCGAAAGC
Organism: Mycolicibacterium sp. XJ2546; assembly: GCF_053483195.1. NCBI lineage: Bacteria > Bacillati > Actinomycetota > Actinomycetes > Mycobacteriales > Mycobacteriaceae > Mycobacterium > Mycolicibacterium sp. XJ2546. Next base: position 17,393 of record NZ_JBEFRW010000024.1, on the reverse strand, counting down.
CGTTCGGCGTAGATCTGGACAGCGCGTTCGGCGCTGCCCAGCGCGGGCATGGCCGCCAGCAACGCCAATGCGGGCACCATCGGCCACCGGTAGGTGTCACCGTCGTGCAGGGCGGCGCCGGGCGCGGTGCCGGTATAGATGTCGACGACCCGCACGAGGCGGTGCTCGGGTACGAACGCGTCGGCGATCACCACGTCATTGGAGCCGGTGGCGCGCATGCCGTCGGTGTGCCAGACGTCATCGATGGTCACCGCGTCGATGGGCAGCAGCGCCAGCGCGGGGTAGATGGCGTCGTCCGGCCCGCACAATGCTCCGACGATGATCCAGTTGCCGTCCATCACTCCGGTGGCCCAGGACCATCGGCCGCTCACGCGCACCCCGCCAGTAACCGGCACACCGCGTCCGGTGGGTGCCAGGGGAGCGGGGGCCAAAAATGGGCGCGTCGCGAACGCCTCCTGCTGGGCCCGTTCGTCGAACAGCGCGAGCATCCAGTTGTGCAGGGCGTAGAAACCGATCGTCCACGCGCTCGAGGCGCAACCGTGCGCCATCCGGCGCACCGGGTCGAGCAGCGAGGGAAACGCGCCCTGTTCACCGCCGTAGCGCGCGGGCACCAACAACTCCGTGAAACCGGTCGCCGTGAAGTCGCTGACCGTGTCGGCCGGCAGCCGCCGCAGCCGCTCGGCTTCGACGGCGCGATCGGCGAGTTTGGCCACGAACTCGCTGGTAATCGCGTCGGCTGCGGAGAACGTGGGCATATCGGCGGACGCTACCATACTTTTTTGTATGGAAAGCGGGTGTGCGGGTCAGCGCCGCAGCATGATGTCGAGGAAACGTTCCCGCTGGTCGGCCGCCCGGGAACTGGGCCGACGACCGGGCAGGTGCAGAAAGCCGATACCGGCGGCGAAGGTGGCGTTGGCACGCAGGTCGGCTTCGTTGGCGTCGAACCCGTGATCACGAAACGCCTGCCGGACCGCGTCCAACACACGTTGATCCGAGGCGCGCACGCTGGCGGCCACCGCCGGATCGGTGCGGGCCCACTCGCGCATCGCCCGTTCCAATGTCCAGTGCCGCGGCGTCACCAGGGACGCCATCATCTGCGACAGTCGCGCGCGTGGCGGCATGCCACTCGCGTCGGCGAAGAACCGTCGATCCTCGTCGCGCAGTTCGCCCCACGCCTTCACGAGCGCGGCGCGATAGCTGGCCATATCGGAGAAATGCCAGTAGAAGCTGCCTTTGGTGGCCCCGACGCGGGCACACAGCCGGTCGAGCTTGAGGGCCTTGATGCCTTCCTCGGCCAAGATCGTGTAGCCGGCTTCGATCCAGCTGTCCACCGACAGCCGCGACACCCGCTCATTAGCCATGAACCGCAGCCTACGACCCCAAAACGAGCCCCACCGGGCCCTCGATCACCGCGTTGTTGCGGGCCGATTCGCAGAGTAGGTTGGCGCAGGCAAATCAGCAGTCGTGGCCGGTCGGGCTTTCTCACATGCTGGTCACATGTTTTACTGCTCACGCGACAACTGAAGTTTCTCGGTCCGTTCGACGGCCCCGGGGCAGTCGAGCGGGCACGACGACGCAGTGAAGACATCGCTGCGCCGTCGATGGCGATCGCTCGATCGCCGGGGAATGGGGTGTTAACCCGGTAGACCGGAAATGGATGGAATTGCAGTATGAGCGTCATTGACAAGATCCGTGGCCCATGGGCCCGTCGGTTCGCGGTGGCCGCGGTAGCGGCGGCTGTGATGCCCGGCCTGCTGGGCCTCACCGGAAACACCGCCACCGCCGAGGCGTTCTCCCGGCCTGGCTTGCCGGTGGAGTACCTGATGGTGCCGTCACCATCGATGGGCCGGGATATCAAGGTCCAGTTTCAGCCCGGCGGCCCGCATGCGGTGTATCTGCTCGATGGTCTGCGTGCCCGCGACGACTACAACGGCTGGGATATGGAGACCCAGGCGTTCGAGTGGTTCTACGAATCGGGCCTTTCGGTCGTCATGCCGGTCGGCGGACAGTCCAGCTTCTACAGCGACTGGTACCAGCCGGCGTGCGGCAACAACGGCTGCCAGACCTACAAGTGGGAAACCTTCCTGACCAGTGAGCTGCCGCAGTGGCTGTCCGCCAACCGGGGCATCTCGACCACCGGCAACGCCGCAGTCGGCCTGTCGATGTCGGGTAACTCGGCGATCATCCTGTCGGTCTACCACCCCGACCAGTTCATCTACGCCGGAGCGCTGTCGGCGTTCCTCAACCCGTCCGAGGGCACCTGGCCGTTCCTGATCAACATGGCGATGGGTGATGCCGGCGGGTTCGACGCCAACGACATGTGGGGCAGGACCGAGGACCCCAACAGCGCGTGGCTGCGTAACGACCCGATGGTGCAGATTCCCAAAATTGTCGCCAACGGCACCCGCCTCTGGGTGTACTGCGGTAACGGCACGCCCAACGAGCTGGGTGGGGCGAACCTGCCCGCCGAGTTCCTCGAGGGTCTGACGATCCGCACCAACATCACGTTCCGCGACAACTACATCGCCGCGGGCGGCAACAACGGCGTGTTCAACTTCCCGCCGTACGGCACCCACAGCTGGGAGTACTGGGGCCAGCAGCTGCAGGAGATGAAGCCTGACCTGCAGCGCTACCTCGGCGCCGCCTGACGGTTCAACACAACGCGAAGATCCCCGGTTGTGCTCGGTTCGCCCGAGCGCCGGGGATCTTTGCGTCGGCGTGCGTCAGAACCCGCCGGCCACCCGCACCACCGCGCGCCCGGAGTACTGCCCGCCACGAATCTCGTCGAGCACCCCCACGACGTCCTTGACGTCGACATCGCGGGCGTAATCCGAGAGGTGTGCTGGCTTCAGCGGACCGACGCTGACCGAGCCGACGCCGCCCGTCGCGCCGGTGACCACCACCGGCCCGTCGTCCGGTGTGACGCCGTGGCGCTGCAGCGCCTACACGCTCATCGCGGCGGTGAAGCCGGCCGTGCCGATCGCGGCGCCCTCGCGTGGGCTCAACCCGCCGAGTTTGACGACCCAGTCGGCAGGAAGCCGGGCGTACTCGGCGTAGCCGCCGTGGCGCCCGGTGCCGATGTCGTAGCCGTGGGCCAGCACCGCGTCGCCGACCGCGAACTCATTGGAGGTCGACGCCACGACCTCGCCGGCGAGATCGATGCCCGGCACGATCGGGTAGTCGCGCACCACACCGCCTTTGGGGGTGAGTGCCAGCGCATCCTTGTAGTTGGCGCTGGAATAGAGCACGCGGATCGTCAGGTCGCCGGGGGGCAACGCCGATTCGTCCAGCGTCTGGACTTGCGTTTCGATGCGATCTTCGACCTGCTGCGCGACCAGCGCCTGAAAGCTCTCCATGGCTCTCGACGTTAGTCGCCGCATGCTTTTCTTCGGCGAGCAGACGCAAAGTCGCATGAATCTTGGCGGATTTGTACGACTTTGCGTCTGCTCGCCAGAGGAGGTGCTCGGCCTAGAAGTAGTTACTTCAGTTCGGCCGAGGACAGGCCCAACAACCGGCGCGCCACCACAAGCAACTGGATCTGCTGGGTGCCCTCGAAAATGTCGAGGATCTTGCTGTCGCGCGCCCACTTCTCCAGCAGGGTCTGCTCCGAATAGCCGACAGTGCCGGCCAATTCGACGGCCTTGAGGGTGACGTCGCTGGCGACACGGCCCGCCTTGGCCTTGCCCATCGACGCTTCCTTGGAGTTGGGGATGTCGTTGTCGGCCTGCCATGCCGACCGCACCATCAACAGATAGGCAGCCTCCCAGTCGGATTCCATCCGCAAGAACTCCGCGGCCGGGGCGCGCTGGGCGTGCGACGGCTTGTCGTAGGAGATCTCCACCCCGGCCTCGGTGAGGATCTTGCGGAGTTCCTCCAGTGCGGCGCGGGCGATGCCGACGGCCATCGCGGCCACGACCGGGCGGGTGTTGTCAAAGGTCTCCATGACCCCGGCAAAACCCTTCTCCACGTGGATTTCCGGGCTGCCGAGCAAGTTGTCCTTGGGGATGCGGGCGTTGTCGAACCGGATCACCGCGGTGTCGGAGGCCTTGATGCCCAGCTTGTCCTCGAGCCGTTCCACGGTGACACCGGGGTGCTCGCGCGGAACGATGAACGACTTGATCGCCGCCCGGCCCAACGACTTGTCCAGCGTCGCCCACACCACGATGTGGGTCGCCCGGGATCCGGCGGTGACGAAGATCTTCTCGCCGTTGATCACGTACTCGTCACCGTCGAGGGTGGCCGTCGTCGACACCGCAGCCGAGTCGGAGCCGAAGTCGGGTTCGGTGATGGCCATCGCCGCCCAGACGTCCTTGCCGAGCCGCTCCAGCTGCTCGGGGGTGGCCACGCTACTGATCGCGGCGTTGCCGAGCCCTTGACGCGGCACCGACAGCATCAATGCCACATCACCCCAACTGATCTCCATCACGTTGAGCACCGCGGACATGTTGGCGCCGTTGTGGTTTGCAGCCCTGGGCTCGTCACCTTCGCGGAACGCCTCGGCGCCGGCGAACGCGATGGTCTTGGCCTCAGAGATGCCCTCGAACAGGGTGGCCAACGTGTCGAGCTCGACAGGGTATTCGTGCTCGCGCAGATCCCACTTGCGCGAGATCGGCCGCAGCATCTCCGCGGCGCCCTGATGGGCCTTCTCGATGACCGCCTCGAGCTTCTTCGGCAGTTCCAGATTGATTGCCATGATTCGTCTTTCGGATAGGCCAGGTAAGTGTCAACTAGATGAGCACGACGCCTTCGGCGACGCCGATCGCGCGCAGATCGCGGTACCAGCGTTCGACGGGGTGTTCCTTGGTGTAGCCGTGGCCACCGAGGAGCTGCACGCCGTCGAGGCCGATCTGCATGCCCTTGTCGGCGCCGAGGCGCTTGGCCAGCGCGGCTTCCCGGGCGAACGGCAGCCCCTGATCGGCGCGGGATGCTCCGCGCCAGGTGATCAGCCGCAGCCCGTCGAACTCGATCGCCATGTTCGCGCACATGAACGCCACCGCCTGCCGGTGCGCGATCGGCTCACCGAACGCGTGCCGCTCCTTGACGTAGGGCACCACGTAGTCGAGCACCGCGTGCGCGGTGCCGACCGCCAGCGCCGCCCAGCCCAGCCGCGACAGCGCGACGGCCTCGGAGTAGTCGCGGTCTAAGTCAGCCGGTGGCGCCTCCTCCTCGCCCAGCCGCGCCGACAGCGGCACCTTCACCCCGTCCAGGGTGACCCGGCCGAGTGCCGCGGCGCGGATGCCCATGCTGGGATCGGCCGTCACGCTGAGCCCCTCAGCTGACGACTCGACGATGAACAGCGCCGGCTTGCCGGCCAGTTGTGCTGCCACGATGAAGATTTCGGCGGCCGCCGCGGCAGGAACCAGCGACTTGACGCCGTCGAGGCGGTAGCCGCTGGGGGTGCGCACCGCCGTCGTCTTCAGCGCCGTCGGATCGAAAAGAGCATGCGGTTCGGCGATCGCCACGCAGCCTTGGGGGACGTTCTCGCCGGCGAACTCCTTGAGGTAGGTCGCCTGCTGATCGGCGCTGCCCCAGTGGGTGAGGGCCGACGCGACACCGGCGGGCGCCAGGATGGGCAGCGCCAACCCCATGTCGCCGTAGGACAGCGCCTCGGCGACCAGCACGTTGGTGACCGCCGCCCGATGCCCAGCGATCCCGTCGAAGTTCTCGGGCACGTTGATCGCGGTGATCCCGATCTCGGCGGCCTTGCTGACGAGATCGTCGGGATACGACGCGGAATCGTCGGCTTCGCGGGCGGCCGGGCGCATCACCTCTTCGGCGAACTGGTTGACCGTCTCGACGATCATCTGCTGTTCGTCGTCGGGGGTCAGGTCGAAGTAGTCGGAGCCACTGGTCTTCAGCCGCGTCGGGCCGCTGGTGCTGCCCGACACCCGCTTGAACTGCCGAGTGGCCGCGCCGGCGACCGAGAACGCCTGTTTGACGCCGTACCTCAGGCCACGGTTGAGCGGATCACGCAGCTTGTAGCGGTCGAGGAACTCCTGACCGACCAGCGGCGTCACCAGGGCCAGGCCCAGGTCGGTCACGGTGCGCTTGTGTTTGTGCAGGCCGACGGCGCTTTCCTTGCCGGTGCGCCGGGGCTTTGATCCGTTTTTCGACGGCAGGGTATTGGTCATTTTCAGCTGCCTCGCTATGGGAATTGTCGTTCGCGCTTACCGAACTGACTCCAGAGTAAGGTATCGGAACTGACTCTTGAGTAAGATCGTTGGCTTTGTAGCGCACCTCACAGCTACGGCGCAGAAAGCCTGGCCAGGACCGCTTCGTGCAACAGGCCGTTGCTGGCCACCGCGCTGCCGCCGTGCGGACCGGATTTCCCGGCCAGGTCAGTGAAGGTGCCGCCGGCTTCCCGCACCAGGATGTCGAGGGCGGCCAGATCCCACAGCGACACTTCGGGTTCAGCGGCGATGTCGACGGCCCCCTCCGCCAGCAGGCAGTAGGACAGGAAGTCGCCGTAGCCCCGCACCCGCCACACGTCGTCGGTCAACCCGATGAAGTGCTCGCGCAGTCCACGCACCGCCCAACCCGACAGGCTGGAGAACGACAGGCTCGCCGAACCCAGGTCGTCGACCTTCGACACCCGCAGCCGCCGCTCGGGTTGCGCGCCCGCGCGTGCATAGGCGCCGTGCTCCGCACGTGCCCACCAACGTCGTTGCAGCGCAGGGGCACTCACCACACCGAGCACCGGGATGCCGTCCTGCAGCAGGGCCAGCAGCGTCGCCCACACCGGCACCCCGCGGACGAAGTTCTTGGTGCCGTCGATCGGGTCGACCACCCACTGGCGCCCGGTGAACTCCGTGGTGCCGCCGAACTCTTCGCCGAGCACCGCATCGTCGGGCCGGTGTTCACCAAGCCGTCCGCGGATCATCGACTCGACATCGAGGTCGGCGTCGGTGGCCGGCGTCAGGTCCGGTTTGGTTTCCACGACAAGGTCGACGGCACCGAAGCGGGCGGTCGTCAACGCATCGGCCTCATCGGCGAGCGTCAGCGCCAACGTCAGGTCATCGGCCTCGGAACTCATGCTGTGGTCCTACCATGTCGGTGTGTGGGAATTCCTGGCGATGTTGCTCATCATCGGTGCCCTCGTCGTGATCGCCGGGCCCATGCTCATGCGTCGTCGCGGCGCCGGAGCCGACTGGCCGTCGGGCACCTTGCTGGTCACCGGGGTCAGCCCACGACCCACCGACGTCACCGGGCAGCAGTACGCGACCATCACCGGCGTCATCAACGGGCCCACGGTCAACGAGCACGTGGTGTACCAGCGCCTCGAGGTCGATGTCGACAACTGGCCCACGATGGGCGCACTGTTCCCCGTCGTGTACTCACCGAAAAACCCCGACAACTGGCGGTTCGCCCCGCAGGAGGGCCCGCCGGCGCAGGATCCGCCGCCGGCCTGAGTCCCCGGCGCCTGCCGTCGTCTAGCGGTGTCCGATTCGCAGCAACTCGACGATGCTGGTCACCTTCACCCGGGGCCGACCGTGCGGTTCACCTGCCGAGCGCTCGTACTCGTCGATCAGCTTCCAGTGCTCGCTGGTGATCACCTTGGGCTGGCACCGCGTCAGCCACCGCGCGAGCTGCTCGGCGTGATCGGCGTCGCGCTCGGGCAACTCGGCCTCGCTCAGGTCGGCGATCAAGGTGTCGACGGTCTCCTGTGAGTCGCTCTTGTTGCTACCGATGACACCGGTGGGCCCGCGCTTGATCCAGCCGACGACGTACTCGTTGCGGCTGCCCTCGACGCGCCCGCCGGTGTGCGGGATGGTGCCGCTGCGCTCGTCGAACGGAAGGCCCGGGGTGGGCACGCCGCGGTAGCCGACCGCGCGCACCACCAGTTGGGCCGGCACCTCCTCGCGCTCACCGGTGTCCTTGGCGACGACGCGGCCGTTGTCGGTGACCAGTTCGTTGCGGCCCAACACGATGGACTCCACCTTGCCGTCGCCTTTGATCTCGATCGGGGAGGTGCGGAACCGGAACACGATGCGCCGTTTGGCGCCGCGCGGTGGCTGCTCGGCGTATTTGCGCAGCACCTTGATGTTGTTGCGCACGGTCTTGCCCGCCGCGTCGAGATCCTCGTCGGTGATGTCAGCGAAGTCGTCGGGATCCACGATCACGTCCACGTCGGCCAGGCCGTCGAGGTCACCGAGCTCACGCAGCTCCAATGTGGTGAACGGAGCCTGTAGCGGGCCGCGCCGACCGACGATGAGGACCTCCTCGACGCCGCGGTCGTGCAGCGCCTGCAGCGCGTGATCGGCGATGTCGGTGGCGGCCAGCACATCGGGGTCGGTGACCAGGATGCGGGCCACATCCAACGCCACGTTCCCGTTGCCGATGACCACGGCGCGCCCGTTCGACAGGTCCGGCCCGATCTCCCCGAAATGCGGGTGCGCGTTGTACCAGCCGACGAAGTCGACGGCGGCGACGCTGCCGGGCAGATCCTCGCCGGGGATGCCGAGCGGCCGATCGGATTGGGCGCCGACGGCATAGATCACGGCGTCATACCGTTCGGCCAACTCGGCGGCCTGCACGTGCTCGCCGACCGCGATGTTGCCGAAGAAGCGGAACCGGGGGTCGGCGGAGGTCGCCTCGAACTTGGCGCTGACCGACTTGATCTTGGGATGGTCGGGTGCCACACCGGAGCGCACCAACCCCCAGGGGGTGGGCAGCATCTCGAGCATGTCGACGCGCACGTCGCGCTTCTGATCGGAGTCGTCTTGGGCATCGGCGAACTTCAGCAGCGATGCCGCGGCAAAGTAACCCGAGGGGCCCGAGCCGACGATCGCCACGTGGTATGGACGCATACCTCAACCTTCTGTAGAACCTTCTGTAGGCCGTGTCACTGCCCTGGCGAGACGCAGGGGGCTGTCGCGTCCTCGCGGGCCTGGTTACCCACCCGATGCTAAACGTGCGGTCGCCTCGTTGCCGCCAGTGATCCAGAACCGACACGCCGGTACGCTGATTTCTCGTGGATGCCGACCGTCAAGCCGATATCGCAGCCCTGGACTCCACCCTGACCACGGTGGAGCGGGTGCTCGACATCGAAGGGCTGCGCAGTCGGATCGAGAAGCTGGAACACGAAGCCTCCGATCCCAGTTTGTGGGACGACCAGACCCGCGGGCAGAAGGTCACCAGCGAGTTGTCACACACCCAGGGCGAGTTGCGGCGCGTCGAGGAGCTGCGTCAGCGCCTCGACGACCTGCCGGTGCTCTACGAGCTGGCCGACGAAGAGGGCGGTGCCGACGAGCTGGCAGAGGCCGACGCTGAGCTCAAACAGTTGCGCGAGGACATCGAGGCGATGGAAGTGCGCACGCTGTTGTCGGGGGAGTACGACGAGCGCGAGGCGGTTGTCACGATCCGGTCCGGCGCCGGCGGGGTGGACGCGGCGGATTGGGCCGAGATGTTGATGCGGATGTACATCCGCTGGGCCGAGCAGCACGGTTACCCGGTCGAGGTGTTCGACACCTCCTACGCCGAAGAAGCGGGCATCAAGAGCGCGACGTTCGCGGTGCACGCCCCGTTCGCCTACGGCACGCTCTCGGTCGAGCAGGGCACCCATCGGCTGGTGCGGATCAGCCCGTTCGACAACCAGAGCCGCCGACAGACGTCGTTCGCCGACGTCGAGGTGCTGCCCGTGGTGGACACCACCGACCACATCGACATCCCGGAAAGCGATGTGCGCGTCGATGTGTACCGCTCCAGCGGCCCCGGCGGTCAGTCGGTCAACACCACCGACTCCGCAGTCCGGCTCACCCACGTTCCGACGGGGATCGTGGTGACCTGTCAGAACGAGAAGTCGCAGCTGCAGAATAAGGTGGCCGCGATGCGGGTACTTCAAGCGAAGTTGTTGGAGCGCAAGCGCTTAGAAGAACGCGCTGAGCTCGATGCGTTGAAAGGCGACGGAGGTAGTTCGTGGGGCAACCAGATGCGTTCCTACGTGCTGCATCCGTATCAGATGGTGAAGGACCTGCGCACCGACTACGAGGTCGGAAACCCGGCGGCCGTATTGGACGGTGACATCGACGGGTTCCTCGAAGCCGGAATTCGGTGGCGCAACAGACGCGATGACGAGTAGCAGCTATCTAGCATTTTCGCCGGCCCAGGGCTGGCATGACTTCTGGCACGGCAACATCGGCGAATGGATCCTCACCAAGGGGCTTCGCATCACTGTCTTGCTGCTCGCCGCCGTGCTGATCGCCCGGTTTATCAACTGGGCGGCGCACAAAATCACCCGACGACTCGAAGTGGGTTTCGAGACCGGCGACGCGCTGGTGCGTTCGGAGGCGTCCAAGCACCGGCAGGCCGTCGCATCGGTGATTTCGTGGGTGTCCATCGTGCTGCTCGGTGTGGTGGTCGCCGTACAGATCACCAACATCGTCAACGTGCCGGTCGGCTCGTTGGTGGCGCCGGCGGCCGTACTGGGCGCGGCGCTGGGTTTCGGCGCCCAGAACCTGGTCCAGGATCTGCTCAGCGGATTTTTCATCATCACCGAAAAGCAATACGGCTTCGGCGATTTGGTGGAGCTGAACATGCTCGGCGCACCCGACGGCGCGCAGGGCACCGTGGAGGACGTCACGTTGCGGGTCACCAAGCTGCGCACCGCCGACGGCGAGGTGTTCACCATTCCGAACGGCAACATCGTGCGCTCGTTGAACCTGTCCAAGGACTGGGCGCGTGCGGTGGTCGACATCCCGGTGCCCGTCACCGCCGACCTCAACCGCGTCAACGACGTCCTGCACGAGGTGTGCGAGGCGTCGATGGACGACCGCCTGCTCAAGGACCTGCTGCTGGACGCCCCGTCGCTGATGGGTGTGGAAAGCATCAGCCTCGACAACGTCAACGTTCGGATGGTGGCGCGCACGCTGCCCGGTAAGCAGTTCGAGGCCGGCAGGCGGCTGCGCGTGCTCGTGGTCCGCGCGCTGAGCGGCGCCGGCGTCGTCACCCAGACCGGAGCGACACCGGCCGTGGAAACCCTGCCCCCTGCGGCAGCCAAGGCGGAGCGACCCGGTGGCTGAGCGCAAATTCCGCGTCCCGAGCCGTCTGTTGGGCGGCCGGCTCCGCACGTCGACAGTTGTGCTGATCGTGGCCTTCGCCGCGGCGGTGTGGCTGCAGCAGACCTACGAGCCCGCACCGGAGCCGCCCCCACCGTCAACGCAGTTCGTGCCGCCGGGCTTCGTCCCTGACCCCAACTACACGTGGGTGCCGCGCACCAACGTGCGCCGCACGACCGAACCGTCGTACCCGACGACCACCACGCCAACCACCACCACGCCAACCACCACCATGACCACGCCGACCTCGCCGACCTCGCCGACCGAGACGACGCCGACCACGACCCTGGACCCGGACGGGCCGGGCCCGTTGTCGCCGCAGACCGACACCGCCGAAACGGCTCCGGAGACTTCGCCGCCGACCGCGCCGGGCGAGCCGCCGGTGACGACGACGGCTCCACCCAGCTAGTCCCGCTACACTGGCCGACCGTGATCACCCTCGATCGAGTCTCCAAGCAGTACAAGTCGTCGGCGCGCCCTGCGTTGGACAACATCTCGGTCAAGATCGACAAGGGCGAGTTCGTCTTCTTGATCGGGCCATCGGGATCGGGCAAGTCGACGTTCATGCGGCTGCTGCTGGCCGAAGACACGCCGACGTCCGGCGACATCCGCGTCTCGAAGTTCCACGTCAACAAGCTTCCGGGCCGACACATCCCCGGCCTGCGCCAGGTGATCGGCTGCGTGTTCCAGGATTTCCGGCTGCTGCAGCAGAAGACCGTGTTCGAAAACGTCGCGTTCGCGCTGGAGGTGATCGGCAAGCGCGGCGAGGTGATCAACCGGGTGGTGCCCGACGTGCTCGAGATGGTCGGGCTGTCGGGCAAGGCCAACCGGCTGCCCGCCGAGCTGTCCGGCGGTGAGCAGCAACGCGTGGCCATCGCCAGGGCGTTCGTCAACCGGCCGCTGGTGCTTTTGGCCGACGAGCCGACCGGCAACCTCGACCCGGAAACCAGTAAGGACATCATGGACCTGCTTGAGCGCATCAACCGCACGGGCACGACGGTGCTGATGGCCACCCACGACCATCACATCGTCGACTCGATGCGTCAGCGCGTTGTCGAGCTCGAACTGGGCAGGCTGATTCGTGACGAGCAGCGCGGCGTGTACGGAATGGACCGCTAGTGCGCTTCGGCTTCCTGATCAACGAGGTTCTGACCGGATTTCGTCGTAACGTCACCATGACGGTGGCGATGATCCTGACCACCGCCATCTCGATCGGCTTGTTCGGCGGTGGGCTGCTGGTGTTGCGGTTGGCCGACCAGTCGCGCGACATCTATCTCGATCGGGTGGAGAGCCAGGTCTTTTTGACCAACGATGTCTCCGCCAACGACCCGACCTGCGATGCCGACCCGTGTCAGGCGCTGCGTGAGCAGATCGAGAACCGAGATGACGTGCGCTCGGTGCGTTTCCTCAACCGCGATCAGGCCTACGAGGACGCGATCCAGAAGTTCCCGCAGTACAAGGACGTCGCCGGGCGCGACGCGTTTCCGGCGTCGTTCATCGTCAAGCTGGAGAACCCTGAACAACACCACGAGTTCGACGAGGCCATGGTCGGCCAGCCCGGCGTGCTCAACGTGCTCAACCAGAAGGACCTCATCGACCGGCTGTTCGCGGTGCTCGACGGCATCAGCAACGCGGCGTTCGCCGTGGCGCTGGTGCAGGCGGTCGGCGCGGTGCTGTTGATCGCCAACATGGTTCAAGTCGCGGCCTACACCCGTCGTACCGAGATCGGCATCATGCGACTGGTCGGCGCCAGCCGCTGGTACACACAGTTGCCGTTCCTAGTGGAGGCGATGCTCGCCGCGCTCATCGGGGTGATCATCGCGATCATCGGGCTGATCGTGGTGCGGGCGTTGTTCCTGGACAACGCGCTCAACCAGTTCTATCAAGCCAACCTGATCGCGAAGGTCGACTACGCCGACGTGCTGTACTTCAGCGCCCCGTTCATGCTGTTCCTGGGGCTCGCGATGTCCGGTGTCACCGCCTACATCACGCTGCGGCTCTACATACGGCGCTGATATGGCCAAAAAAGCCGACCCGACCAGGTCCAGTAACAACAAGGTCGTCGCGACCAACCGCAAAGCGCGACACAACTATTCGATACTGGAAACCTTCGAGGCCGGCATCCAGCTGGTGGGCACCGAGGTGAAGAGCCTGCGCGAGGGGCATGCGTCGCTCGCCGACGCGTTCGCCACCGTCGACGACGGCGAGGTGTGGCTGCGCAACGTGCACATCCCCGAATACCACCACGGCAGTTGGACCAACCACACCCCGCGGCGCAACCGCAAACTTCTGTTGCACCGTCGGGAGATCGACCGGCTGATCGGGCGGATCCGCGACGGCAACCTGACCCTGGTGCCGTTGTCGCTGTACTTCTCCGACGGCAAGGTCAAGGTGGAGTTGGCGTTGGCGCGCGGTAAGGAGGCCCGCGACAAACGCCAGGACCTGGCCCGCCGCGATGCGGACCGGGAGATCATCCGCGAGCTGGGGCGGCGCGCCAAAGGCATGACCTGATCGATCGGGCTGATGGCGGGAGTGCGCCCGTCACGCCGTAACTTTCCCTCCCGCAAAAGTTGGATGCGGTATTTGCCGAGCGGGCCGGGCTACCGCTTCGGTTAAGGCATCATGACGAAGCGGGAAGGTGGAAAGCGTGTCGCTCAGGGGTCAGCGGAGGCGTTACGGCGACTTGCTGGCCCTGCTCGTGCTGGTCGTGGTGAACGCGCTGGCCCCGTGGGGACACGACGTCGCCACCGCCGGGTTGACGGCGTTGCAGGCGGTGCTGGGCACAGTGATCGTGGTCCGAGGCTTGGCGGTGGCACGCAGGATGCACGGTCCGTCTCGATGGTGGCGAGTGCTCATCGCCGTCTCTTGTCTGAGCTGGCTCATCGGCGAGTTGCTGTGGTGGACGGACGGGGGTTCGGCCGGCGGTCGCGTGGCGGGCGCGAGTGAGATCGTGGCGTATCTGCTCCCTGCGGTGCTGATCTTCGCTGCCGTGATCGTGCTGGGCCGTTCGGACGGCTTGGCTGCCGGTACTGCGACCATTCCGGTGCGCCCGTATTCCCTCGTCGCTTTCGTGCTGGACGGGGTGGTGGCCGCCATCGCGTTCTCGCTACTGTCCTACATCGCCGGATACGGCGGACTGGCTGCCGCGGCGTTCCCTCGGTCGAACGACCCCGCCGTATTGGTGATTTATTCGCTACTGCAATTGTGCGCGGTGGTGGCGGCGGTGTCCTTGGCCATTGTTTACCGGCCCGGCCGGCCGTCTCGGGCAAACTGCCTGCTGCTGACCGGCGGAATCATGTTGCTCACGTCAGCGGACCGGATCGTGGCCTATTTCCGGACCGTCGGTGTGCACAACGGTGACCTGTGGGGCGGCGGCCTGTTCGTCATCGGAATGGTGCTGGTGGTGTACGCGCTGGCCGAACCGAAACCACGATCGGACTCGGCGGCGCAAGCCGGTGATCGGGTGATGGACTGGGTCCAGCTGCTCCTGCCGTACGCCGGATTTGTCGGCAGTGCAATGCTTTACGGCTACCACGTGATGATCGGCCAGCAACTTGACGCGGTGCTGGTCAGTGGAGCGGTGGTGATGGTCGTGCTGGTCGCCGCGCGCCAAGCCCTTGCGATGCGCGCACAGCAGCGGCTCACAGTGCGACTGTACGACGCACAGCGCCGGCTCGAGCACCAAGTGCACCATGACACATTGACCGGGCTGCCGAACCGGTTGTTATTCGGCAAGAGACTCGAAAGCGCCGCCGCCAGAGGCGATTTCGTGCTGATATTCGTCGACCTCGACGACTTCAAGGACGTCAATGACCGGTTCGGGCACGCCGGCGGTGATGCATTGCTGCGTGCCGTAGGCGAACGTCTCCTTCGATGCGTGGCAGAGACAGACACCCTGGCCCGCATCGGCGGCGACGAGTTCGCAATCCTGATCAACGGCGAAATGGCGCCCCCCGAAGTCGTCGCCGACCGCATCCAGGCGGCGCTTCGAGAGCCGTTCGCCGTGCACGGTGCCAGTGTGCAGATCCGCGCCAGCATGGGCCTGGTTCGGCACCGCGCCGACGAAACCAGCCAGACCCCGGACGATCTGCTGCGCAAGGCCGACCAGTCGATGTATGAAGGCAAGCGCCTGGGAAAAGACATCGCCGTGGTCTATCCGTCGATCGCGGGTCTGGCCGTGGACTTTCCCACCGCGCTGCGCCACGCCCATGGCGATGCGCCCACCGGGTTCAACCTGCTCTACCAGCCGATCGTTCGGCTGCCCGAGGCGACTCCGGTGGCCGTCGAGGCGCTCGCGAGGTGGACAGCGCCCGACGGCACACAGATCGCGCCTGAGACGTTCGTGGCGGCTGCCGAGGCCGCGGGGCTCGGGCATGTCCTGGACGCGATGATCCTGGATCTGAGCTGTCGGGAGTTCACCGCCGCTGGCACGGACCTTGATTTACATGTGAACATCGGGGCGGCGCGGCTACATGGGGGTCGTTTTCACGACATCGTGGCCAGGACCCTGGCCCGCTACGGTATGGAGCCCAGCCGGTTGACGCTGGAGATCACCGAGACCGTGCCAATCATCGATCTCGACGAGGCGGCCGCACAGATCGAGCGGCTCAACGCCTTCGGAGTCAATGTCGCTCTGGACGATTTCGGCGCTGGATACAACTCGTTGACCTATCTGCACGCGTTGCCTGTCCAGGTCGTCAAACTCGACCGCAGCCTGGTGGCCGGCGTCGAACGGGCGCGGGACGTGACGTTGTACCGGTCGGTGATCGCAGTGTGCAACCCCTTGGGCCTGGAAGTGGTCGCCGAGGGTGTCGAGACCGACGAGCAGGCGGAGATGGTGTTTCTCGCCGGCTGCGGCTTGGCGCAGGGGCACCTGTTCGGAAGAGCTACCGGTATCGCCGACCGTGCGGTCGAATCTCTTACCGTCGACAGACCGTAACGGTACGGTCAGGCCGTGAGCTCCTCGCGTCCAGTGACGAATCTCGACAAGAGCGCAGTCCTCAACGCCCTGTTCGCCGAGTGGCGAATTACCGCCGACCTGTTGACGGGTCTCTCCGAAGCCGACTGGAAAGCGGCCACGGCGCTGCCCGGCTGGACGGTGCACGACGTCACGGCGCACATGGTTGGCACCGAATCGATGTTGGCGGGCGCGGACACCCCGGACACCGATGTCGACGTGTCCGCGCTCGAGCATGTGCGCAACGACATCGGGGCGATGAACGAACGCTGGGTGCGCCGGCTGCGCCAAATCGGCTCCGCGGAGCTGCTCGAGCGGTTCCGCGCCGTCACCGCCGGCCGCCGCGAGGCGCTGACGGCGATGTCCGAGGACGAATGGAACGCCGTCACGATGACCCCGGCCGGACCGGACAGCTACGGACGGTTCATGCGGGTGCGGGTCTTCGACTGCTGGATGCACGAGCACGACATCCGCGACGGCGTCGGTCTCCCGGCCTCCGATGCCGAAATGGCGGGACCCGCCGCCGAGCAGGCGCTCGACGAGATGGCGGCCAGCATGGGTTTCGTCGTCGGAAAGCTGGGCGGGGCGCCCGACGGCTCCCGGGTGTCGATCGAGCTGACGGGTCCGCTGGGGCGCACGATCAACGTGGCGGTCGCCGGTAGGGCACAGGTGGTCGACGACTTCGGCGGCGAGGAGCCCACGTCGACGATCCGGCTCGACGGCCTGCTGTTCACGCGGCTGGCCGGTGGACGCACCGCGTTAGACCACGCTGCGGTCACCTACGGCGGCGACGAGGCCGTCGGCAGGCGGATCGTCGAGCGCCTCAACTACGTAATCTGACTGGTCCTTCGCGGCCGGGAAGATATCGGTGGAACACATTGTTGATCAGGGCGTACCATGAATGGTCCTGCCGGTTTCGGCAGGTGATGTTTGGACAACTAGACAAGGGGCTGAACGGTTTCGACTTCGAGTGTCGAATCAAGGGAAGCGTGCCGGTGCAGGCAAGAGACCACCGTAAGCGTCGTTGCAACCAATTAAGCGCCGATTCCAATCAGCGCGACTACGCTCTCGCTGCCTAAGCGACAGCTAGTCTGTCAGCCCGGGAGAGCCCTCGACCCGGTGTCTGGCATCAGCTAGAGGGATCCACCGGTGAGTCCGGTCGCGGGACTCATCGGGACAACCAACAGCGACTGGGATCGTCATCTCGGCTTGTTCGCGTGACCGAGAGATCCGAGTAGAGGCATAGCGAACTGCGCACGGAGAAGCCTTGAGGGAACACCGCAGGACCCGGGTTCGATTCCCGGCAGCTCCACAACCATGGTGAAGCGGGCCAGAGTGAAAGCTCCGGCCCGCTTCGTTTTTTCGGATGCCTGGCGCCACCG
>NZ_JBEFRW010000023.1:0-74600 GCF_053483195.1 Mycolicibacterium sp. XJ2546 | reverse complement strand
CCTCCTGCCCCTTTCCCCCCCCCCCCCCGGGGGGGGGGCGCCCCCCCCCCCCCGCCGAGCGGGGCAGGTGGAACAGCGGGCCGAACTCGCCGAAGTAGTCGCCCGCGACCGCCAGCTTGAGCATTTCCTCACCGCCGCCGGGGAGTTCGCGCACGATCTCGAGTTCGCCCTCGGAGACCAGATAGATCAGCTGGCCAATCGTGCCCTGTTCGAACAGCACGTCGCCGGCGGCCAATTCCGTCGTCTCGGGGCCCCGGTAGGTGGCGGTGAAGCCGGGGACCAGATCGACGACCCGGTCGGCCAGCGGCAGAATCCTCGTGTCGTGAGTGGCGACCACCACGATCCGGTCACCGGAGGCCAGCTCGCGGATCAGCTTGAGCACCTCTTCGACCTGGATGAAATCCAGGTGCGCGGTCGGCTCGTCGGCCAGGATCAGCGGCGGGTCCAGTGCGACGGCGCGGGCCACCGCCACCCGCTGTTGCTGACCGCCGCTGAGGTCACCGGGGTGGTGGTGCAGCCGGTCGTGCAGGCCGACCCGCGCCGACAGTTGGTCGGCGCGTTTGGACGCCGCCCGCCGCGACATGCCCGACGCCAGCAGCGGCACCATCACGTTCTCCCGCGCGGTCAGGCTGGGCACCAGGTTGAACGCCTGAAAGACGATGCCGACGGTTTCGCGCCGAAACGTCGACAGCTCGCGCGCGTCCAGCGCCGTCACGTCGACATCGCCGAACTTGATGGTGCCCGCGGTGGGGCGCAGGATCGCGCCGAGGCAGGACAACAAGGTCGTCTTTCCACAACCACTGGGGCCCAGCAGGATCACCAGCGAGCCAGCCGCCACGTCGAGGTTGAGCCCGTCGATGGGGCGTACCGCGTATCCGGCGTTGGCGTATTCGACGACCAGGTTCTGCACGGACAGATCGCCCATGGCTCACGGCCCTCCGAACGCGACGGCCGGGTCGACCGACACCGCTCGGCGCAGGCCTGTGGCGCTCGCGATCAGACCGACCACGACGGCGAGCACCGGTAACGCGGCATAGGCCTGCCCCGGCACGATCACCTGCATCGGGAATAACGGGCCGAGCAGCACGGACAGCGCGGTGCCCAGCAGCGCGGCCAACAGCGCCACGATGACTGCTTGCAGGGCCAGCCCGCCCATCACCGCCCGGGTGGTCACCCCAATTGCCTTGAACACCGCGAAATCTCGCAGCCGTTCCAGCGCCGACAGGTAGATCACCGATCCGACGATCAGCGCCGCCACCACCCACAGCAGGACCGCGACGATGGTGATCGAGTTGACCGCGACCCGCAACGGCCGCATCAGGTCGTCGATCGCGCCGCTGCGATCGATCGTGCGGTAGCCGTCGGGCGGCTGTTCGAGCGTGCCACGAATCCCGATGGAGGACACCAGTTGTTGGCTGCCGTACACCAACTGCCGGGCACCGTCGGTGGTCAAGAACACGTTGGGCAGGTTCGCCAACGCTGTGGAGTTCTCCACGATGCCGACGATGCGCAACGTGCGCGAGGCGATTTCGACTTCGTCGCCCAGACCGCGCCCTAGCGTACTGGACACCGCAACCTCATCGGTGGACGCCGGAGCCCTGCCGTCGGACACCGCGGGCATACCGGGACCCTGTTCGGGTGCACCGAATATGCCGATGTTGCGGGTGTCGTCGACGAGCGTGGCGGTGCCGCCGGCGTACACGAGCGGTGCCGCCGCCTCGACCCCCGGCGCGCGGGCGACCCGCTCCAACTCCGTCGGCCCGAACGGCGTCGCACCGACGAACGGCCCGGATGCTCCGGACATCACCAGGTACTGGTCCACCCCCAAGGTGTTCACGGTCCGCTCGGCTTCCCACCGAAATCCGTTGGCCAAACCCGTGAGCACCAGCGTCATCGCGAAGATGATCGCCGTCGACATCACCGCGATGGCGAAACGCCGCCTTCTCCACTGCATGTCGCGGAGGGCGGCCATTAGCATGCCCGCGACGTTACCGACGGGCGCCGTGTCGTGGGCCTGCTTTGGCCTTACTCCGCGCTGCCTGCGAACGTATTGACAAGCGAGTCGCAGAACGCGGGCAGATCATCGGGTTTGCGGCTGGACACCAAAGTGTTTGGCCCGCGCGAACATTCGACGACCTCCTCGTCGACCCAGTTGGCGCCGGCGTTGACGAGGTCGGTCTTGACGCTGGGCCACGACGTCATCATCCGGCCCCGCACCACGTCCGCCTCGACCAGTGTCCACGGTCCGTGACAGATCACCGCGACCGGTTTGCCTGCGTCGAAGAAACTCTTCGTGAACGCGACCGCCGCGGCGTTGGTGCGCAGGAAGTCGGGGTTGGCGACACCGCCGGGCAGCACCAACGCGTCGTACTCCGAAACCGACACGGCGCCAGCCGACTTGTCCGCCTCGAAGGTGTCCGCCGGGGTCAGGTGGTTGAACGCCTGGATCTTGCCGACTTCGGTCGACACCAGCTCCGGTGTTCCCCCGGCCTGTTCGACCGCTTTCCACGGTTCGGTCAGCTCGACCTGCTCGACGCCCTCAGGCGCGACCAGGAACGCAATTTTCTTGCCGTTCAGTGAAGTTGCCATGAATCTTTCTCCCGTGACGATGTGGTCTAGGGCACGCATACCCGCCGTTTCGGGCGGCCAATCAGGGTGCCGGCACCGGTACACTCGTACCGGAATGACAGTTGTGTGAGCACAACGGGAGGAGCGATCATGACTGCATTGCAGGCGTGGCTCAACTATCGGCCGATCGGCCCCCGCAGCCTGACGTCGCTGGTCTGCAATGTGCTGGGGGAACGTAACGACCCTCAGCCGGCGCGTCCCGCCGAGCCGGTGCTGCTCGAGCGCGGGATGGAACGCTGCTGAGCGAAACCGCTTAGCCGCGGTCGGGCGCCGGCGCGTCGACGAGTTCGGCCGGTGTGCCACCGTCGCCGTCACCTGACGTCGGCACCTCGTCGGCCTGCTCGTTTCGGGCGGCGATCAGCAACCCGAGCAGGGCACCGATGACGCAGACCACGGCCGTGGCCAAGAAGATGTCGGCGTACTGCATCGCGTAGGCCTCCAGGGTGGCCTGTCGCAGCCGGGTGGCCGCCGCGATCAGCTGGCCGGCGGGGGAATCGTCGGTGGCGGGGGGCTGCGCAGCCATCCGCTCCTGCAGATACTGGTTGAACTTGTACAGCCCCCATGCGGTCAGCGCGGCCAGGCCGATCAGCATGCCGATCATGCGGGCCACCACCACGGCGGCCGACGCGATGCCGTGCTGGGCAGCGGGCACCACCCGCAGCGTCGCCGAGGTCAACGGGCCGATCACCAGCCCGAGGCCGAGGCCGGCGATGGCCAGATCGGCGTCGAACGCGGGCAGCGCGATGAACCCGAGGTCGTGGTGGCGCGACAAGATGTCGATGTGCCAGTGGGAGATCAGCCAGTAGCCGCCCGCGGCGATCAACAGCCCGGCGAACGCGACGATGCGGTCGCCGATCCGGGTGGCGATCCACCCGCCGATCACGGCTCCGATGGGCAGCGCGATCAGGAACCGCAGCAGCAGCATGACCGCATCGGTCTGGTCCTTGCCGAGCACACCCTGGCCGAACAACTCGACGTTGACAAGTGTCACCATCAACGCCGCACCCGCGCACAGCGAAGCACCCAGCGCCGCCAGGAACGGCCGGAAGTGCACGCCGGCCGGGTCGATGAGCCGGGTGCTGGCGAAACGTTCCCAGACGAAGAACGCCACCAGGGCCGCCGCCGCGGCGATCAGCACCGGCAGGCCGTAGTCGGGCAGGATCTTCTTGCCGTCGGGTGCCGGGTTGTACAGCCCGATCACCAACAGGCCGAGCGCGATGGCCAGCAGCACACCGCCCACCACGTCGACCCGCTCCGGGTTCTGGGGTTTGGGCCGACTGGGCAGGCTGAAATGAATGAGGACCATCGCGATCGCCGCCAGCGGCACGTTGATCCAGAACACGTCGCGCCACGTGTTCAAGGCCGCTACGACGGCGATGCCGTACAGCGGGCCCAGCACGCTGCCCAGCTCCTGGGCGGCGCCGATCCCGCCCAGCACCGCCGCCCGGTTACGGCTGGCCCACAAGTCGGCGGCCAACGCCAGCGTGACCGGCAGCAGTGCACCGCTGGCGACGCCCTGAATCGAGCGGCCGATCACCATCGGAAGCAGGTCGTTGGACAGCGCGGTGACCACCGAGCCGACCGCGAAGCCGACCAGGCTGGCCTGCAGGATGAACTTGCGGCCGAACCGGTCGGAGGCGCGGCCCAGCAGCGGCATCGCGGCGATGTATCCGAGCAGGTAGCAGGTGATGATCGGGGTCACCTGCTGCAGCTGGTTGACCGGTATTCGCAGGTCGAGGATGATGTCGCGGATGATCGCGACCACGACGTAGGTGTCGAGCGCGCCGAGCAGCACGGCGAGGCTGCCCGCGCTGATGGCAACCCTGCGGTTGCCGGTGGCCTGCGAGGTCTCTGTCAACGTCGACATCAGACGGGCTTGGTGACCGTCACCGGCTTACCCCAGTCCGACAGCGTCATCGTGACGCTGCCTTCCGGAGCGGTCTGCAGCGTGATCCGCATCAACTCGTGCTCGCCCTCCTCGGCGATCCACGCCGTGCCCGGCACCGGCTCGGTGGCGCCGATCTGCGGCGCGATGGCGTTGACGGCGTCGGCGGTGACGGACCCGGTGATGCGGACCGTCTCCACACCGTTGACGGTCTCGCGGCCCTCGGCCTTGGGATCGGAGAAGTTGGCCAGCACGTTGGCGAGCCCGACCTCCGGGCTGAGGATGGCTGCGACGTCGTAGACGTCGGCGGCCGGGCCGAAGTCCTGGAAGGCGCCCGCGCTGATCGCGGCGTAAAGGATTCCGTCGATGACCACGAACCCGACGCCCTGCAGCCGTTGACCCATGAACAACAGGTTCGCCTCCCCGGCGGCGGCGACGGCGGGAACGTTGGTCAGATCGCCTTCCAGCGACTCCAGCGCCAGTCCGGGAATCTCGCCCTGCACTGTTAGCTTCAGGTGAACGCTCGTCTGGTTCTTGGTGGTCTCGGTCGACTCCGTGAGCAGCGTCGCAGCGTCGGGAAGGTCTTTGGCGGGCTCAGACGATGACGAACAACCTGCGACAAGAGCAAGAACAGCGATCAGGGCGGCAAGTATCGCTACGGGGCGGGTCTGCATGAGTGCATCGTAGAGGGTGTCGGCGGGTGGTTACTCTGACGGCGTGTTCACCGGAATCGTCGAAGAACTGGGTGAGGTCGTCGCCAAAGAAGACCTCCGCGACTTCGCGCGGCTGGTCATCCGGGGTCCCGTTGTCACGTCCGATGCAGGCCACGGCGATTCCATCGCGGTCAACGGCGTCTGCCTGACGGTGGTCGACGTGCTGCCCGACGGCGAGTTTTCCGTCGACGTCATCGGCGAGACGTTGAACCGGTCGAGCCTGCGCGCCATCGGCGTTGGCAGCCGCGTCAACCTCGAGCGCGCCGCGGCCGTCAACAGCCGGTTGGGCGGCCACATCGTGCAGGGCCATGTCGACGGCACCGGGCATGTGATCGCGCGCACACCCGCCGAACATTGGGAGGTGGTGCGCATCGCGCTGCCCACCGCGTTGTCGCGTTACGTCGTGGAGAAGGGTTCGATCACCGTCGACGGGGTGTCGCTGACCGTGTCCGGGCTGGGCCACGACTGGTTCGAGGTGTCACTGATCCCGACGACGCTGGAGACGACCACACTGGGCACCGCCGAGGTCGGCGCCCCGGTCAACCTCGAGGTCGACATCATCGCCAAATACGTCGAGCGCCTGCTCGGCGCGGGCGACGACGAAACCCAGTAAATGCCCAGCTCAACGACCTGGCAATAAGATCGACGCTCGCGTAGTTCATACTGATGTGATGACGAGGCTGGACTCTGTGGAGCGGGCGGTCGCCGATATCGCCGCGGGCAAGGCCGTCGTCGTCATCGATGATGAAGATCGCGAGAACGAGGGCGATCTCATCTTCGCCGCCGAAAAGGCGACACCTGAACTCGTCGCGTTCATGGTGCGCTATACCTCCGGCTACCTGTGCGTGCCGCTGGACGGCGCGATCTGCGATCGCCTCGGCCTGCTTCCGATGTACGCGGTGAACCAGGACAAGCACGGCACCGCCTACACCGTGACCGTCGACGCGAAACATGGAGTCGGAACCGGAATTTCGGCCTCCGACCGTGCGACGACCATGCGCCTGCTAGCCGATCCGTCCAGCGCCGTTCACGATTTCACCAAACCGGGCCACGTGGTTCCGTTGCGCGCCAAGGACGGTGGGGTGCTGCGGCGTCCCGGCCATACCGAGGCCGCCGTCGACCTGGCCCGGATGGCCGGTCTGCAGCCCGCGGGCGCGATCTGCGAGATCGTCAGCCAAAAGGATGAAGGCGCGATGGCGCAGACCGACGAGCTGCGGGTGTTCGCCGACGACCACGGTCTGGCGTTGATCTCGATCGCCGACCTCATCGAGTACCGGCGCAAACACGAAAAGCACATCGAACGCGTCGCCGAGGCGCGCATCCCGACCCGGCACGGCCAGTTCCGCGCCGTGGGCTACGCCAGCATCTACGAGGACGTCGAGCACGTCGCGCTGGTGCGCGGCGATATCGCCGGACCGCACGGCGACGGCCACGACGTGCTGGTGCGGGTGCACTCCGAATGCCTGACCGGCGACGTGTTCGGGTCGCGCCGCTGCGACTGCGGTCCGCAACTCGACGCGGCGTTGGCGATGGTGGCCCACGAGGGGCGCGGCGTCGTGCTCTACATGCGCGGCCACGAGGGCCGCGGCATCGGCCTGATGCACAAGCTGCAGGCCTACCAGCTGCAGGACGCCGGCGATGACACTGTCGACGCCAACCTCAAGCTCGGCCTGCCCGCCGACGCCCGCGACTACGGCATCGGGGCGCAGATCCTGGTCGACCTCGGGGTGCGGTCGATGCGGCTGTTGACCAACAACCCGGCCAAGCGCGTCGGCCTGGACGGATACGGGCTGCACATCATCGAACGGGTTCCGTTGCCGGTGCGCGCCAACGCCGAGAACATCCGCTACCTGATGACCAAACGCGACCGGATGGGCCATGACCTCGTCGGCCTCGACGACTACCACGAGGCCACCACCATGGACGCCTACGAGGAAGGCGACTACCTGCTCGGTGACCGCAGGCCAAGCGATTTGGATCTCGGCGGAGCCCTATGAGCCCAGCGGCCGGTGTCCCCGACCTGCCTGAGCTCGACGCGTCCGGTTTGACGCTGGGCATCGTGGCCAGCACCTGGCACGAGACCATCTGCGACGCCCTGCTCGACGGCGCGCGAAAAGTGGTCGCCGAGGCCGGCATCGACAACCCGACCGTGGTGCGGGTGCTTGGTGCGATCGAAATTCCGGTGGTTGCACAGGCGTTGGCGGCCACCCACGACGCGGTGGTGGCGCTGGGTGTGGTCATTCGCGGTGAGACACCGCATTTCGACTATGTGTGCGACGCCGTCACCCAGGGTCTGACGCGGGTGTCGCTGGACGCGTCGACGCCGGTCGCCAACGGCGTGCTGACCACGAACAACGAAGCGCAAGCGCTCGACAGAGCCGGGTTGCCGACGTCGACCGAGGATAAAGGGGCGCAGGCCGCCGCGGCTGCGCTGTCCACCGCGCTGACCCTTCGTGGCCTGCGGAAATGAGTGACTGGGACCTACAGGTGCGGCCGCATCTGGCGCCGTATTTCGTGTACGCCGCCGCGGTGCTGATCCTGGCCGCACACGTCACGGTCGGGGCGTTGCTGAAGATCGCGTCGACCGGGGTGATCTTCCGCACCGCCGACCAGGTGGCGATCGCGCTGCTGGGTGTGGTGATAGCCGGGGCGGTGCTGCTGCTGGCCCGGCCCCGTCTTCGCATCGGTGCGGCAGGCGTCTCGGTGCGAAACCTGCTCGGCTACCGTCTGATTCCGTGGTCGCAGGTCGTCGACGTGTCGTTTCCGCCCGGTGCGCGGTGGGCGCGGGTGGACCTGCCCGACGACGAGTACATCCCCGTGATGGCGATCCAGGCCGTCGACAAGGACCGCGCCGTCGACGCCATGGACAAAGTGCGGGAACTGGTAGACCGCTACAAGGGCATCAACTCGCGCTGATCGTCACTTCGCATCGCCCATGACCACGCCCTCACGGCGCGGGTCGGCACCGCCGATCAGCCCCTCACCGTCGACGACCACCACCGACAGCCCGCTGTTCTGCGGCGCCAAGTCGACCCGATGACCCAGCGCCCGCAGACCGGCCACCAGCGGATCGTGAGCGCCGTCATCAGCGGTGTCGATGACCGGATGCTCGCCGCCGACGTTGGTCTCAGCGGTGTTGGCCGCGCCGAAGTCGACCATGGACACCGCCTGTTGGGGATCCAGACCCCAGTCCAGCATCCCGACAAGGGTTTTCACGACGAACTGGATGATCACCGAGCCGCCGGGTGAGCCCACCGCCGCGTACAGTGGGCCACGGCGCTGCGGCGCGTCTGACTGCTCGAACACCAACGTCGGCGCCATTGTGCTGCGCGGGCGCTTACCCGGCTGCACCCGGTTGGCGATGGGCACCCCGCCGGGTCCGGTGGGTTCGGCGGAGAAGTCGGTCAGTTGGTTGTTGAGGAGGAAGCCGTCGACCATGTGGAACGAGCCGAACTGGGCCTCCACCGTGGTGGTCAACGAGGCCGCGTTGCCTTCGGCGTCCACGATGCTGACGTGGCTGGTGCCGTGCTCAGGCACCGCCGGTGCGGGCCCGGTCGACGCGCCGAAATCGCCCGGCTTCGCGGTGCCCATCGTGTGCTGCGGTGAGATCAGCGCCGCCCGCCCGGCCAGATAGTCGCTGCCGAGCAGGGTCTGCGGTGAACCGCCGGGCAGCGCAACGAAATCGGTGTCGGCGACGTAGCGGTCGCGGTCGGCGTAGGCCAATCGTTCGGCTTCGGAGACCAGATGCACGCCCATCACCGTGGGCCGCCCGCCGTTGAGGTCGACGTCGGTGGGTTTGTGGTCGGCCATCGCAAAGTGCTCGAGCACACCGAGCGTGGCGGCGACCGCGATACCGCCCGACGATGGCGGCGGCATACCGCAGATCTCGCGCCCGCGGTACGGCGTGCACAGCGGTTCGCGGCGTTTGACGGTGTAGGACGACAGGTCTTCGACGGTCATCAGGCTCGGTGTGCGACCGCCGGACGTGTCGGTCGCGGCCGCCACGATATCGCCGGCGATGGCGCCGGTATAGAACGACTGCGGGTCGGATGCGATGGCGCCCAACGTCTTTGCGTACGCGGGATTGACCAACCGCGTTCCCGCCGGCTTCGGTGTGCCGTCGGCCTCGAGGAAGTACTCGGCGGCTTGCGGGTCGACGGCCAGTTGGGTGGCCGCGGCCGCGATCGAGTTCGCCAGCCGCGGGCTGATGTCGAACCCGTCGTCGGCCATTTTGACGGCGGGGTCGAACAGCTCACGCCAGCCGGTGCTGCCGTGCTCGGCATGGGCCTGGTGTAACAGCCGCACGATGCCCGGCACCCCGATGGACCGGCCCGACGCCCTGGCGTCGGGTCTGGGTTCGGTGCGGTCGGTGTCGGACACCCAGCGCAGGTAGTTCTCGGTGGCTGCCGCCGGGGCGGCTTCGCGGCCGTCGTAGGCCTGTACCGCACCGGTGGCGGCATCGTAGTAGAGCAGGAACCCGCCGCCGCCGAGGCCGGAGGACTGCGGCTCGACCAGACCGAGCACGGCCTGCGCGGTGACGAGCGCGTCGGCGGCCGTGCCCCCGTCGCGCAGCACTTCGCAGGCGGACTGGGTGGCCAGCGGATTGGCGGTGACGACCGCGTAGCTGCTCGTGCGCACCGCCGTCATGTCGCTGCGGTAGCCCCGCGCGGTCGGGTCACCGTCGGCGACGGCGGCGCACACCGGCGCCTCCGCGGTGTCGGTGGCCGGTTCGCCTGCGCATCCCGCCAACACCAACGCCACCCCCGTCAGCGTGGCCAGCGACGAAATCCGCACCACTCGACGGTAGTTCATTCGCGGGGTTATGCAGTCGACTCCGCCGAGACGTTGTCGACACGGCCAGTAACCTGGGGTCATGCCTGATCCAGCGACGTACCGGCCTGCGCCCGGGTCGATCCCCGTCGAGCCGGGCGTCTACCGCTTCCTGGATCCGCACGGCCGGGTGATCTACGTCGGCAAGGCCAAGAGCCTGCGCAGCCGGCTCACGTCGTACTTTGCCGACGTCTCCAGCCTGGCGCCGCGCACCCGCCAAATGGTGACGACGGCCGGCAGCGTCGAGTGGACGGTGGTCAACACCGAAGTCGAGGCGCTGCAACTCGAGTACAACTGGATCAAGGAGTTCGACCCGCGGTTCAACGTCCGCTACCGCGACGACAAGTCCTATCCGGTGTTGGCCGTCACGCTCAACGAGGAGTATCCGCGGCTGATGGTGTACCGCGGTACGCGGCGCAAGGGCGTGCGCTACTTCGGCCCGTACTCGCATGCCTGGGCGATCCGCGAAACCCTTGACCTGCTCACCCGCGTCTTCCCCGCGCGCACCTGTTCTGCCGGAGTGTTCAAGCGGCACAGCCAGATTGACCGGCCCTGTCTGCTGGGCTACATCGACAAGTGCTCGGCGCCGTGTATCGGCAGGGTGAGCGCGGAGGAACACCGCAGGATCGTGTTGGACTTCTGCGACTTCCTCGCCGGCAAAACCGACCGGCTGGTCCGCGACATGGAGCAGCAGATGAACCGGGCCGCCGAGGAACTGGACTTCGAACGGGCCGCCAGGCTGCGCGACAACATCTCCGCGCTCAAGCGTGCGCTGGAGAAGCAGGCGGTGGTCTTCGGTGACGGCACCGACGCCGACGTGGTGGCGTTCGCCGACGATGCACTGGAAGCTGCGGTGCAGGTGTTCCACGTGCGCGGCGGCCGGGTGCGCGGCCAGCGCGGCTGGATCGTCGAAAAGTCCGGGGAGCCCAGCGAGTTCAGCCAGGAACGACTGGTCGAGCAGTTCCTCACCCAGTTCTACGGGGACCAGGCCGAGTTGGACGGCGCCGCCGATGAAGCGCTGAACCCGGTACCGCGGCAGGTGCTGGTGCCGTGTCTGCCCGAAAACGCCGACGAGTTGGCGGCCTGGTTGACCCAGCTGCGCGGTTCGCGGGTAGTTCTGCGGGTGCCGCAGCGCGGCGACAAGCGGGCTCTCGCCGAAACCGTGCGGCGTAACGCGCAGGATGCGTTGGCCCAGCACAAACTCAAGCGGGCAGGTGATTTCACCGCCAGAACCGCTGCGCTGCAAAGCATCCAAGATGCCCTCGGGCTCGCCGACGCGCCGCTGAGGATCGAGTGCGTCGACATCAGCCACATCCAGGGCACCGACGTGGTGGCATCGCTGGTCGTCTTCGAGGACGGGCTGCCGCGCAAGTCGGACTACCGCCACTACGCCATCCGTGACGCCGCGGGCGACGGCCGCTCCGACGACGTGGCCTCGATCGCCGAGGTGACGCGGCGTCGGTTCCACCGGCATCTGCACGACACCGAGGAAGCCAAAGACGCTGCACCGCAGGAGAAAACAGCCGGGACGCCCACCAAAACGCGCAAGTTCGCCTACCCACCGAACCTGTTCGTCGTCGACGGCGGCGCCGCACAGGTCAACGCCGCGCAGGCCGTCCTCGACGAACTCGGTATCCGCGACGTCGCGGTGATCGGGCTGGCCAAACGGTTGGAGGAGGTGTGGGTGCCGTCCGAACCGGACCCGCTGATCATGCCGCGCAACAGCGACGGGCTCTATCTACTGCAGCGGGTGCGCGACGAAGCGCACCGGTTCGCGATCGCCTACCATCGCAGCAAGCGGTCCAAGCGGATGACGGCGTCGGCGCTCGACTCGATCCGCGGGCTGGGGGAGCACCGCCGCAAGGCGTTGGTGACCCACTTCGGGTCGGTCGCCCGGCTCAAGCGGGCCAGCATCGAGGAGATCACCGCGGTACCCGGCGTCGGCGTCGCCACGGCGCGCGCGGTGCTCGACGCGTTGGGGGTGGAAACCGAATCCGGCACGCCCGACGCGACGATCGGCGATGATCAACGCACGGTATCGGGATGACGGAACAGGGAATGCACGAGGAACTGCGCGGTGACGCCGGCGCCGAAGCGCTGCCTGTCGGCCGGTCCGACGAATCGGGTATCGACGTTCTTCTGGTGACCGGGCTGTCCGGAGCCGGCCGGGGGACGGCGGCCAAGGTGCTCGAGGACCTCGGCTGGTACGTCGCCGACAACCTGCCGCCGGAGCTCATCGCCCGCATGGTAGAACTCGGGCTGGCGGCCGGTTCGCGGATCACCCAGCTCGCGGTGGTGATGGACGTACGCTCCCGCGGTTTCACCGGCGATCTGGACTGGGTGCGCAGGGACCTGGCCACCCGCAACATCGCACCGCGGGTGCTGTTCCTTGACGCCTCCGACGACATCCTGGTGCGCCGCTACGAGCAGAACCGACGCAGCCATCCGCTGCAGGGCGATCAGACGCTGGCCGAAGGCATCGCGGCCGAGCGGGAGATGTTGGCACCCATCCGGGCGGCCGCCGACCTCGTCATCGACACGTCGAAGCTGTCGGTGCCGGCGCTGCGGGAGAGCATCGAACGGGCATTCGGCGGCGAGACGGTCCGTCACACCAGCGTCACGGTGGAGTCGTTCGGGTACAAGTACGGACTGCCGATGGACGCCGATACGGTCATGGATGTGCGATTTCTGCCCAACCCGCACTGGGTGGACGAGTTGCGGCCGTACAGCGGTCAACAACCGGCCGTCCGTGACTACGTCCTCGGCCAGCCCGGAGCCGCGGACTTCCTGGACACCTACCACCAACTGCTCGAGCTCGTGATCGACGGCTACCGCCGTGAAGGAAAGCGCTATATGACCGTTGCCATCGGCTGCACCGGCGGCAAGCACCGCAGCGTCGCGATCGCCGAGGCGCTGGCGGACCGGCTACAGGCGGGTGACGACCTCACGGTGCGAGTTCTGCACCGGGATCTGGGCCGCGAATGAGCCCGCGCATCGTGGCACTCGGCGGCGGACACGGCCTGTATGCGACGTTGTCCGCGGCGCGCCGGATCACCCCGCACGTCACCGCGGTCGTCACTGTCGCCGACGACGGCGGCTCTTCGGGCCGGCTGCGCAACGAACTCGACGTCGTGCCGCCCGGTGATCTGCGAATGGCTTTGGCCGCCTTGGCATCTGACAGCCCGCACGGCCGGTTGTGGGCGACGATCATCCAGCACCGCTTCGGGGGCAACGGCGCGCTCGCGGGTCATCCGATCGGCAACCTGATGCTGGCGGGGCTCAGCGAGGTGTTGGCCGATCCCATCGCTGCGCTCGACGAACTCGGCCGCATGCTGGGCGTCAAGGGCCGCGTGCTGCCGATGTGTCCGATCGCGCTGGGGATCGAGGCCGACGTGGCGGGGCTGGAGTCCGACCCGCGGATGTTTCGGGTGATCCGTGGACAGGTGGCCATTGCCACCACCGTCGGCCAGGTGCGGCGGGTCCGGCTGCTGCCCGGCGACCCGCCGGCCACAGCGCAGGCGGTGGACGCGATCATGGCCGCCGACCTCGTGGTGCTCGGTCCGGGGTCCTGGTTCACCAGCGTCATCCCGCACGTGCTCGTCCCGGAACTGGCCGCGGCGCTGCAGGCGACTCCGGCGCGCCGGGCGCTGGTGCTGAACCTGGTCGCCGAACCGGGGGAGACGGCGGGGTTCTCCGTCGAACGCCACATCCACGTGTTGGCGCAGCACGCGCCGGGGTTCACCGTGCACGACATCGTCGTGGACGCGAGCCGGGTGCCCAGCGAACGTGAGCGCGATCAACTGCGCAAGACCGCCAACATCCTCGACGCTCACGTGGAGTTTGCTGATGTATCCAGACCTGGTACACCTTTACATGATCCGGCGAAATTGGCCGCAGCTTTGGAAGGTGTGCGGTTGCGTGGGCCGAAGCCATCTGCGCCGACCGTACCCACCCCGACAGTGAACGGACCGAGAGGTGACGACCCGTGGCGATGACTGCCGAGGTCAAGGACGAGCTGAGCCGCTTGTTGGTCAATTCCGTCAGTGCTCGCCGCGCCGAGGTGGCCTCGCTGCTGCGCTTCGCAGGCGGCCTGCACATCGTGTCCGGCCGGGTCGTGGTGGAGGCCGAGGTCGACCTTGGCATCATCGCGCGGCGGCTGCGCAAGGACATCTATGATCTCTACGGCTACACCGCGGTGGTGCACGTGCTGTCGGCCAGCGGCATCCGCAAGAGCACCCGCTACGTGGTGCGCGTCGCCAAAGATGGGGAAGCGTTGGCGAGGCAAACCGGCCTGCTGGACCTGCGCGGCCGCCCGGTGCGCGGACTGCCCGCCCAGGTGGTCGGCGGCAGCGTCGCTGACGCCGAAGCTGCTTGGCGCGGAGCGTTTTTGGCCCATGGATCGCTGACCGAGCCGGGACGGTCGTCGGCGCTCGAGGTCAGCTGCCCGGGCCCGGAGGCCGCGCTCGCGCTCGTCGGCGCCGCACGCCGGCTGGGTGTCAGCGCCAAGGCCCGCGAGGTGCGCGGCAGCGACCGGGTGGTGGTGCGCGACGGGGAGGCGATCGGGGCGCTGCTGACCAGGATGGGCGCGCAGGACACTCGGCTGATCTGGGAGGAGCGCCGGATGCGTCGCGAGGTGCGGGCCACCGCCAACCGGCTGGCCAACTTCGACGACGCCAACCTGCGGCGCTCCGCGCGGGCCGCCGTCGCCGCGGCCGCCCGGGTGGAACGCGCGCTGGAGATCCTCGGCGACACCGTGCCCGACCATTTGGCCGCCGCGGGCAAGCTACGCGTCGAACACCGACAAGCCTCACTGGAGGAGTTGGGCCGGCTCGCCGATCCGCCGATGACCAAAGACGCTGTGGCGGGCCGGATTCGGCGCCTTTTGTCGATGGCCGACCGCAAGGCCAAACAGGACGGCATCCCCGACACCGAGTCGGCCGTCACCCCGGACCTCCTCGAAGACGCCTGACCGTCGTCACCCCGCGAACGTGGGTTACCAGCACGTGTTCGGCGCGAAACACGTGCATCGACCCCACACTCGTCGAACACTGGAACCCATGGAGATCCTGAAGGTCGGCACCGTCGTCCCGCGCCCACCGTTCAACGGGATGGCCGACGGCGGCGGCCTGGACATCGACCTGATGGCCGAGCTGGCCAAAAAGCTCGGCGTCGCAGTCGAATTCGTCGGCGCAGCCGATTTCGACGGCCTCTTCGAGCGGCTCGACGCCGGAGAATACGACTGCATGGTGGCGGGCACCGTCGTGACGCCGGAACGGGAAGCCAAGGCGCAGTTCGTGGCGCCCTACCTCATCTGCGGGCAGGCCCTGGCCGTCGACACCACGCGGCTGCCGAGGGTGAACTCGCTCGACGACGTCGCCGGGCTGACGCTCGGCGTGCGCCAGGGCAGCACCGGCCAGCCGATCGCCGAAGACCTGGTCGCCGAAGGCCGCGCCGCGGCGGTGCGCGTCTACGAACCCGGCAACGTCGACACCGCGCTGAGTGACCTGGGCAGCGGCGGGTGCGACGCGTTCCTGGAGCTGGGGCCGGTGCTCAACGAACTGGTCAAACCCCTGCCCGGGGTGACGGTCGTGGCGCGCGGGCTTTCGGTGGAGAACATCGCCGTCGCCGTCGGTCTGCACAACCAGGCGTTGCTCAGCCGGCTCAGCGTCGCGCAGGCCGAACTCGAAGAGGACGGCGCGCTGCAGGTGATTCGGCGCAAATGGCTGGGTAACCCCTATGCCGACCAGAGCCTTGCGGTGCACTGAGGTGGTCGCACGTGGTCGGAATCACACCATTACGCTGGGCTGTGAGCATCACGGCGTAACTAGGCGAAATAAGGGAGAGACAAGTGACCATCCGGGTAGGCGTTAACGGCTTCGGCCGCATCGGACGCAACTTCTACCGGGCCCTCGCGGCGCAGCAGGCCGAGGGCAAGAGCACCGACATCGAGATCGTCGCGGTCAACGACCTGACCGACAACGCCACCTTGGCCCACCTGCTGAAGTTCGACTCGATTCTGGGCCGCTTCCCTGAGGACGTCTCTCTCGAGGGCGAGGACAACATCGTCGTCGGCAGCAAAAAGATCAAGGCCCTCGAGGTCAAGGAGGGCCCGGCCGCGCTGCCGTGGGGTGACCTCGGCGTGGACGTGGTGGTCGAGTCCACCGGTATCTTCACCGACGCCGCAAAGGCCAAGGGCCACCTGGACGCCGGAGCCAAGAAGGTCATCATCTCCGCACCGGCCAAGGGCGAGGACCTGACGGTCGTGCTCGGGGTCAACGACGACAAGTACGACGGCAGCCAGAACATCATCTCCAACGCGTCGTGCACCACGAACTGCCTCGGCCCGTTGGCCAAGGTGCTCAACGACGAGTTCGGCATCGTCAAGGGCCTGATGACCACCATTCACGCCTACACCCAGGACCAGAACCTGCAGGACGGCCCGCACAAGGACCTGCGCCGCGCCCGCGCCGCCGCGGTCAACATCGTGCCGACCTCCACCGGCGCCGCCAAGGCCATCGGCCTGGTGCTGCCCGAACTGAAGGGCAAGCTCGACGGGTACGCGCTGCGGGTGCCGATTCCCACCGGTTCGGTCACCGACCTGACCGCGGAGCTGAGCAAGTCGGCCACCGTCGACGAGATCAACGCCGCGTTCAAGGCCGCCGCCGACGGTCCGCTCAAGGGCATCCTGAAGTACTACGACGCTCCGATCGTGTCGGCCGATATCGTCACCGATCCGCACAGCTCGCTGTTCGACTCCGGATTGACCAAGGTGATCGACAACCAGGCCAAGGTGGTGTCCTGGTACGACAACGAGTGGGGCTACGCCAACCGGTGCGTGGACCTCGTCGCGCTGGTCGGCAAGTCCCTCTAACGGTGAGCATCAAAACGCTCGACGACCTTCTGGCCGAGGGTGTTTCGGGCAGAGGCGTGTTGGTGCGCTCGGATCTCAACGTCCCACAGGACGACGGCGCCATCACCGATCCCGGGCGGATCAGCGCGTCGGTGCCGACGCTGCGCGCACTGGCCGACGCCGGTGCGAAGGTCATCGTCACCGCGCACCTGGGCAGGCCCAAGGGCGCCCCGGACCCCAAGTTGTCGCTGGCGCCGGTGGCCGCGGCGCTGGGGGAGCAGCTGGGGCGCCACGTGCAGTTGGCCGGTGGCCCCGATGGTTCCCCTGTCGGCACCGACGCGCTGGCCAGGGCCGAGGGCCTGACCGACGGTGACGTGCTGCTGCTGGAGAACATCCGTTTCGATCCCCGCGAGACCAGCAAGGACGACGGCCAGCGGCTGGCGCTGGCCCGACAGCTGGCCGAACTAGTCAGCGCGCCCGACGGTTCACCGGGCAGTTTCGTCTCGGACGGTTTCGGGGTGGTGCACCGCAAGCAGGCCTCGGTGTACGACGTGGCCACGCTGCTGCCGCATTACGCGGGCCGCTTGGTGGAAGCCGAGGTCAAGGTCCTCGAGCAGCTGACCAGTTCGACCGAGAGGCCCTACGCCGTGGTGCTCGGCGGATCAAAGGTCTCCGACAAGCTCGCGGTCATCGAGAACCTGGCGACCAAAGCCGACAGCATCATCATCGGCGGCGGGATGTGCTTCACATTCCTTGCGTCCCAAGGGGTTCCGGTAGGTAATTCACTTCTCGAAGAGAGCATGATCGAGACCTGCCGCAAGCTGCTGGACACCTACGCCGACGTGATCCACCTGCCGGTGGACATCGTGGTGGCCGACGAGTTCGCCGCCGACGCCACTCCTGAGACCGTGCGTGCCGACCAGATCCCCGGCGGCAAAATGGGTTTGGACATCGGCCCGGGTTCGGTGGAGCGGTTCACCAACCTGTTGTCCAACGCCCAGACCGTGTTCTGGAACGGCCCGATGGGCGTGTTCGAGTTCGCGTCGTTCGCAGCGGGCACCAAGGGGGTGGCCGAGGCCATCATCGCCGCGACGGGCAAGGGCGCGTTCAGCGTCGTCGGCGGCGGCGATTCGGCGGCCGCGGTGCGTCAACTCGGGCTGCCCACCGACGGCTTTTCCCACATTTCCACCGGCGGCGGAGCATCATTGGAATACCTCGAAGGCAAAAAACTACCCGGAATCGACATCCTGGAGCAATAGAAGAAACAAATATAGGCTATCGATGTCGTCCAGACGATCTGGAGCCAAGGTCGTCGGATCGCGTAGCCAGCCAATGGCGTTCGATCCGCAAAACTCGCCGGTGTTCGATCACCAGCCAGACAATGCCCCCTGTGATCGCGAGCAGTCCGACGATTCCTGCTGTCGGTATCCATTCGTGGCGACCATACGCAGCGGCTGCTACACAGCTGATCAGCGAAATGGTACCCAGTACGATCGACACCACGCCAGGCCAGCTGTAGACGTCGATGAACTGTTCACCGGCGTACTGATTGGTAGTGCGGAAATGGTCGATCGGGTCACGGGTATTTCCCATTGCTCCGCCTCCTAGGTCTTCGATATCCCAAGAGTCGGCTGCCGACCATGCCGTCGTCATCCCCCTTCTGGGTGGCGAGCAGGGTGTCTGAACCGATAGCGCGGCTTGGGTCGCACCGGCACGTGCACGCGAAGCTCTACACACGTTGATTGAGACGAGCTACGTGCCTTCCGAATGCCACAACAACGTAGGCCCCACCGATGAGAGCTTTTCATGGACTCTAATGCGGTGACAGAACAGATCAGCCGCCCAGCCGCGGCCCTTTATACCTGCCGGCCACGTTTCCCACGTGGTCGTCCGCCTACGGTCATGCGGTCGGACAATTCAGCCGACAGCGCTCTGGCTGTCGACACCACCGTCGTCGAGGAACGTGGGCAGTGGGCTGTCGACATTATCGTGGTGTTCGCCGACGGTATCGTTCGCGAACGAGTCAATATTCACCGCACGCGGGAGCGAGCCGAGCGAGCGGCCAGCGTGATCAAGCGAGCGGCCGACCGTAGCCGCTGTACTCCAGTCCCGGGCCCTATTCGCTAAGAAACCGGCGCACCCAGCCGTACCAGGCTTCCATCCCCGCGCCGGTACGAGCACTCACCGGTAACACCTCGGCCGCCGGGTTGACCTCGCGGACAGGGGCGGTGTACGCGTCGATGTCGGTATCCAGGTACGGCAGGAGATCGATCTTGTTGAGCAGTACCACGTCCACCGACCGAAACATCACCGGATATTTCAGCGGTTTGTCCTCGCCCTCGGTCACCGAATACACCATCGCCTTGGCATGCTCGCCAACGTCGAACTCCGCTGGGCAGACCAGATTGCCGACGTTTTCGATAACCACGAGATCCAAGTCGGTGAGGTCGAGCCCCGCCAGGGCACGGTTCACCATTGGGGCGTCCAAGTGACATTCACCCCCGAAACCGTTGTTGGTATTCAACAGCGACACTTGAGCTCCGCGTCCACTGAGCTTGGCGGCGTCGAGGTCGGTGGCGATGTCACCTTCGATGACGCCGACCGCGATCTCGCCCGCGAGTTCGTCGAGCGTGGCTGCCAGCACTGTCGTTTTTCCGGATCCTGGTGAACTCATCAGGTTGAGAGCACTAACTCCGTTGCTTTCGAATGCCTTTCGGTTTATGTCGGCACGCGCATCGTTCTCGGCAAAGATCGACTCCAGCACGTCGATCCGTTGCGCACCTGTCTGATAGCCGCTGTGGTCGCCATGGTCATGCGAATGCCCATGGTCACCGTGGTCGTGGCTGTGCGCGGTACCGTCTTCGTGGCGGTGGAATCTACCCATCGTGTTGACCTTTCATGTCACGTCGAGCGAAGTGACCAGGAATTCGTTGCCGCGTACTACCTCGACGTCGGCGTTTGCGCAATGTGGGCAAAGTACCGACCAGCGTGACTCGATCTGTGAGTGTTGCTGGCAAGAGCGGCATTTCACCTCGGCGGGCACCAATTCAAGCTCCAGCTCAGCGCCGCCTAGATCTTCGTAGTCACGGACCAACGACCAGCAAAACTCCAGCGATTCAGGTACGACTTGACGAAGCGCGCCAACCTGAACACGCACAACGTCGATTCGTCGCCCGTGTGCGTGCGGTTTCACGACTCCGGCGATGGCTTGACACAATGACAGCTCATGCACACCTCTATGCTGCCCGCGCGGTCCGGATTGTGTGGCCGATTGAAAAACCCGGAATTGGCCGAGATTGTGCGTGAGATTGCGATTGTCCAAAAACGTGAAGTTCACCGTGACCACCCGAACTCCAGCTGACGTCAAGACCCTGAACCTCGAAGGCGTGGTCAGACACCAGTCGGCGGCGGTCACGTTCGGCTTCTGCCCACGCGCCGTCGACATCGAAGGTCATCACATCAAGCACGACGACCCATCGCGGCGTCGGCTACGGCGGTCGGCGTCAGCCCGAGGTGTGCGGCGACCTCGGCGCCCGGCCCGCTGGCGCCGAACCGCTGGATGCCGATGACCGTATCGCGCGGGCCCGCCAGCGCTCGCCAACCTGTGCTCACTCCGGCTTCGATCCACACGATCGGCGCATCCGGGAACGAGTAAGTTGCCTCGACCATGACGCTGTCGAGCTTCTCGCGCCACATCACCGATGCGACGGTGGCCTTCACGCCACGACCGGCAAGGATGTCGGCGGCATCGAGGGCGAGTGCGACCTCAGAACCGCTCGCCGCAAGGATGACATCGGGACGCGTGTCCGCGTACTTCACGGTACGGCTGCCGTACCGCCGGATGTCGTCCAGACCGGCGCCGCCGAGGATCGGTAAGTCCTGGCGGCTCAGGACCAGAGCTGTCGGGCCAGCCGTGTTCGCGGCGGCTAGCTGCCATGCCAACGTGGTCTCAGCCGCATCAGCCGGACGCAGCACGGTCAGGCCGGGGATCAGGCGCAGCGATTCGATCTGTTCGATGGGCTGATGGGTTGGTCCATCCTCGCCGACGTACACCGAATCATGGGTGAACACATAGATGACAGGCAGCTTCATCAGTGCCGAGAGTCGCAGCGCCGGTCGTAGATAGTCCGCAAACACCAGGAACGTGCTGCCGAAGGGGCGTAGGCCGCCATGCAGCGCGATACCGTTCATCACCGCGGCCATCGCATGTTCGCGGACACCGAAATGAATTGTCCGTCCGGCATAGTCGTCGGGACCCACGAAGCCGCCGGGGATGACGGTGTTCGTCGATCCGGCCAGATCGGCCGAACCGCCCACTAGCCCCGGGTACGTTGCCGAAAGTGCGTTCAATGCGGCGCCCGAGGCCTTACGGGTTGCTGTTTTGCCACCGGGCATCGCCTCGTCGGCCAGTGCTGTCAGGACGCCTATGTCTGCGGGTTCCGGCACAGCGTCGAGCGGGAAGTCCGCTGCCAGCGCAGGGTGGCTGGCCTGCCATCTTTCGTGTTCGGTGGACCAATCCGCGTATGCCACAGCACCGTTTGCGGCTGTGGCGGCGGCGATGGCACCGACAGCGAGGGGCACGTGGAATGGCACGTCCGGCCAGTCCAGCCGATTCCGCATGGTCGCAATCGTGTCGGCGCCCAGGGGGCTACCATGCGCCTTCGGTGTGCCCTCGATGCCGGGGGCACCGTAGCCGATCGTTGTCTTGACCCGGATGAAGGTAGGTCGGTCTTGGTCGCGCGCTGCGGTGAAGGCTTCATCGAGCGCACGCACGTCGTTACCGTCCTCGACAGCCAATACCTGCCACCCGCATGCCACGAAACGACCCTCGACGTCGTCAGCGCAGCTCTGCGTGGCCGGGCCGTCGATGGTGATGTCGTTGTCGTCGAAGATCACCGTCAGCTTGCTCAGTCTTAGCCTGCCGGCCAACGACACGGCCTCATGCGAGATACCTTCCATCAGGTCGCCGTCCCCGGCCAACACCCAGGTGCGGTGGTCGACGACCGTATGGTCGGCAGTGTTGCAGCGGGCAGCCAGCATTCGCTCGGCCAGCGCCATGCCCACCGCGTTGGCCAGTCCTTGGCCAAGCGGGCCGGTTGTGGTTTCGACGCCCGGTGTGTGGCCATACTCCGGATGCCCGGGAGTCTGTGACCCGAGCTGGCGAAACCGGCGCAGTTGGTCGATCGGTAGGTCGTATCCGAACACGTTCAACAACGCATACAGCAACATCGAGCCGTGACCCGCTGACAACACAAACCTGTCCCGGTCGGGCCAGAGAGGATTGGCCGGGTCGTGGCGGAGATGGCGTGCCCACAATGTCCACGCGATCGGAGCAGCGCCTAATGGCAGACCCGGATGCCCGCTGTTGGCGGCCTGCACACCGTCGGCGGCCAGAAAACGCAGCGTGTTGATCGCGAGCTGGTCGAGTTCTTCTGACTGCGAACGTGTTTCGTCTGGTGTGCTGGGTGCCGTGGTCACTGCATCACCAGCCGCTCGGTTGCGGCCGCACGCAGCGCCGCGGTGCGCTCCGCCATGGTTTCGGCTCCGGTGAACAATGCCGAGCCAGCACAGAACACCGTCGCTCCTGCCGCTGCGGCACCTGCGATGGTCGCTGCACCGATTCCGCCATCCACCTCGAGCTCGATATCCAGTCCGCGCCTGTCGATTTCGTCCCGCGCTTCGGCGATCTTCGTTTCCATGCTGGACAGATAACGTTGACCGCCGAAGCCCGGATTGACCGTCATCACCAACAAGAGATCGGTAACGTCGAGCACGTTGACGACCGCGTCCAGGGGAGTGGCCGGGTTCAGTGCGACGCCTGCGCGCGCGCCAAGGTTGCGGATCAGCGAAAGGGTGCGGTGCAGATGCCGGCAGGCCTCGGCGTGCACAATGACAATCTGGCAACCCGCTTCCACCCAACGTGGCAGCATCGGGTCGGGGTCCTCCACCATCAGGTGTGCCTCGAAGCCGATACCGACGCGCTTGCGGTTGGCGGCGATGACATCGGGGCCGAACGTGATGTTCGGGACGAAACGGCCATCCATGACGTCCCACTGGATCCGGTCGATTCCCGCCTCCTCGATTTCCTCGACGTCGCGGCCCAGATACGCAAAGTTTGCGGGTAGGACGGATGCGACGAGCTTGGGTTCTCCCATCACCATCGGCGGCATCGGCCACTCCTTTCCTGTTGGCGCCGATGGTAGGAATGCGAAGCGGGTCATTAATCCCCCAAAATGGGGGATAGGTGGGGTTAAACCCGGTGACCTCAGAAATTTCCGTGGACGGTTAAACAAATCGCAATTAGTGTGAGTGCATGACGGCGCCAGCATCAGCGGGCCCATTGCGGGTCGTACTTGTCGATGATCATGAGATCGTAATTGAGGGTCTCAAGGCAATGCTCGCGGCATTCAAAAATCGGGTACGTATTGTCGGTCAAGCGGTCGGCGTGGAATATGCCCTGACGGTAATTGATAGCTTGCAGCCCGATATTGTGTTGTGTGACGTGCGAATGCGCGGGGGAAGTGGACTCGATCTGTGCCGGGCGGTCCACGAACACCAGCCCGAGCGCAAGGTTGTCCTGCTGTCGGTGTACGACGACGAGCAGTACCTGTTCCAGGCGCTCCGGGCCGGGGCCTCGGGGTACCTGCTGAAGGGCGTCAGCAGTGACGAACTTGTGCAGCAGCTCGAGTACGTGCACAGCGGCTCGACGGCGATCGACGCGAGTCTCGCCGCCCGAGCGGCCGACACCGCGGCCCGCCTGCAACGTAAGGAGTTCTGGCCTGGCGCTAGCCACGGACTCACCCAACGTGAGAGTGAGATTCTCTCCCTCGTGGTGTCTGGGCTGTCCAACCGAGGCCTGGCCAGCAAACTCTTTATCGGCGACGAGACGGTTAAGAGTCACTTGCGTTCCATCTACCGCAAGCTGGACGTCAGCGACCGGACCGCTGCGGTGGCCGTCGCGCTGCGCGAGGGCATCTTCCAGTGATTGCGGCCGAGTACTGCGCTCAGGCTGACTGAAGCTCACTGCGCAATCGCACCGCGGCGGCATTGGCTGCGACGTGCATCGCGAGTGCGGCTTGCCCGTCGGTGACTCGTGCCTCCTCACCGCGCCATGCAGCCAGCGCGGGTGAGACCAGAGCCCGGCCGAAGGAGAAGGTCAGGGGCCAGGGGGTCTGCTGCGTTTGGAGCGCCTCGAGATTTGCGGTGGCCCGCTCCGGCGATTGACCGCCGGAGAGGAAGGCCACGCCGGCCAAACTGGCCGGCCAAGCCCGCAACACGCGCACGGTGGCGTCGGCCACCTGCTGCGGTGTCGCGTGCTCGGGATGATCTGCACCCTCGGTGATCATGTTGGGCTTGAGCACGATCCCACCCAGGTCGACATTGAGCACCCCGAGTTGTTGGCGCACCGCGGCATGCACGGACGCGGTGACATCGGCACAACGTTCGATGGGGTGGTCGCCTGCGGTGAGCACCTCAGGCTCCACGATGGGCACCAGGCCCGCTTCCTGACATGCAGCGGCATACCGTGCGAGCGCATTTGCATTGCTGGTGATGGCGCCCCAGCTGGGTCCGTTCTGGGTGATCGTGTACACCGCGCGCCACTTCGCGAAGGCGGCACCCATCTGGGCGTAGCGGGCCAACCGGTCGCTGAGCCCGTCGAGGCCCTCGGTGATGGTTTCGCCGGGCAGCCCCGGACATGGTTTGGCGCCGGTGTCGACCTTGATCCCGGGCAATATGTCGAGCTCGCGAACGGCCTGCGCGAAGGGGCGGCCGTCGGAGAACACCTGATTGAGCGTCTCGTCACAGAAGATGATCCCTGAAACGCCGTCGGACAGGCCGGGCGTGCTGACCAACAGTTCGCGGTAGTCGCGGCGGCTCGTTGCGCTCGGCGTGACGCCTGCATTCTCCAATCGGGACGACATGGTGGAAATACTCTCGTCGGCCGCCAGGATCCCCTTCCCGGGGCTGACCAGTTGGGCTGCGATCTGGGTGCAGGTGCTCATCGATACTCCTCGTCGTAGGAACCCCGTGAGGTTTGTGTCCGTAAGGCTATGAGCTGGCGGAACAGAATTACCTCACCCAGGAGGTGGATCCGACAGGGGATGGTGATACTTAAGTATTTGCTTCTGAATTAGCGTCGAATTACCGATGGACAGCTTTATGATCGGGTGGAAACATTCGCGTCATGACAGACAGATGGAACGCGGGAGTCATCCCCTACGCAGAGATGGGCTACTGGCAACCGGACTACGTCCCCAGGGACTCCGATGTGTTGTGCGCCTTCAGGATCACCCCTCAAGACGGGGTGCCGCCCGAGGAAGCCGGCGCGGCGGTGGCCGGTGAATCCAGTACCGCGACATGGACGGTGGTGTGGACCGACCGGCTCACGACCTTTGAGCACTATCAGGCCAAGTGTTACAGCGTCGAGGCTGTCCCCAACGCCCCCGGGCAGTGGATCGCCCTCATCGCCTACGACATCGACCTGTTCGAGGAGGCCTCGATCGCCAACCTCACCAGCTCGATCATCGGCAACGTGTTCGGGTTCAAGCCGCTCAAGGCTCTGCGCCTGGAGGATATGCGGATCCCCACGCACTACGTCAAGACGTTCCAGGGCCCCGCGCACGGGATCGTGATGGAACGCGAGTACCTGGGTAAGTTCGGCCGGCCGCTGCTTGGCGCGACCACCAAACCCAAGCTCGGCCTATCAGCGCGCAACTACGGTCGCGTCGTCTACGAGGCGCTGCGCGGGGGCCTTGACTTCACCAAGGACGACGAAAACATCAACTCGCAGCCGTTCATGCGGTGGCGGGACCGCTTCCTGTTCTGCATGGAAGCGGTCAACCGGGCACAGGCGGCGACGGGCGAGATCAAGGGGCACTACCTCAACATCACCGCAGGCACCATGGAGGAGATGTATGAGCGGGCCGATTTCGCGGCCGAACTCGGCTCGGTGGTGGTGATGATCGACCTGACGATTGGCTACACGGCCATCCAGTCGATGGCCAAATGGGCCCGCGACCACAGCGTGCTGCTGCATCTGCACCGCGCCGGCCACGGCACCTACACCCGGCAGAAGACCCACGGTGTGAGCTTCCGGGTGATCGCCAAATGGATGCGGCTGGCCGGTGTCGACCACATCCATGCGGGCACCGTCGTGGGCAAGCTTGAGGGTGACCCGAACACCACCGCAGGCTTCTACGACACCCTGCGCCTGGACAGCATCCCGGCCGACCCGGTCAAGGGTCTGTACTTCGACCAAAAGTGGGCATCGATGCCCGGTGTCATGCCGGTGGCCTCCGGCGGTATCCACGCCGGCCAGATGCACCAGCTGATCCACTACCTGGGTGAGGACGTGATCTTGCAGTTCGGTGGCGGCACCATCGGGCATCCGATGGGTATCGCCTCGGGCGCCGAGGCCAACCGTGTGGCGCTGGAAGCCATGATCAAGGCTCGAAACGAGGGCCGCGATTACTACAAGGAAGGGCCAGACATCCTCAAGAAGGCGGCGTCGCAGAACCGGGCGCTGGACACCGCGCTGGCCACCTGGGGCGACATCACTTTCAACTACGAGTCCACCGATACACCCGACGTCGTCGCGACACCGACGACGGTCTGACCCGAGGCGAGTTGACATATGCGAATCACCCAGGGCACCTTCTCTTACCTTCCCGACTTCACCGACGAGGAGATCACCGCTCAGATCGACTACGCACTGTCCAATGGCTGGCCCTTGTCGGTCGAGTTCACCGACGACCCGCATCCGCGCAACACCTACTGGGAGATGTGGGGGCTGCCAATGTTCGACCTCAAGGATCCGGCTGGGGTGCTGCTCGAGGTCAACGCGTGCCGGACGGCCAACCCGAACAGCTACATTCGGCTCAACGCCTACGATGCGGGCTTGGGCCGGCAGACGACCGCCCTGTCGTTCATCGTCAATCGGCCCGCCGAGGAACCCGGTTTCCGCCTCGACCGCGCCGAGAGGGCTAACCGCCAGATCGGCTACACCACCTATTCGTATGCGACCGAGCGTCCCGAAGGGGACAGGTACCAACCGGGGTGAATCGATGACGCTCCAATCCGCCGAGAACCCGCGCAGCCCGTTCGGGTACCGGCCGCGTCCGGCTCCCGGTCCTCAACGGGACGGGGAGTCGGACGTGCCGGAGCGGGAGACCCTGCCCGCCGATGCTGTGGTCGACCTTTCTGTCGCGCGCCGCGAGTCGGGCGTGGAGGAGGTACTGGCCAAACTCGACGGTGAGCTCGTCGGGCTGGTGCCGGTGAAGACACGCATTGCCGAAATCGCCGCGTTGCTGCTGGTGGACAGGGTGCGGGCACGTTTTGGTGTGAGTGCGCCGCAGCCCACCCTGCACA
This sequence comes from Mycolicibacterium sp. XJ2546, assembly GCF_053483195.1. Lineage (NCBI taxonomy): Bacteria > Bacillati > Actinomycetota > Actinomycetes > Mycobacteriales > Mycobacteriaceae > Mycobacterium > Mycolicibacterium sp. XJ2546. Next base: position 47,326 of record NZ_JBEFRW010000023.1, on the reverse strand, counting down.
TGTGTTTCACCGGGAACCCAGGCACCGGTAAGACCACCGTCGCGATACGGATGGCCGATCTCTTGCATCGGCTCGGCTACCTCCGCCGCGGGCACCTGGTCAGTGTCACCCGCGACGATCTGGTCGGTGAGTATGTCGGGCACACTGCCCCGAAGACCAAGGACGTCATCAAACGGGCGATGGGCGGTGTGCTGTTCATCGATGAGGCGTACTACCTCTACAAAGTGGAGAACGATCGCGATTACGGCTCGGAGGCAATCGAGATTCTGCTGCAGGTGATGGAGAACAACCGCGATGATCTGGTGGTGATCCTGGCCGGTTACGCCGACAAGATGGATCAGTTCTTCTCCGCAAACCCGGGCATGCAGAGCCGGATCGCCCACCACATCACCTTCCCCGACTACACCGTCGATGAATTGAAGGACATCGCAATGTTGATGACCGAGGGAATGGGCTACCGGTTCTCAGACGAGGCCCACGAGGTGTTGCACCGATACCTGAAGCTGCGGATCGATCAGCCGTGGTTCGCCAATGCGCGCAGTGTGCGCAATGCGTTGGAGCGGGCCCGGCTGCGCCATGCTCGCCGGCTACTCGGCGGCGACGACCAGATGGTGGACTTGGCGGCGCTGTCCACCATCGAACCGGCCGATTTGCTGTCCAGCCGGGTGTTTCGAGCGGCCGAGAATAACCGATGACCACCAATGCGCGGCTCCGAGCGTTGGTCGAGCTGGCCGACACCGGCTCGGTGCGCGGTGCCGCCGAACGTCTTGTGGTCACCGAATCATCGATCTCCTCGGCGTTGCGGGCGCTGAGCCACGACATCGGCATCAATCTCGTCGACCGGTACGGCCGCGGAGTACGGTTGACGCCCGCCGGACAACGTTACGTCGAATACGCGCGGCGGATTCTTGGCCTGCACGACGAGGCGATCCTTGCTGCGCGTGGCGAGGCCGATCCGGAAAATGGCTCGGTCCGACTCGCCGCGGTCACCTCGGCCGGTGAACTACTGATTCCGGTCGCCCTGGCATCGTTTCGCACGCAATACCCCGGCGTCGTTCTGCATCTCGAGGTGGCACCTCGCAGCGCCGTCTGGCCTATGCTCGCCCGGCACGAGGTCGACATGGTGGTGGCCGGCCGTCCTCCGGCTGAGTTGAGCAAGACGGTGCGGGTGCGTGCGGTCAGCCCAAACGAGCTCGTCGTGGTGGGGGCACCCGCGGTGGCCGAGCGGTTTGAACCAGCCACCGCGACGTGGCTTCTGCGCGAGCCGGGATCGGGTACGCGGTCGACTTTGACCACACTGCTCGACGACCTCGACGTCACGCCGCCTCAGCTGGTGTTGGGATCGCACGGCGCGGTGGTGGCCGCTGCGGTCGCCGGCCTGGGGGTGACGCTGGTGTCGCGGCAGGCCGTGCGACGCGAATTGGAGTTGGGCACTTTGGTCGAGCTGTCGGTGCCCGGCACTCCGGTGAATCGGCCGTGGCACGTGGTCAGCCAAGATGCACCGACGATGTCCACGGAGTTGCTGATCACCCACCTACTGTCTCAGCGGGCACTGGGCTGGCGAAAATTCAGCGCGGTTCGGCGCGACACCGCTATCGCCTGAGAGTCTCCGACGGTGTTTCACCCCAGCGTTTGCGGTATTCCACCGCGAAGCTGCCCAGGTGATGAAACCCCCAGCGCTCAGCGACAGAAGTCACGGTGACACCGTCGGTCGGCATTGCATCGGTGAGCTCCTCGTGCACCCGCTGCATTCGTCGCTCGCGCACGAACATCATCGGTGTCATCGCCAGTTCCTCCCGGAAGCCTTGCTGAATTGATCTGACGCTCATGTGGACCGCCTTGGCCAACGACCCCATCGTGATGCGTTCGGCGAGGTGGTCCTCGATGTAGTTCATCGCCTCCCGGACCACGGCGCGCCGCTGGTCGGGCTGGGGCGGCTGGACGAACTCCTCGTGGTAGCTCGATGGCTGCAGTTGCAGCAGGCTGCTCATGACCAGTTCTTCCAGGGCGCCGATGCCCTGCCCTCGCTGCACCAGCGAGCCCGGATGGAAGACCTCGCTATGGATCAGCCCCACAGCCGCGTGCCAACGCATGGCGGCCTCGGTCGCCAGGTCGAACTCGGGGTTGAACTCCAGCGGCCGCCGCAGGGTGCGGCCGAGCAGCCGGGTCAGGTGCGCGACCATGGCAGGCGCCTCGACGCGGATTATCAGGTGTGGTGAATCGTGCTCGAAAGCGACGCGCAGAGATCCCTGCGGGCTGGTCACCAGCGAGCGGATGGTGTTGGCCTCGAACACCTGCCCGCGGTGACGCACTAGTGCGGTTCCGTTGGTTGGCATGTGCACAGCAAAGTACGGACCGTGGTCCGGGATCTCCAATGTGCATGCCACGTGCAGGTCGAGGTAGAGCATGCTGACATTGCGAAGGCGTACTCCATGCATCGTCGCAGCAAATCCGTCGCCGGCATGGGTGTCAACGTCGAGGGTGAGCGGTGCGAGCGCCTTGCCGATCAGGCGCGACGCCTCAGCGACGTCCTCGGTGTAGAAGATCTCCTTGTCGGCCAGAGCCGGCGGGACGCCGCGAGATCTGACCTTGCGCCGTACCGGGTTGCTGGTGCGGCGAACATCGATATAGCCCAGACGGGTCAGTCGGGACATTTCCGGACCGCGATGTCGAGCCGAACCGATGATGAAGCGCTGGATAAAGTATTTGCGGTAAACACGCAAGTCTCCCGTCCTCTTGGCGCGCGCCACCGTGTTCAAGTCTGCGTAATTCTGACAGCCTCTGCGTGAAAGCGATAGGCAGGTGGGTCACATGCCGTTAGGTTTGTGATCGTCGGCACATCGCATCGTGGCGCTTGGGCTCGGAAAGCAGGAGGTCTTGTATGACGGCAAACGGTCAAGTGATCGCCATCTCGCCGGCTGACGCCCTGCGCCAGCGGCTGGACGATCCTGCGGTCGCGGCTTCGCTGAACGATCTACTCGACCATGCCGATCTGTTGGCAATCCTGGTAGAGGGACTCGACGGGATGGTTCGGCGCGGTGACGAGATCGGCGCGTCGGTTGTCGCCGCCGTCGATGAGCTCAGAGAATCCACGGCCCCCGGCGCGATCCCCGGTGTCGAGTCATTCAGGGCTGTCGACCTGCGAGGTCTTGCCAGCAGCCTGGCCGCTCTGTCTGGGGCGCTGGTGGATGCAACTCCGGCGCTGAACACGCTGTTGACCTCGCGCCTCACCGATCCGCAAGCCGCTGACGTGCTCGCTCAGCTCGGGCAGGCATTGGTCGAGGGCAAGGCGGCGGCCGCGGCCGATCCCGGGGGGCCGAAAGGCATCTTCGGTCTGTGGCGCGTGAGCAAGGACAAGGACATCGTTCGAGGCCTGGGCTTCATGATCCAGGTGGCGCGTGCTTTCGGCCGCCGGCTCGCCCAGGAATAGCGAAAACCAGCCCAAACAAAAGTCAGACAAAATCATCAGCCCGCACCAATCCGCAACCCAATTGCGGCCTCGCCCTGGGTCGCTGTCGAGAGGAGTTCAAATGGCGTCAGTTCTGTGGTTCCAAGGAGGTGCATGTAGTGGGAATACGATGTCCTTCCTCAATGCGGATGAACCCAATGTCGTCGATTTGATTGTTGATTTTGGTCTCGATTTATTGTGGCATCCGTCATTGGGATTGGAATTAGGTGACAATGCCCAGAAAGTATTCTGGGATTGCGCAAAAGGGGAACGCCCACTTGACATCTTTGTATTCGAGGGCACCGTCATCGAAGCGCCCAACGGAAGCGGCCGAATGGACATGTTCGCCGACCGCGCGATGAAGGACTGGGTCATCGACCTCGCGGGCGCGGCGCAGATCGTGGTCGCCATCGGGGACTGCGCGTGCTGGGGCGGCATACCGGCGATGGAACCGAACCCGTCGGGCTCGACCGGGCTGCAGTTCCACAAGCGCGACAAGGGCGGGTTTCTGGGGCCGGACTTCCGATCGAAGATGGGTCTGCCGGTCATAAACATTCCGGGCTGTCCCGCGCATCCGGACTGGATCACCCAGATCCTTGTCGCACTCGCGTCGGGGCGCGCCGGCGATATCGCGCTCGACGAACTGCATCGGCCGGAGACCTTCTTCAAAACCTTCACCCAAACCGGGTGCACGCGTGTGCAATTCTTCGAGTACAAGCAGTCGACCCTGTCGTTTGGTGAGGGCACCCGCACTGGCTGCCTGTTCTACGAGTTCGGCTGCCGCGGGCCCATGACGCATTCGCCGTGCAACCGCATCCTGTGGAACCGCCAGTCGTCGAAGACCAGGGCCGGGATGCCGTGCCTTGGCTGCACCGAGCCTGAGTTCCCGCACTTCGACCTCGCACCGGGAACGTTGTTCAAGACCCAGAAGGTCAGCGGGATGATTCCGAAGGAAGTTCCGGAAGGTTCCGATCACCTCACCTACATGGCCCATGCGGCGGCCGCGCGAATCGCTGCCCCGCAGTGGTCCAAAGAAGACATGTTCGTGGTCTAGACGGTGGCGAAACATCGCGCGGCCAAACCATCAGCCAAGGTTTATCGGAAGGACCAAACCAACATGACCGAGCTTGATCTGTTCGTCAGCCCATTGGGCCGGGTCGAGGGCGACCTCGACGTCCGCGTCACCGTTGAGGATGGAGTCGTCACCTCCGCCTGGACGGAGGCCGCGATGTTTCGCGGCTTCGAAATCATCTTGCAGGGTAAGGACCCGCAGGCCGGCCTGGTGGTCTGCCCGCGCATCTGTGGGATCTGCGGCGGCAGCCACCTTTACAAATCTGCCTACGCGCTCGACACCGCGTGGCGGACCCATCTGCCGCCGAATGCGACCCTGGTCCGCAATATCTGCCAGGCCTGCGAAACCTTGCAGTCGATACCGCGCTACTTCTATGCGTTGTTCGCAATCGACCTGACCAATAAGAACTACGCGAAGTCACCGCTGTACGCAGAATCGGTGCGCCGGTTCGCACCGTATGTGGGCACCAGCTACCAGCCGGGTGTGGTGTTGTCGGCCAAACCGGTCGAGGTGTATGCCATTTTCGGGGGGCAGTGGCCGCACTCCAGCTTCATGGTGCCTGGCGGCGTGATGTGTGCGCCGACGCTGGCCGATGTCACCCGGTCGATCGCGATCCTCGAGCACTGGAAGGACAACTGGCTGGAGAAGCAGTGGTTGGGCTGCTCGGTCGACCGATGGCTGGAGAACGAGACCTGGGAGGACGTGCTGGCCTGGGTCGACGAAAACGAAGCCCAGTACAACAGTGACTGCGGCTTTTTCATCCGGTTCTGCCTGGACGTCGGCCTGGACAAATATGGCCAGGGCGTCGGCAACTACCTCGCTACCGGCACCTATTTCGATCCGTCGCAGTATGAGAACCCGACGATCGACGGGCGAAACGATGCGCTGATCGGCCGGTCCGGCGTTTATGCGAACGGACAGTGGCACACCTTCGACCAGGCGCGCGTCACCGAAGATGTCACGCACGCTTTCTACGAGGGCGACCGTCCGCTGCATCCATTCGAGGGTGAGACCATTCCGATCGACCCCGAAGTCGGTCGTACACAAGGGAAATACAGTTGGGCCAAGTCACCTCGGTACGACATTCCCAGTCTCGGGCACATCCCGCTGGAAGCCGGACCGCTGGCGCGTCGGATTGCGGCCGGCGGCCCGAACCCGCTGCCGCACCAGGACAACGATCCGCTGTTCCTGGACATCTACAACAAGATCGGCCCCAGTGTGCTGGTGCGCCAGCTCGCCCGTATGCACGAAGCGCCCAAGTACTATAAGTGGACACGAGCCTGGCTTGATGCGATCGATCTCAAGGAGAGTTTCTACACCAAACCGGTCGAACACGCCGAAGGTAAGGGGTTCGGCGCCACCGAGGCCGCTCGTGGGGCTCTGGCAGACTGGATTGTCATCGAAGACAACAAGATCAAGAACTACCAAGTGATCACACCCACGGCGTGGAACATCGGCCCGCGCGATGCCGCACAATCGTTGGGGCCGATCGAGAAGGCTCTGGTCGGGTCGCCGATCGTCGATGTGGAGGATCCGGTCGAGCTTGGCCACGTTGCCCGCAGTTTCGACTCCTGCCTAGTCTGCACGGTGCACGCCTACGACGGGAAATCGGGTCGTGAGCTGTCTCGGTTCGTGATCAACGGAATGGTGTGATTCCGACGTCTACCGAATCCCATTCCTACCCTGCTGATTCCGGCGCTCAAGACAACGCTGTCGATATCGAAACGTCCGGCTGCGAGGTCCTGGTCGTCGGGTGCGGCAACCTGTTGCGTGGTGACGACGGGGTCGGACCGATCCTGGTCCGCCACCTGTGGGAACGCGGTGTCCCCGACGGTGCCCGTCTGGTCGATGGTGGGACGGCAGGCATGGACGTGGCGTTCCAGATGAAGGGAGCGAAGCGGGTCGTCATCGTCGACGCCGCAGCCACCGGTGCGGCGCCGGGGACCGTCTACAAGGTGCCCGGCGCCGAACTAGCCGAACTGCCACCCCTGCAAGGGCTGCACACCCACTCGTTTCGCTGGGACCACGCAATCGCCTTCGCGCGCTGGGCGCTCGGTGAAGCTTGCCCGGACGACATCACGGTGTTCCTCATCGAGGCCGGCGGAGTGGAGCTCGGTGCGGACCTGAGCGAACACGTTGCGGCCGGGATGGAGAAGGTGATCGGCATCGTCGAGGCCGAATACCTTTCCGTGCTACGCCCGGTGGGAGACACCAGGCTGCAAGTCGAGTTCACCGCCGACGGCTATGTGCGGCTGGATGCCAGGCTGGCGGCCAGCCGGTTTCCATCGGATGCCGTCGCCGCGGTGCGGCGGGATGCCGACCTGTGGCTGATCCCGCTGCGCGGCCCCCGCAGTGGGGGTCTACTGCTCAAGCAGCGCAACCCGGCAGGCGACCGCAGCACGCTGGTGCGTGAAGTGTTGGATGACGATGTCCCGGTCGGCATTCGTGATGCATTCTGGGATGATGACCAGGGAGCACTGCGCGTTCCGATGGGGCCAGAAACGTGACCGCGATGTGTGAGGAACGTCCGGTCCGTCCCAAGGCCGCACACCCGAAGACTGTTGTCCGAGCCGGTGATTCCAGTGATGATGCGCGCGATGTCGAGGCTGTCGTGGTGGAGGAGCATGGCCGATGGGCGGTCGAGCTTGTCGTGGTATTCACCGACGGCGTGGTGCGGACCCGAATCTGTACTTACGCCACCAAGGCCAGGGCCGAGCTGGCGGCCAGTTTGATCAAGCGTGTTGCCGAGCGGGATTTGCGAGGACCTCTCAATGGCTGAGGCGATGACAACATTCTCGACAACTACGCAGGCCGCCGGGGTGCCGGTTACCCGGCCGCAGGCGCTGGGTGCATTTCCGCTTCCGCTGGGCTACATGCTGATTCCCGCGGGTCAGGATTGCGATCAGGTACGCGCCGAGTTGCTGGCCGGGCGTACCCCGCAATCCTGGCCAGCCCGGCTGCGAGCCCACGAACTGGTACTGGCCGGAGAGCGTGATGCCGCACTTGCAGCGCTGGCCGCTGACGACCCCGACGACGTCGTGGCACGATACAACCGTTTCGTCCTTGATCCCGACAGCGTCGACCCGGATACCTTACGCACGGCGCTCGGCGAATTCGGGGTGCTGGTCGACCTGGTCCTGTACGTCGTCGGACGCGCCGACGCCGCACCGGACAGCGGCTCCCTTGGCGCCGAACTGACGGCGGTGGTGTTGTCCGCGCAGGCCAGCGCGGCTTTGGCCGACGGTGATCCGGCCACGGCAATCGTGCTTATGGACAAGGCGATCGAGGCCGCAGCCGTGGTCTCCGCGCCACTGCAGGGAGTAATGCTGTCGGCCTCGGGTTCGATCTGCCGCGAAACCGGCGATCCGAGTGCACAACAGCGTTTGGAACGGGCACTGCGCTGCCTGGACAAGGCCGACAGCCTGCGGATTGCCCGCGCTGAGGTGCACATGAGCCTGGCCGGCCTGCTGCACGAGCAGTCGCAGGACCGTCCGGAGCTACTGCCGCAGTTGATACCGCATTACCACTCGGCGCTGCAGTTGGTGCTACGCGATGAGGCACCGCTGCTGTGGGCCGCCGCGCACGCCAATCTCGCGACCGCCTACCTGACCATGCCGATGGTCGAAGCATCCGGGCAGCTTCGGCTCGGTGTGGCAGCCCAGTCGTTGCGCTCGGCGCTGACCGTGTACACCAAGGAGGAACATCCCGAACAGTGGGCGAGTGTGCAACTCAACCTTGCAAACTCGTTGGTGTACACCCCATCAAGACACCAGGCCGACAACCTGGTCGAGGCAGTGGAGCTGTACGAGGCGGTGCTGGAGGCACGCGACCGCGACTCCGATCCACTCGGGCGGGCCAGGGTACTGGCCAATCAGGGCAATGTGTTGGCTCATCTCGGTGTCTTCGACCAGGCCCGCGCCAAGCTCTACGACGCCCGGTTCCTGTTCGAAGAGGCCGGGGACCACGACTCGGTGCGCGCGGTGCGCGGCGTGCTCGACGAGATATCCCGACAACGCACGCTGATCCGTACCGAAGTCGAAAACGGGTAGTAGAGAGGAGCGGCGCATGACGACCACCACCACGGCGGCCGCACCGTCGACGAATGCCGCGCAGGTAGCCGCATCGGAACCGGATTTCGAGACCCTGGCCAAACGGGTGGACGACGCGATTAGCGCGTTGAACCAACTCGATGACGGGTCACGCGCCGTCGCTGAGGAGGTCAAGGCCGCGATCGAGGCGGTGCACCGGGCTGGCCTGATCACGATGGTTCGGCGGATGCGCGCGGATGACGCCGCGCGTCCGGTGCTGTTCGAACTGGCCGATGACCCGGTGGTGCATCTGCTGCTTTCGCTGCACGGCATCGTCCGGCCAGATCCGATGACCCACGCCAACCGGGTGCTGGTCGAGGTTCGGCCGCAATTGCAGAGCCATGGCGGCGATGTCACGCTGGTGCGGATCGAGGACGGCACCGCGTTCGTGCGACTCGAAGGTGCTTGCAACGGCTGCTCGATGTCGTCGGTGACCCTGCGGAACCTGGTGGAAAGCGCGCTCACAGAGAACGTTCCGTCGGTGACCGGCGTCGAGGTGTTGGCGAACGAGCCCTCGCCCACGTTGATCCCCTTGGAATCCTTGCGCATCGGGCCGGATCCAGCCAGTGAAGGCTGGGTGAGCGCGGGGCCCTCCGCCGATGTGCATGACGGAGATCTGGTGGTGCGGAGATTGACGGCCACCTCAGGCGAGCAAGCCGAGGTGATCGTCGTCAACGTGGGGCAGCGTTTGTCGGCCTACCGCAACGAGTGCGCCCACGAAGGTCTGCCGTTGGACAACGCCGTGCTCGACGTCGTCGGTGGCACGCTCACCTGCCCGTGGCACGGCTTTTGCTACGACGCAAGTTCGGGTGAATGCCTCACCGCCCCCGGCGCACAGCTGGAACAGCTGCCGCTGCGCGTTGACCGAGGCGAACTCTGGGTCAGAGTCGGGACATGACCCGCTACACCGTCCGTCACAACGTCGGCGGTCGGTCGGCCCTGGTGGATACGGCGCCAGCGACCGACCTCAGCGACGGGTGGTCACCGGAAGTCTGGTTGGGCGCCCCGGCACCCGGCGGCCTGGCGTTACCGCCAGCGCATCCGTCGATGTCGTGGATGTACTCGCCGAGAGGAGTGTTCCTCGGATCGGACCACTTGGTAGTCGCCGATTCCGGCAACCACCGGGTGCTGGTGTGGCATGGCTACCCTGGTCACGACGAGCAACCGGCTGACATCGTGCTGGGACAGCCTGACGGCCATACCGAGGGTAAGGCCGCCGGCGGGCGCGGGCCCGAACGCGGCATGAACCTACCCACCGGGGTGCTGGTGCACCAGGGCAGGTTGATTGTTGCGGATGCGTGGCACCATCGCATCCTGATCTGGAACTCGGTGCCAGAGCGCAGCGATGTGGCACCGGATCTGATTCTGGGACAGCCGGATGCTTCTTCGGTCGCTCCCAACCAGGGGAAGACATGCTCGGCGTCGACGATGTACTGGCCGTTCGGGATCGCGGTGATCGGTTCACGATTCTGGGTTGCCGACACTGGAAATCGGCGGGTGCTGGGTTGGAAGGGCGGCATCCCCGAACCCGGGCAGCCCGCCGATATCGTCGTCGGCCAGCCCGACGCGGCCCATCGCTCGGAGAACCGTGGTGGCGCAGTGGGTCCGGCGAGTTTCCGCTGGCCCCACGATCTTGCCGGCCGTGACGATCTGCTGTTGGTGGCCGACGCCGGAGATCACCGGATACTGGGCTGGTCACCGCTGCCCTCGACCGACCGACCAGCCGATATTCTGGTGGGACAACCCGATTTCTCGGCATCCGAGGAGTGGCCGTATGGTCCGCATACCGGGGACCGCTTCCGCTTCCCGTATGCGATTGGACTCGATAGGGTCGGCGGAGAAGGGACTGAGCGGCTGGCGGTCGCGGACACGGCCAACAACCGAATTCTGTTGTGGGACAACCTTCCGGCCGATGGGCGCGCCGCTGATCATGTACTGGCCCAGCCGGGTTTCGGGTCCAACGGCGAGAACCGCTGGACATCGGTTCAGCGGGACACCCTGTGCTGGCCATACGGGATTTCGCTGCGGGCAGACAGATTGGCGGTAGCGGACTCGGGAAACAACCGCGTCGTCATCTGGCGGCGAGCATGACGGACGCTACGGTGTTGACGCAGCCCACTGACGTCCGGCGACTCCGATTCACCGTCGCCGGGGTGGTGCAGGGTGTCGGGTTTCGCCCGTTCGTGCATCGAGTCGCCACAGAACTCGGGTTGACCGGTTTCGTCGGCAACGATTCATCCTCGGTGTTCGTCGAGGTGCAGGGGCCCGCCCGGGCGCTCGAGGAATTCGCGTGCCGACTGCGCACCGATGCGCCACCATTGGCCACGATCGCCGCGGTGGCCCGGGCCGAGATGCCACTCGAGGCACACACCTTGGCACCGTTCCGGATCGTGACCAGTCGCCCGGCGGATGGCGCACCGACCCCCATCCCTCCCGATATCGCGATTTGCGACAACTGTGTCGCCGAACTGTTCGACCACGCCGATCGGCGCTACCGTCATCCCTTCGTGACATGCACCGACTGCGGTCCCCGGTTCACCATCATCCGCGAACTCCCATATGACCGTCCCGCCACCACGATGGCCGACTTCCCGATGTGTGCGCGCTGCGCCGCTGAATACCACGACGTGACCGATCGCCGGTTTCACGCCCAACCCATCGCCTGCCCGGATTGTGGTCCGACACTGTGGTTTCGGATGCACACCGCGGCCACCAACGCCCGGATCGACGGCACTGATGCCGCCATTGCTGCGGCGCAGCGGGCACTTCGTGCCGGGATGGTTGTCGCGATCAAGGGCATCGGCGGCTACCACCTCGCCTGCGCTGCCGACAACGACACCGCCGTGGGCAAGCTGCGCCAACGCAAGGCAAGGGCAGGTAAGCCGTTCGCTGTGATGGTGCGTGACCTAGCCGTGGCGCGGCGCTATGGCCAGATCGATGACGACGAAGCGGCGGTGCTGTCGACGTCAGCGCGGCCGATCGTGCTGGTCCGTCGTTTCCACGAGGCGCCGGTTGCCGCAGGCGTCGCGCCGGGCAGCCCCTGGATCGGATTGCTGCTTCCGTACTCGCCGATCCATCACCTACTGCTGTCAGAGGTTCCCGGCGCGGTCGAGCATGCCCCGGATGCAGTGGTGCTGACCAGTGCGAACCTATCCGATCAACCCATCTGTTACACCGATGAGGATGCAGCCGAACGTCTCCCGGCGCTGAGCGATGCGGTGATCGATCACAACCGGCCGATCTATGTGCCGTGTGACGACTCCGTGGTCCGGGTCCTCGACGGCAGGGAACTGCCGATCCGGCGTTCGCGTGGCTACGCCCCGTTGCCGATCGATTTCGGCGACAGCGCGGCCGCCGGGCCGACGGTGCTGGCGGTCGGCGGTGAACTCAAGAACACTTTCTGTCTGACGGATGGGCGTCGTGCTTATTGCTCAGCGCACATCGGCGATATGGGCGGTTGGGAGACATTGCGCGCGTTCGAACATTCGGTAGCCCAGATCAGCCGGATGCGACGGCATCCGATCCGGCTGGCGGCCGACATGCACCCCGGGTATCTGACCCGTAGCTGGGCTGAGCGCAACGCAGGGGGCCGGCCACTGGACCTGGTGCAGCATCACCACGCACATGTTGTGTCGCTGCTGGCTGAGCACGGCAGACTGGGTGAGCCGATCATCGGAATTGCTTTCGACGGCACCGGGTTCGGCGTGGATGGTGCGGTCTGGGGCGGTGAGGTCCTCGCGCTGGGCACTGATAGTCACCGGTTCACCCGGGTCGGCCATCTACGCCCGGTGCCGTTGGCCGGTGGCGATGCCGCGGTGCGCAATCCGTGCCGGATGGCGCTGTCCTATCTGTGGGCCGCAGGAATCAAGTGGGCGGCCGATCTGGCCCCGGTGACCGCGTTGACCGACGCGGAGCTGCGGCTGCTGCGGTCGCAGCTCGTCAGCGGCACTGGTTGCGTGCCATGCACCAGTATGGGCCGCCTGTTCGACGCGGTCGCCTCACTGCTGGGGGTTCGGCACCGCATCGAGTACGAGGGTCAGGCCGCCATCGAGCTCGAAGTGATGGCGACGGACGGGGCGGCGTCGTCAACCCCGGACCTTCGATTGTCCGTCGGATTCGGACCGGACGCCGGGGTACTGATGGACCCCTCGCCGATGTTGCGCTCGATGGTGTCGGCGCTGCGTGACGGTGCGGAGCCCGCGGCGCTGGCCGCGGCCTTCCACCACGCGGTGGCAGGCGCCGTCACCGAGACGGTCGGCCGGGTTGCCGGACCCGTTCGTCTGGTGGGGCTGACCGGCGGCGTCTTCCAGAATGTGCTGCTGATGCAAGCATGCCGACAGCAGCTCGTCGAGCGGGGCTTCGAGGTACTCGTTCACCGCGCAGTTCCCGCGAACGATGGAGGTATCGCATTGGGACAAGCAGCAGTATCGGTGTTGACGGCGCAGGAGGGCTGACGCATGTGTTTGGGGATTCCGGGACGCATCACGCAAATCTGGGATGCGGCGAACGGCGCGCGGATGGCGCGGATCGCCTTTCCCGGTGAAGACAAGACTGCCTGCTTGGCGTATCTGCCAGAGCTGCAGATCGGCGACTACACGATCGTGCACGCCGGGTTTGCCTTGACCCGCATTGACGAAGAATCGGCGCGAATCACCCTGGCGACGATGACCGAATACGGCGTGTTCGGCGATCCGGCGGTGTCGTGATGTCTACCACCACCACCGACCACGGACTGGGCGCTGACCTCGCCGCAGATCTCGCTGCGACATCGCTGACGCTGGCCCGGCGATTTTCTGCCGGAGGCACCATGTGGTGTCTGGCACCGTCTTGGCAGCCGCATGCCCAACACATCGCGGTCGAGTTCGTGCACCCGGTCATCGTTGGCAAGCGGGCGCTGCCCGCGGTTGCGCTGACCGATCCCGACCTCGTCGATGTCGTGCGAGTGTCTGTGCGTTCCGGGGACATCGTGATCGCCGTCGCGGACGCCGACGACGCCGATGTGCGGTCGGTCATGCGCAGAGCGCCGGCGTGGGGCGCCACCACCATTTGGATAGGCAGCGGCACACGTCCCTTCGACGGCGCGGCCGACCATGTGCTCTGGCTCGACGATCCAGATCCGGGATTGCCAGCGACCGGGGGGTTCGTCCTGCTGTACCACCTACTGTGGGAACTGACCCACGTCTGTTTCGAACACCCCGGCCTGCTGAATGTCGACGAGTGCACCGACGAGGTGTGCATCACCTGCAGCGACGAGGGGCGCCTCGCCGAGGTACTCGCTCCGTCGGACGGCAGTTCGGCGATGGTGCGGACCGCCAAAGGCGCCGAGAGTGTGGAGACGGTCCTCATCGGTCCGGTGTCGACCGGTGACTTGCTGCTGGTGCATGCGGGTATGGCAATCAGCCGGGTCGGGCAGGAGGTTGACGGATGAACACAACGGAATCCGGTGCCGGGACGCCCCAGGAGGCTACCAATTTCCTCTACCCGTTCATCGACTCGCAGGAAACCGATTCGGGATCGTTGCTCACGGACCTCGCCGCATCGGCGCAGGCGAAAGCGGCCGAGAGCGCCGCGTTGCGCCGGTCCTCACTGGAAGCCAACGCTGCGCTGGTGGACAGTGCGGGTGCCGAGATGGCACGGCGGTTCACCGCCGGCGGTCGGCTGTTCACATTCGGAAATGGCGGTAGCTCAACAGATTCTGCGACGTTGGCGGCGTTGTTCGTGCGGCCGCCGCTGGGCCGGCCGCTGCCGGCCTGGTGCCTGACCGCCGATCAGGCCATCCTGACTGCGTTGGGTAACGATGTCGGGTTCGAGTTGGTGTTCGCACGCCAACTGATCGCTCGTGCCGGGGCGGGCGACATCGCGATCGCCATGTCTACCAGTGGCAATTCAGCGGACCTCACGCACGCACTGCGCGAAGCCAGGCGCCGAGGCCTTTACACCATCGGCTTTGCCGGATACGACGGCGGGGCCTTCGCCAGCAGTGCCGACGTCGACGCGTGTTTCGTCGTCAGGTCGCAGAGCGTACATCGCATCCAAGAGGCGCAGGCCCTGCTCGGCTACCAACTCTGGTCCACCGTGCATAAGAAGGGGAACGTCGGCTCATGAGTAAACCAGTCAGCGACTACCGCTCGACCGGCCCGAGTTGGGCCGAGGGCGAGGTCATTGAGCGCATCGAAACGTTCCGTCGCCGCAGACCGCGGCTCCGGGACGAAATCATCACGCTGGCACATGGTGCGGGAGGAAAGTCCTCGGCGGCGCTGGTGGATGCCGTCTTCGTCGAGGCATTCCGCAACCCAGTGTTGGAGTCTCTCGATGACGGCGCAGTGATCTCGCTGCCGGAGGGGCCGCGCATGGTACTTTCCACCGACTCGTTTGTGGTGCAGCCCTTGCGCTTTCCCGGCGGATCTATCGGCCACCTCGCGGTTCACGGCACGGTCAACGACCTCGCCATGGCCGGTGCGATCCCCTCCTGGATCACGGCGGCGTTCGTGCTCGAGGAGGGTTTCCCGGTATCCGAGTTGGAAGCCATCGTCGCGGACATGGCCACCGCGGCGGCCGCAGCGGGTGTGCAGATCGTCACCGGCGATACCAAGGTGGTGCCGAGGGGCGCGGCCGACGGGCTGTTCATCACTACGAGCGGTGCCGGGATTATCCCGGCGGAGCGCGAGTTTTCTGCCACCCGGGTCTGCCCGGGGGACAAGGTGCTGCTATCCGGGTCGATGGGTGACCACGGTATGGCGGTGATGTTGGCCAGGGGCGACTTGGCGATCGATGCCGACATCCACTCCGACACCGCATCGGTCAGCGAGCTGGTGGAAGTGATGCTCGCGGCAGCACCATCCACTCGCTGGCTGCGTGACCCGACCCGCGGCGGTGTTGGCACTGTGTGCAACGAGCTGGCCCAAGCAGCCAACGTCGGGGTGGTCCTTGATGAACAGCGTCTGGTGGTGCGGCCAGACGTGGGCGGTGCCTGCGAAATGCTCGGTATAGACCCGCTTTACGTCGCCAACGAAGGAAAATTCATTGCTGTGGTCGCGCCGGATGAGGCCGATGTCGCGCTGAGTGCGTTGCGGTCGCATCCCTTGGGTACCGACGCGGCCGAGATCGGTGAGATCACCGCCGAACCGACGGCCGCTGTGCTATTGCGCACGGTGTTCGGCGGTACCAGAGTCGTCGACATGCTGGTCGGTGACCCGTTGCCGAGGATTTGTTGACAAGGTCTGCAGCGAAGAAAGGAGCGTGGCGCCATGTGCCTCGGTATTCCTGGGCGGATCGTCGAGATCACCGACGCCGCAAACTATATGGCAAAGGTCGACGTCAGTGGCGTACGTCGGATCATCAGCGTGCGATTGCTGGAGAAAGACATGCCGGAGCCCGACGACTGGGTGCTGGTTCACGTTGGCTTCGCGATGGCAAAGGTCGATGAAACCGAGGCGCTGCTTACTCTCGCCGCTGTGCAGAAGCTCGGCGAAGCATACGACAGCGAGATCGAAGCCTTCGACACATCATCGATCGTCTGAAAAGGAGAGCACACATGCGATTCGTCGACGAGTTCCGTGACCCTGCGGCAGCCAGGAAACTCCTGGGAACCATAGAGTTCCTGGCCAAGGAGGGACACGATGGCGAGCCGTTCAAGTTCATGGAAGTCTGCGGTGGGCACACCCATACCATTTACCGACACGGTATCGAGCACCTGCTTCCTGAGAGTGTCGAACTGGTCCACGGCCCTGGTTGCCCGGTGTGTGTGATCCCGATGGGGCGGATCGACGATGCCATGTGGTTGGCCGCTCAGCCCGATGTGATCTTCACCTGCTTCGGTGACATGATGCGGGTGCCTGGCTCGCACGGCAGTCTGCTCGACGCAAAGGCGCGCGGAGCTGACGTCCGGTTCGTCTACTCTCCGCTGGACGCGCTCAAGATCGCTGTCGACAGCCCGGACAAACACGTGGTGTTCTTTGCCATCGGCTTCGAAACCACCGCTCCGTCCACAGCGGTAACCCTCTTGCGGGCCAGTGAACTCGGAATCACCAATTTCAGTGTGTTCTGCAATCACGTCACGATCGTTCCGCCGATCAAAGCCATTCTGGAGTCGCCCGACCTTCGGCTGTCCGGTTTCCTCGGACCTGGCCACGTTTCGACGGTGGTCGGCAACCGGCCGTACCGATTCGTTCCCGAGGTATACCGAAAGCCTCTGGTGGTAGCCGGATTCGAGCCCTTGGACATCATGTCAGCGGTGGCGATGCTGCTCCGGCAGATTCGCGAGGGGCGCTGCGAGGTGGAGAACCAGTACTCCCGTATCGTGCATCCAGAGGGCAATCCGGCCGCTCTGGCACTGCTGGGCAAGGTTTTCGCGCTACGGCCGCATTTCGAGTGGCGTGGACTCGGGTTCATCTCACAGAGTGCGCTCAAACTGCGTGACGAGTACGCAGAATTCGATTCGGAGCTTCGATTCGACATGCCCGGAGTGCGGGTCGCCGACCCCAAGGCATGTCAGTGCGGCGAGGTACTCAAAGGTGTGCTCAAGCCATGGGAGTGCAAGGTGTTCGGCACCGCCTGCACACCGGAGACACCGATCGGGACCTGCATGGTCTCGGCTGAAGGTGCTTGCGCCGCCTATTACAACTTCGGCCGGATGCACCGTGATGCGGCCCAGCTCGTAGGGCAGGCCGGGCAGGTGTGACGCAGATGGTGCAGCAGGTGAGCATCAGCGGACCGCAGATGTTCGCCCGGTATGCGTACGCGCCCAATCAGCTGGGCTATTGCGGACCGTCGGAGAGTACCGCCCTGCGCGAAGGTTCAGACAAAGCGGTCCGCGCAGTGGCGCAACGCTTCTCGGGGGCATGGCCGTATTTGCAGGTACTGTCCCGGATGACCGGAATCGCTGACCCGCTTGATCTACGTCTGGTCGAATCATATTGGTTGGGTGGAGGAGTCGCGGCATCGATCGACCCCGCTGAGTTCTATGCCGAATTGCTCGCCGTTATCGGACCGCAAGCCGGGCACTACTGGATGCACTTGACGCCGGAACTGGCCGAGGAGGCCGCTGGAAATCACTGCTTCCACGTTTTCGGTGTCTATCCTTGGTCGCGGTTGTTGGGTAAGGGGATGGACGAGCATCCGATCCACATCCTGGACAGCTGCCGCATCACGCCGGCCAAGGTGCTCAGCCGAGACGGTGATCAGGTTACTGTTCGCAGTCGGAACCTGGCGTGGGACGGCCAGGCCCTGAGTATGTCCGCTCCGGCCAACCGCATTGTCGATGTCTTCGTCGATGGGTATAGCGCGGTACCCCAGGTGGCTCCTGGCGACCGAATTGCGCTGCACTGGGGTGGCATATGCGGACGGGTGGGGACAGCGCAGGTGCGAGCCCTCGATGAGTCCACTGCGCGGCAGTTGTCGCTCACAAACCGCAGACTCGCCATGGAGATTCGGTGAGACCGCGAATTGTTCAGGCCGACGGCCAGATCGGCTTCTACTGGGTCACGCCGACGGGCACCCAGACCACCTTGCAGAGCCTTGTCGCCGAGGACGAGGAGCCCGACCGGCTCATCGCAACCCATCTCGAAGCTCTTGATGACGCGCTGATCATTGCCGCTGAACGATTCGGGGAGTATCTGGGCGGTGGAAAGACGCCTATCGAACCGACCGAACGTGAGAGCTTGCTCGACCTGCACCGTGCCCTGGACCGGTTGTGTTTCGACTACGCGACCGCACTTGAATCGGTCGCCATCACCGCGGATGTCCGCGCCGGCAAGATCATCGGCACGGCCGCCCTGTTTTCGATTCGGGCCCGGCAGCCGCTGGGTTTGCTTGGGCCGGCGCCGCTCGACGATGAACTCGACGATCCGACGCTCGGCGTCGTCAGCGGATTCGGCCAGATGCAACAGGTCGATGAGGACAGGCCGTGGAAGGGTGGACGCTGGGTCCTACGCGCCGAATCAGGACAGCGCTTCCCGTTGACGTTGTCGATGCTTCTGTTCGATAGCTCCGGGGTGAACAAGGACGCGGCCCGCACCGAACATCGTCAGGCGATCGAAGCGGTGGTCTCCTCGGCGTGCAGTGCCGAGGCTGATCCGTTTGCCGTCACATGTGCACTGGACTGGCTGCTATACGACTGGTTGATGGCGCACCGCGACGGGCCGGACAGCGCCGAGATCGTATTTCCGAAAGGCCATGACTCCGATGCGCGAATGATCGTTGCCGCCTCGGCCGCTTCGGTGGCTGCCAGGGCCACGTTCGATCCCGGCCTGGTCGGCCTGTCGCAGACACCGCACTGAATCTATCCCTCCTCGAATCACCTGGCGTATCCCCCATCTTGGGGTCAACCCTTCGTCGTCCGGCCGGTAGACAGTTCAGAACGAGGTAATCCCGCCGCCGGCGGTCCAGGTTGCATCACTTCGGCACAACGTCAGTGCATCGTCTGTCGCGCAGGAGGGCTGCAGGTATGGGAATGGGAATCTATGTGCCGATCCTGGTTCTCGGCGCGATTGCCGCCGCATTCGCGGTGGGCTCAGTGGGTATTGCGTTACTGATCGGTCCGCGCAGATTCAACCGGGCCAAACTGCAGGCGTACGAGTGTGGCATCGAACCGGCCCAACACGCGCTGGGGATGGGCCGATTTCCCATCAAGTTTTACGTGACCGCAATGCTGTTCATCGTCTTCGATATCGAGATCGTATTTCTGTACCCGTGGGCTGTGGCGTTTGACCAGCTGGGGATCTTTGCCCTGGTCGAGATGGCGTTGTTCATGGCAGTGGTCGTCGTGGCGTACGGCTATGTGTGGCGGCGGGGTGGGCTGGAATGGGATTAGAGGAGCAGCTGCCTGGCGGGATCATATTGTCGACCGTGGAAAAGATGGCTGGATACGTTCGGAAAAATTCGTTGTGGCCGGCAACGTTCGGCTTGGCGTGCTGCGCGATCGAGATGATGTCAACGGCCTCACCGCGATTCGATATTGCCAGGTTCGGCATGGAGCGGTTCTCGGCGACCCCTCGCCAGGCCGATCTGATGATCGTTGCGGGCCGTGTCAGCCAGAAAATGGCTCCGGTGTTGCGGCAGGTGTACGACCAGATGGCGGAACCGAAATGGGTTTTGGCAATGGGTGTTTGCGCATCTTCTGGTGGAATGTTCAACAACTACGCGATAGTCCAGGGCGTCGACCATCTAGTGCCGGTGGATATCTACCTGCCTGGATGTCCACCGCGTCCAGAAATGTTACTGCATGCAATTATCAAGCTGCACAGCAAGATTCAACAAATGCCATTGGGCGTGCACCGCGAAGAGGTGGTCGCCGCCGTTGAGCAGGCGTCACTGGCGTCCACGTCGAGCCCAAAGACTGACCGAGGTGCACGATGAGCAACCGAAGCGGAGTTGGCCGCGGAATGTTCGGCGTCGCCGGCAGCGGTGACACGTCGGGTTACGGCCGCTTGGTGCCCCCGGTGAACCGGCCGAGCAGCTCGCCACGTCCCTACGGTGGCTATTTCGACGACATCGTCGACCGGTTGGTCGAAATCCTGGGCGGCCGGGGATCGTTCGAGACCAGTGTCGAGCGCGTCATGGTGCACCGCGACCAACTTACTCTGTGCGTGCACCGATGGCAGCTGCCCCGGCTCGCAGTACACCTGCGCGATGACGAGGCATTGCGATTCGAACTGTGCGCCGGTGTGTCCGGCGTCCACTATCCGGACGAGGCCGGTAGTGAGCTTCGTGCCGTCTACCCATTGATGTCGATCACCCACAATCGGCGTATTCAGTTAGAAGTCTCTGCACCGCAGAACGACCCGCGCATTCCATCATTGTTCGCGCTCTATCCCACCACCGACTGGCACGAGCGGGAGACCTATGACTTTTTCGGGATCATCTTCGATGGACATCCGGCGCTGACCCGGATCGAGATGCCTGACGACTGGGTCGGCCATCCCCAACGCAAGGACTACCCGCTCGGCGGTGTTCCCGTCCAGTATCACGGTGCCCAGATCCTGCCCCCCGATCAGCGGAGGTCATACCACTGATGACCGAAATACCCGAAATGACGGTCACCGTGGCCGGGCAGGATTGGGACGAGATCGTGGCGGCAGTCCGCGACGCAGGCCCGAGCGCAGCCTCGGCCGAGCGAATCGTGGTCAATATGGGTCCACAGCACCCGTCCACTCACGGTGTGCTTCGGTTGATCCTGGAGATCGAAGGTGAGACGGTCACCGAGGCTCGCTGCGGCATTGGCTATCTGCACACCGGAATCGAGAAGAACCTCGAGTATCGCACCTGGGCACAGGGCGTCACGTTCGTCACCCGGATGGATTATCTGTCACCGTTCTTCAACGAAACTGCCTATTGCCTCGGTGTCGAGAAGCTACTCGGCATCAGCGACGATATCCCTGAACGCGCCAGCGTGATCCGGGTGATGCTGATGGAGCTCAACCGCATCTCATCGCATCTGGTGTCACTGGCCACCGGTGGGATGGAGTTGGGCGCGATGAGCGCGATGTTCTACGGCTTTCTCGCCCGGGAGGACATCCTCAAGGTATACGAGGCAATCACCGGTCTGCGGATGAATCACGCCTACATCCGGCCCGGGGGACTGGTCGCCGACCTGCCAGACAACGGTCTCGACCAGGTTCGCGAGCTGCTGAGGACGTTACCGGGTCAACTCAGAAAGCTGGAGGATCTGCTGCGGCGGAACTCG
This sequence comes from Mycolicibacterium sp. XJ2546, assembly GCF_053483195.1. Lineage (NCBI taxonomy): Bacteria > Bacillati > Actinomycetota > Actinomycetes > Mycobacteriales > Mycobacteriaceae > Mycobacterium > Mycolicibacterium sp. XJ2546. The sequence goes on along the minus strand of NZ_JBEFRW010000023.1, from coordinate 26,036 downwards.
ATCTGGAAATCGCGCAACCAAGGCGTCGGCCATCTGGACCTCACCGCCTGTATGGCGTTGGGGGTCACCGGACCGGTACTGCGCGCCACCGGCTTGCCCCATGATCTGCGCCGGTCACAACCCTACTGCGGCTACGAGACATACGAATTCAATGTGATCACCGGTGAGAACTCCGACTGCTACGACCGTTTCGTGATCCGCGTCGACGAAATGAAGGAATCGCTGAAGATCGTGCAACAGTGTGTAGATCGGTTGGAGGCCGGGCCGGTGATGATCTCGGACAGAAAGCTGGCCTGGCCGGCCGATCTCACGCTCGGTCCAGACGGATTAGGTAACTCACCCGAGCACATCGCCCGGATCATGGGGCGCTCGATGGAGGGGCTGATCCACCATTTCAAGCTCGTGACCGAGGGGATCCAGGTCCCGCCGGGCCAGGTGTACGTGGCGGTGGAATCGCCGCGGGGTGAGCTCGGCGTGCACATGGTGTCAGACGGCGGGACTCGTCCCTACCGGGTGCACTACCGAGATCCATCGTTCACGAATTTGCAAGCGGTAGCCGCGATGTGCGAGGGCGGTATGGTCGCCGACGTGATCGCCGCGGTGGCGTCGATCGACCCGGTGATGGGAGGTGTGGACCGATGAGTGAAGTGTTTCTGAAGTTAGTCCCGCGGCCGCAAGAGCCGGCCCATCCCATCGGCGGACCGAGACACTACCCCGGGGATGTAACGGCACGGTTGGCTGCTGACGCGGCCACGATCATCGCAAAGTATCCACAGCCGCGGTCCGCGCTGCTACCGCTGCTGCATCTGGTACAGAGCCACGACGGGTATCTGGCCGCGGCCGGTGTCGACTTCTGCGCCCGACAACTCGATCTCACCGATGCCGAGGTGGCCGCGGTCGCCACGTTCTACTCGATGTACCGGCGTTTTCCGACCGGTAAGTATTTGGTGGGCGTATGCACCAACACGTTGTGCGCGATCATGGGCGGCGACGCGATCATCGAAGCGCTGCAGGACCATCTGGGAATCAGTGTCGGGCAGACCACCAATGACGGCCAGGTGACGCTGGAACACGTCGAATGCAATGCCGCCTGCGATTACGCGCCGGTCGTAATGGTCAATTGGCACTTCTTCGACAACCAGACCCCTTGCCAGGCAAGGGAACTCGTCGACCAACTGTGTCGTGGCGATGTCGTCACGTCCAGCCGGGGTGGCCCGGTGTGTGACTTCAGCACTACTGCCCGGTGTCTCGCGGGTCTGCCGGAGCGCCAGCCCGAAAGGAGTGGTGGTGAACCGGGCGCGGCGACACTGGCCGGACTCAAGGTCGCGCGAGAGCTTGGCATGACCGCCAGATACCCGCACACACGACAGAACCGGAAGGGCCGATGACGCTCGCAAGCACGCCGCAAACATCTCTCACACCGGTGTTGAGTGGATTCTGGGACGAACCGCAGCCATGGTCGCTGGACACCTACCGTCGACACGACGGCTATCTTGCCATGGCTAAGGCGCTGGCCATGAATCCCGACGATGTCATTGCGTTGGTCAAGGATTCGGGCCTGCGTGGGCGCGGTGGCGCCGGCTTCTCGACGGGGACCAAGTGGTCGTTCATCCCACAGGGGCGCAATGGCCCAGGGGCCGACCATGACACACCGCATTACCTGGTGGTGAACGCCGATGAGTCTGAACCGGGTACCTGCAAAGATATCCCGCTGCTGATGACTACACCGCACTTTCTCATCGAGGGCATCATCATTGCCGCGTACGCGATCCGTGCGCATCACGCATTCATCTACCTGCGCGGCGAGGTGCTGCCGGCATTACGCCGGTTGCGGACCGCCGTCGAAGAGGCTTATGACGCTGGGCTTTTGGGTCATGATATCGACGGATCCGGATTCGATCTGGATGTGATCGTGCATGCCGGCGCGGGCGCCTACATCTGCGGTGAGGAGACGGCGCTGCTGGACTCCCTGGAAGGCCGCCGCGGCCAACCCCGGCTGCGTCCACCATTCCCCGCGCAGGCTGGCTTGTACGGCTGCCCCACGGTGGTCAACAATGTCGAGTCCATCGCGAGCGTCCCGCCGATCCTGCTCCATGGGGATGGATGGTTCGCCTCGATGGGATCGGAGGGGTCGCCGGGTTTCACGCTGTATTCGTTGTCCGGCCATGTAACCCGTCCCGGCCAGTACGAGGCACCGCTCGGTATCACCCTGCGCGAGCTGCTGAACTACGCCGGCGGGGTCCGCGCCGGTCACACCTTGAAGTTCTGGACCCCGGGCGGGTCATCGACACCATTGTTGACCGCTGAACATTTGGATGTGCCATTGGACTACGAAGGTATGGCCTCGGTCGGCTCCATGCTGGGTACCAAGGCGCTGCAGATTTTCGATGAAACCACGTGTGTGGTGCGAGCGGTGCGGCGCTGGACCCAGTTCTATGCCCACGAGTCATGCGGCAAGTGCACCCCTTGCCGTGAGGGCACATACTGGTTGTCACAGATCTATGAGCAGTTGGAGACGGGCTCTGGAACAACGACGGACCTCGCCAAGCTCCTCGACATCTCCGACACCATGATCGGAAAATCCTTTTGCGCCTTGGGAGATGGTGCGGCAATGCCGATCATTTCATCGATCAAGTACTTCCGCGCCGAGTACGAGGCCCATATCGGCCGTGGGTGTCCGTTTGATCCCCACGCCGCGACATTGATGGCGACCGAAGACGCAACCGTGTCGGGCAGTGGAAGGGGCGGTTGTGACGTCAGCTGAATCCACCAGGGGCAACTCCGCGCTGGAGATGGTGTCGCTGACCATCGACGACCACCAGATCGTCGTGCCTACAGGTACATTGGTAATCCGCGCCGCAGAGCTCATGGGAATCCAGATTCCTCGATTCTGCGATCATCCGCTACTGGATCCGGTAGGGGCATGCCGGCAATGCCTGGTCGAGGTCGAAGGACAACGCAAGCCACTGGCGTCGTGCACCACAGCGGTGACCGAGGACATGGTGGTGCGTACCCAATTCAGTTCCGCGACCGTCGATGATGCCCAGCGCGGGGTGATGGAACTGTTACTGATCAACCATCCGCTGGACTGCCCGGTGTGCGACAAGGGTGGGGAATGCCCCCTTCAAAATCAGGCCATGTCCAGCGGCGGTCCAGAGACTCGATTCGATGGTGCCAAGCGGACGTACCCGAAGCCGATCAACTTGTCCACACAGGTGTTGCTGGACCGGGAACGCTGTGTGCTGTGTGCCCGATGCACCCGGTTCTCCGAGCAGATCGCCGGAGACCCTTTCATCGAGATGCTCGAACGCGGTGCACAGCAGCAGGTGGGAACCGCGTCGGGTCAGCCGTTCGAGTCGTATTTCTCGGGTAACACCGTACAGATTTGCCCGGTCGGGGCGCTGACCGGCACCGCATACCGGTTCCGGGGTCGACCGTTCGACCTGGTGTCCAGCCCCAGCGTGTGCGAACACTGTGCGTCCGGATGCGTTCAGCGCACCGACCACCGGCACGGAAGAGTGCTGCGGCGACTGGCCGGTGACGACCCCGACGTCAATGAGGAATGGAACTGCGACAAGGGGCGGTGGGCGTTCAGCTATCCGACCGTCGGTGATCGGATCACCACACCGTTGCTGCGCGATACCGAGGGCGTTTTGCGTCCGGCCGCGTGGTCGGAGGCGATCGGGTTCGCTGCCGAGGGGTTGGCCGCCGCCAAGGGTCGAGCGGGAGTTCTGGTCGGGGGAAGGCTCACCGTCGAAGACGCTTATATGTACAGCAAATTTGCCAGAATCGTGCTGGGCACAAACGATATCGATTTCCGCGCACGTCCGCACTCGGCGGAGGAAGCCGAGTTCTTGGCAGCCCGCGTCGCGGGTACCCCGATGACGGTGACCTATGCGGACCTCGAGAGGGCGCCGACCGTCCTGTTGGTCGGCTTCGAGCCAGAAGAAGAAGCGCCGATCGTGTTCCTGCGGCTGCGCAAGGCCGTGCGAAAGAACGGCCTTGCCGTAATAGCTGTCGCACCTTTCGCCACAACAGGACTCACCAAATGCAATGGCCGGTTGGTCATGACAGCACCGGGCAACGAGGCCTCCGCACTTGAGGCGTTGTCCACAGAACTTCCTGACGGAACCATCATCTTGGCCGGTGAGCGGTTGGCGACCAGTACGGGTGCCTACTCGGCGGTGGCCCGACTTGCCGATAGCGTCGGGGCATCGGTGGCCTGGATCCCGCGGCGGGCCGGCGACCGGGGAGCTCTGGAGGCCGGTTGTCTGCCGAACTTGCTGCCGGGTGGCCGGCCGGTGTCGGACAGCCGAGCCCGCGAGCAGACCGCCAGTGCATGGCGTACCGACGGCCTGCCCACCACCCCGGGGCGGGATACTGGTGGGATCCTGATGGCGGCCGCGCAAAGGGAGATCACCGCCCTGCTGGTCGCGGGCGTAGAGCCCGGCGACCTACCGGACCCTGCGGGCGCGGTCGGCGCGTTGTCTGACGGTCCGTTCGTGGTGAGCTTGGAAATGCGCGAAAGCGCTGTCACCGAACGGGCTGACGTCGTTCTGCCCGTCTCCCCGGTGGTGGAGAAAACGGGCTCCTTCCGCAACTGGGAGGGCCGTGTCCGACAGTTCAGGGCCGCGACACCTAGCAACGCAAACTCGGATCTGCGTGTCCTCCATATTCTGGCGGAACGGATCGGGGTGGACCTTGCGTGCCCGACACCAGTTGCAGCCGCAGCCGAACTGTCCGCTCTCGGCAGTTGGTCGGGAAGGCGTCCCGCCACCCCCGATGTCGCTGCGAATCCACCCATCTCACCAGTGCCAGGCCAGGCACTCCTCGCAGGATGGCGGATGTTGTTGGACTCCGGCCGATTACAGGATGGTGAACCGCATCTGGCTGGTACTGCACGGACCACTGTGGTGCGGCTGTCGCCCCGCACCGCAGCTGAGATCGGTGCGAGCGACGGCGACCCGGTGACGGTGCGAACCGACCACGGATCGATCACCCTGCCGCTGGTTCGAACCGATATGCCGGACCGCGTGGTCTGGCTCCCGGTGAACTCATCGGGTTGCGCCGTACGCGCCCAACTCGGGGCGGGTTCTGGCGAGGTCGTCGATATCGAGCGGGGGGCCATATGATGACCCCGACCGACCTCAGCGTATTCGGGCTCGATCCGTGGTGGCTCATCCTTGCCAAAGCGCTGGCCATTTTCGTCTTCCTGCTTGTGACGGTGTTGGTCGCAATCCTGTTGGAACGCAAAGTATTGGGCCGGATGCAGATGCGCTTCGGCCCAAACCGGGTCGGGCCGAACGGGATGCTGCAGTCCTTGGTCGACGGGATCAAGCTTGCCCTCAAGGAAGGTCTGATCCCGTCCGGCGCAGATAAGCCGGTCTATCTATTGGCCCCGATCGTCGCGGTCATCCCGGCGTTCATGGCGTTCGCAGTCATCCCGATGGGTCCAGTGGTTTCGGTGTTCGGCCACAACACACCGTTGCAGCTGACCGACCTTCCGGTGGCGGTGCTCTATATCCTTGCCGTCACATCGATCGGCGTGTACGGAATCGTGTTGGCGGGCTGGTCATCGGGCTCCACCTACCCACTGCTGGGCGGGTTACGTTCAGCCGCACAGGTGGTGTCTTACGAAATCGCCATGGCGCTGTCTTTTGCGAGTGTGTTCCTGCTCGCCGGCACCATGTCTACCTCCGGTATCGTTGCCGCCCAGGACGGTACCTGGTATGCCGTGCTGTTATTACCTTCCTTCGTCGTGTATCTGATCGCGATGGTCGGTGAGACCAACCGGGCTCCTTTTGATCTGCCGGAGGCAGAGGGGGAGCTGGTCGGCGGATTCCACACCGAGTACTCATCGCTCAAGTTCGCAATGTTCATGCTTGCGGAGTACGTCAACATGACCACGGTTTCGGCACTGGCCGCCACGATGTTCCTCGGCGGCTGGCGTGCGCCGTGGCCGGTCAGCATCTGGGATGGTGCGGTCGGCGGTTGGTGGCCGCTGGTCTGGTTCGTCATCAAGGTGTGGACGTTCCTGTTCGTGTTCATCTGGCTGCGCGCCACGCTTCCGCGGATGCGTTACGACCAGTTCATGGCGATCGGCTGGAAACTACTCATCCCGGTGTCGCTGGCCTGGATAATGATGGTCGCCGTACTGAAATCCGTTGGCCGCAACGGTGTCATCCCGATGCTTATCTCGAGCACACTGTTATTGGTGTCGATCTGGCTGATGCTCCGTTTCCGGCGGGGCCAACAAGACCACCAGCAGGCGCTGGCACGAACCTCGGTGGTCGGCCATACCGGACTGTTTCCGGTCCCTCTTTTACCGAGGCCGAACGCAGCCGTCACGATGCCGCCCTACGTCGCCAACGGCACACCGATCCACAACGGTAAGCCGATTCGAAACGGCGCCGTTCTGACCAAGGGAGAAGACCGCCATGTCTAAGTTCACCAGTGCGGTCGCCGGATTCGGAGTGACATTCCTATCGTTGTTCAAAAGGCCGGTGACGGAAAGTTATCCGGAAGACCCCGAGCCGACCGCTCCGCGTTATCACGGTCGCCATCAATTGAACCGCTACGCCGACGGTCTGGAGAAATGCATTGGATGCGAACTATGCGCGTGGGCCTGCCCGGCGGATGCCATCTATGTGGAGGGCGCGGACAACACCGATGGCCGCCGGTTCTCACCGGGGGAACGTTTCGCGCAGGTGTACCAGATCAATTATTTGCGATGCATCGGTTGTGGATTGTGCATCGAAGCTTGCCCTACGCGTGCGCTCACCATGACGAATGAGTATGAAATGGCCGATGACAATCGATCCGACCTCATATACGGCAAGGACGACCTGTTGGCTCCACTTCTGGAGGGAATGCTGACTCCTCCCCATGCCATGGTCGCGGACGCAACGGACGAGGACTACTACCGCGGAAACATCACCGGCGCCGCGGCGGACCACCGGGAAGCGAGGTCGAGCTCATGAGTATCGAGGCATCGGCGGCAGTGTTGGCCGCAGCGCCAGTCGTGCGGACCTCGACCGGGGAGGCCGTCGTGTTCTGGATCGTCGGTGCTTTGGCGTTGACCGGAGCTCTCGGTGTGGTGTGCGCGCGGAAGGCGGTGTACTCGGCCATCTTCCTGGCAGCCACGATGATCAGTCTCGCCGTGTTGTACATCGCTGCGGGAGCGCCGTTCTTGGGTGTGGTTCAGGTAGTCGTCTACACCGGCGCCGTCATGATGCTGTTCCTGTTCGTCGTCATGCTGGTCGGTGTCGAATCGGCGGAGTCATTGGTTGAAACCATTCGGGGGCAACGGGTTGCGGTCATGACCGTGGGTGCGGGGTTCGGAGTCCTGTTGATCGCAGGTATCGGTCGAGCGTCAACCGCGGTTACCGCGGGACCGGCAACGGTCACGCCGACGGTCGGGAGCGACCATCTCGCCGGCCAGGAGAACGTTCAAGGCCTTGCCGCGCTCATCTTCGTCAGGTACCTGTGGACGTTCGAGCTCACCAGTGCACTGCTCATCACCGCGGCACTGGGGGCGATGGTGATGGCTCACCGGGAGCGCTTCTCCCGTCGCAAAACTCAACGTGAACTCGCTGCGGAGCGTTTCCGATCCGGTGGATATCCGACCCCGTTGCCGGCCCCCGGCGTCTACGCACAGCACAACGCGGTCGACATCCCGGCCCTGCTGCCCGACGGTAGGCCGGCTGAGCTGTCGGTCAGCAGGACTCTGCAACGTCGCGGCGTGGTGTTGCGACTGCTGGTCGCTGAACCTGAGAGATGCCGGAGCACATTCACCGAAGAGGGTGTGCGATGAACCCGGTCAACTACCTATATCTGTCAGCATTGCTGTTCACGATCGGTGCAGCCGGAGTTTTGTTGCGGCGCAATGTCCTTGTGATGTTCATGTGTGTGGAGTTGATGTTGAACGCCGCAAACCTGGCCTTCGTGGGGTTCTCCCGGATCAACGGCTACCTCGATGGTCAGGTGGTGGCCTTCTTCACCATGGTGGTCGCCGCCTGCGAGGTGGTGGTGGGCTTGGCGATCATCATGGCGGTGTTCCGTACCAGGCGTTCGACCAGCGTGGACGATGCGAATCTGCTGAAGCATTGAGGGGGCGGCGATGACGATGGTGTGGATGTTGATCATGTTGCCGCTGGCCGGGTCGGTGGTCCTGCTTCTGGGTGGCAAGAAGGCGAACAACTGGGGTGACTGGCTGGGGTGCACCGCCGCGTTGGCATCGTTTGCCGTTGCTACCGTGTTGTTTGCCGACCTTCTGCGGCGCGATGCCCATGATCGGGTGATCCACGAAACACTTTTCTCCTGGGTGCCGGTGGCACGACTGCAGGTCGACTTCGGGCTGCAACTGGACGCATTGTCCGTGTGTTTCGTGCTGCTGATCACCGGTGTGGGTTCGCTGATCCACATTTACTCCATCGGATATATGGCCGCGGATCCCGGCCGCAGATTGTTCTTTGCCTATCTCAACCTCTTCCTTGCCGCCATGCTTCTGCTGGTACTGGCCGACAACTATCTCGGGCTCTACTTCGGTTGGGAGGGCGTCGGTCTGGCGTCCTACCTGTTGATCGGGTTTTGGTCGCACAAGTCTTCGGCGGCTACTGCGGCCAAGAAGGCGTTCATCGTCAACCGGGTCGGCGATGTCGGTTTGGTGATCGCGATCATGGCCATGTTCGCCGCGGTCGGGTCCATCTCATATACGGGGGTTTTCGCCGCAGCTCCAGCCTTATCGGAGACCACCCTCACCGTCGTGGGGTTATTGCTGTTGTTGGCAGCCTGCGGCAAGAGCGCGCAAGTTCCGCTGCAGTCCTGGCTTGGCGATGCGATGGAGGGCCCCACCCCAGTGTCGGCGCTTATTCACGCGGCCACGATGGTGACAGCGGGTGTATACCTGATCGTTCGTTCCGGTCCGCTGTTCAACCTGGCTCCCGCGGCTCAACTGGCGGTGGCGATCGTGGGCGCAGTCACGCTGTTGTTCGGAGCGATCATCGGCTGCGCCAAGGACGACATCAAAAAGGCCTTGGCCGCGTCCACCATGAGTCAGATCGGCTACATGGTGCTGGCGGCTGGACTCGGACCGGCGGGTTACGCGGTGGCGATCATGCATCTACTGGCGCACGGCTTGTTCAAAGCCGGCCTTTTCCTCGGCGCCGGATCGGTAATGCACGCCATGAACGATGAGGTCAACATGCGGCACTACGGGGGGCTGCGCAAACTGCTGCCCGTCACGTTTGTCACTTTCGGGATCGGCTATCTGGCCATCATCGGTGTTCCACCTTTTGCCGGGTTCTTCTCCAAAGACGCCATCATCGAAACCGCCTTTGCCGCTGGCGGAGTACGCGGATGGCTGTTTGGCGGCGCGGCCCTGGTGGGTGCCGGGATCACCGCGTTCTACATGACAAGGGTGATGCTGCTCACGTTCTTCGGTCGGGCGCGCTGGCGCCCCGACACGCATCCACACGAATCACCGGCGGTCATGACGTGGCCGATGATCGTGTTGGCCTTCGGATCGGTCGTGGGTGGCGCGGCGCTCAGCCTCGGCGGGGCACTGAAGCATTGGCTAGAACCGGTCGTTGGCAGTCACCACGTCCACCATGCGGTGCCGGTCTGGGTGATGACGATCATCACGTTGTCGGTCGTGGCGACCGGCATCGTCATCGCCTACTTCGGATACGCCGCCCGACCGGTGAGCCCCATCGCTACCGGGTGGGTGTCCACGCCGACCGTTGCTGCCCGTAAGGATCTTTACGGCGACGCGGTCAACGAGGCCGTCTTCATGCGCCCGGGTCGCGCACTGAGCCGCTCGCTGGCGACCCTCGACATCCGAGGAATCGACGGTATGGTCACTGGATTGGCGCAAGCTATCGGCATTGCCTCGGCACGAATCCGCCTGCTGCAGAATGGGTTCGTCAGATCCTACGGACTTGGTGTACTCATCGGCGTGACGGTGATTGTCGCGGCCATGAGTTTGGCGAGGCTATGATGAGTCAGTTTCCGTGGTTGAGCGTGCTATGGGTGGTTCCGGTTGTCGGGGCCGGTTTCGTGATGACCCTGCCGCGTCACGCCCGTGATCTGGCGAAGTGGGTCGGGGTAGCGGTCTCGGTCGCCACGGTCGCCGTCGCAGCACTGGTCACCGCGCAGTTCCAGACCTCGGGCGATCGATATCAGTTTGTCGAAAGCCACTCCTGGATCCCCTCATTCGGCGTTGGTTACATCGTCGGGGTCGACGGCATCGCGCTGGTTCTCATCATTCTGACCGTCGTCGTGGTGCCTGTGGTGTTGTTGGCCGGCTGGCATGACGGTGCCAATGAGGGTCGGTCCACCCACGCATATGTGGCCCTGACCCTTCTGCTCGAGGGCATGGTACTGATCTCACTGATGGCGCTGGATGTGCTGCTGTTCTTCATGTTCTTCGAGGTCATGCTGGTACCGCTGTACTTCCTGATCGGTGTATTCGGTGGTGAGCGCCGCGGCAAGGCTGCCCTGAAATTTCTGCTGTACAACCTGTTCGGTGGTCTGATCATGCTTGCGGCGGTGATCGTGCTGTATGTGGCGACGCTGACCAACGGTCTCGGTAGTGAGACCGCGGGAACATTCGATCTTCGGACGATCGCCGCCGCGGTGGCCAACGGCGAGCTCTTGGTCAACCCCGCGGTGCTGAACATGATGTTCTTGGGGTTCATGCTCGCATTCGCGATCAAGGCACCGCTGTGGCCGTTTCACAGTTGGTTGCCCGACGCCGCGGTGGAGGCCACGCCGGCGACCGCGGTACTCATGATGGCGGTCGTCGATAAGGTCGGCACTTTCGGCATGCTGCGCTACTGTCTGCAGTTGTTTCCGCAACCCTCAACATATTTCCGTCCGGCCATCATCGCGCTGGCCGTTACAGCGATTATCTACGGCGCCATCGTGGCCATCGGCCAGACAGATGTGATGCGCCTGATCGCCTACACCTCGATATCGCACTTCGGGTTCATCGTGATGGGCATATTCGTGATGACGAGCGAAGGGCAGTCAGGTTCGACCTTGTACATGGTCAACCACGGCATCGCGACCGCTGCCCTGTTCCTCATCGCCGGGTTCTTGGTGTCACGGCGGGGAACCCGTGCGATCGCTGCGTATGGCGGTGTGCAGAAGGTCGCCCCGGCGTTGGCCGGCACCTTCCTGGTGGCGGGCATGGCCACGTTGGCACTGCCTGGTCTGGCACCGTTCATAAGCGAATTTCTGGTCTTGGTAGGAACATTCACCCGCTATCCGATCTTTGCGGTGTTGGCATCGGTGGCTTTGGTGCTCTCGGCCGTCTACATCCTGTGGCTCTATCAGCGGATGATGACCGGGCCTGTCACCGACGGTAATGAGAAGCTTCGCGACTTGGTGCCGCGCGAGATCGCCGTGGTCAGCCCACTTATCGCCCTACTCATCGTTCTTGGCTTTTATCCCAAACCGGCACTTGATCTCATCAACCCTGCGGTCGCCCACACGTTGACGAGCATCGGTCAGCAGGATCCACAGCCGACGGTGCCGACAGCAGCGGAAGGATCTGACCCATGACAATGTTGCTGAGCCTGCCCGCTCCGAGCATCGAATATAGCTGGCTCTCACCGATGTTGATGGTCTTCGGGGCGGCCGTCATCGGGGTTGCGGTCGAGGCATTCGCGCCGACCCGCCGCCGTTACCGTATCCAGCTGACCCTGTGCCTGGGCGCATTGCTGGCGGCTTTGGTTGCAGTCATGGCACTGGCGCTCACCGGCGCCCATGGGGCCGCGGTGGTCGGCGCGGTCGCCGTTGACGGGCCGACACTGTTTCTCCAGGGCCTCATCCTGCTGATCGGTGTGCTGGCCCTTCTGCTGATCGCTGAGCGCCGCAGCTCCGGTGGTTTGGATGCCTTCACTCCCCAGGCGTCGGCGGTTCCCGGCAGCGTCGCCCAGATCGAGGCGACCCAGGTTCGGGCCATGCAGACCGAGGTGTTTCCGCTGACGATGTTCGCACTCGGCGGCGTGCTGCTGTTCCCGGCGGCCAATGACCTGTTGACGATGTTCATCGCGCTGGAGGTGTTCTCATTTCCGTTGTACCTGTTGTGCGGGCTGGCGCGACACCGTCGGGTGTTGTCCCAGGAAGCATCCCTCAAGTACTTCCTGTTGGGTGCTTTCTCGTCGGCAATCTTCCTCTATGGCATGGCGATGCTGTACGGGCACGCCGGAACGTTGTCCTTGACCGGTATCGCTGAGGTGCTCGCCAGCGGCGCCGGTCACGGTGGGCTCGCAGTGGTGGGCATGGGCCTGTTGTCGGTCGGGGTGTTCTTCAAGGTTGGTGCTGTGCCGTTCCACTCCTGGATCCCCGACGTTTACCAGGGTGCGCCCACCGCGATCACCGCGTTCATGGCTGCCGCCACCAAGATCGCTGCCTTCGGCGCCATGTTGCGCATCTTCTACGTCGCATTACCCGGCCTGCAGGCCGGCTGGCGTCCGCTGACGTGGGCGGCGGCGATCGTGACCATGGTCGCGGGTTCGGTCATGGTCGTCGTCCAGACCGACATCAAGCGGATACTGGCTTACTCCGCGATCGCCCAGGCGGGGTTCATTCTCATCGGGGTTGCTGCAGCAAACGTGGCTGGGCTCTTTTCGACGTTGTTTTATCTGGTGGCGTACGGCTTGGCCACCTTGGGCGCGTTCGCTGTCGTGACGTTGGTCCGCGCTGCCGGTGGCGAGGAGGACACCGACATCGCCAGCTGGGCCGGCTTGGGTCGGCGCGCCCCGCTGCTCGGTGCGGCGTTCACGATCTTCCTGCTGGCGTTTGCCGGGGTTCCACTCACCAGCGGTTTCATCGCGAAATTCGCCGTGTTCAAGGCGGCAGGTGAAGGCGGCGCAATCCCGCTGGTCGTCGTCGGTGTCATCGCAAGTGCCGTCGCGGCATTCGTTTACGTGCGCGTGATTGTCGTCATGTATTCGGCAACGCCGTACCGTGATGGCCTGCCTCAGGTGGTGGTACCTGGTTCGATGACCCGCGTCGCGATTTTGGCAGGTGCCACCGCGACGGTGCTGTTCGGGGTGCTGCCGCAGTCCTTGCTGGCCTTGGCAGGCAATACCGGAGGTTTCCTGAACTGAGCCCCGGCAGGCGAACCGGCCGGGGCTCAGTCGGCGAAAAATGGCTATCGAAGGCCGAGTTCGGCCATGCGCCGGTCCCGTAAGCGCAGCACCATCGGTGTGAAGATCAGCTGCATCGCCAGATCCATTTTGCCGCCGGGACACACGATGGTGTTCGCGCGGGTCATGAACGAACCATGAAGCATCGAAAGCAGATACGGGAAGTCGATACCGTGCGGATCACGAAACCGAATGATCAGCATCGACTCGTCGGCCGTTGGGATGGCTCTGGCGATGAAGGGGTTGGATGTGTCGACGACAGGCACGCGCTGGAAGTTGACGTCGGTGTTCGAAAACTGGGGACAGATGTAGTTCAGATAGTCCGGCATCCGGCGAAGGATCGTGTCGGTAACGGCTTCTGAGCTATACCCACGCGTCAGCTTGTCCCGATGCAACTTCTGGATCCACTCCAGGTTGATCACCGGCACAACGCCTATGCGCAAGTCCGCGTAGGCCGCGACGTTGACTTCGTCGGTTGCAACAGCACCATGCAGGCCCTCGTAGAAGAGCATGTCGGTGTTGTCCGGTATGGCCTCCCACGGCGTGAACGTTCCCGGATCCTGCCCGTAGGGCTCGGCTTCCTTCTCGTCGTGCAGATACCGTCGAACCTTTCCGGTCCCTGTTTCACCGTAGGTCTGAAACAGATCCTGGAGTTCCTCGAACAGGTTTGCGTCGGGTCCGAAGTGGCTGAAGCTGTGGTCGCCCCGGGCGTAGGCGTCCGCGATGGCAGCCTTCATTTCTGCACGGTTGAAGCGGTGGAAGCTGTCACCCTCGACGAAAGCCACGCGCACCTGCTCACGGCGGAAGATCTGCTCGAAGGTGCGCATCACCGACGTGGTGCCGGCGCCAGACGACCCGGTAACCGAAATGATCGGATGCAGACGAGACACGGATCTCTCCTTCCTCAGCCAACCGTGGCGCGGAACAGTCCGCGACGGCCGTACAGCGGCAAATCCCCGGGGTTGTCATTGCTTTCCAGGTGGTAGCTTTCGATCCGTTCCACTTCCTCTTTCACGCCAAAGATCAACGGCACGCGCTGGTGGATGTGCTCTGGAACGACATCGCGTATGCGGCCACGCCCGGTGCTGGCCGCGCCGCCTGCCTGCTCGATCAGGAACGCCACCGGGCTGGCCTCGTACAGAAGTCTCAGACGACCGGGCTTGCTGGCGTCTTTTGTATCGCGCGGATAGAGGAAAACGCCTCCTCGCGTGAGTATTCGGTGTGTCTCGGCCACGAGGGAGGCGACCCAACGCATGTTGAAGTCCCGTCCCCGAGGTCCCGACCGGCCCGCCAGACACTCGTCGATATACCGCCGCACGGCCGGTTCCCAGAATCGCCGGTTGGAGGCGTTGATCGCGAACTCTTTCGCAGTGGGTGGAATAAGTATGGATTCACGAGTCAGGATGAACTCTCCGAGTCCGGGATCCAATGTGAAGGCGTGCACGCCGGTCCCCACCGTGAGCACAAGCACCGTTGACGGCCCATAGAGGGCGTACCCGGCACACACCTGCTCGGCCCCGGGCTGCAGAAAGTCCTCGGGACTGGGGTCGGCACCCGGATGGGCAGCCCGCAGGATCGAAAATATGCTGCCCACTGAGACATTGACATCGATGTTCGATGACCCATCCAACGGGTCGAATATCAGCAGGTACTTGCCGCGTGGGTACTCCCCGGGAAGCAGATAGGGATGGTCGAGCTCCTCGGACGCCATCCCGGCGACCTGGCCACCCCATTCGTTGGCCCGCAGGAAGTAATCGTTGGCCACCACGTCGAGCTTGTGCTGGACTTCGCCCTGGACATTCACCCCGCCGGCGGAACCGACGGCGCCAGCTAGCTCCCCGACCGCGACACGCTTGGAGATTGCCTTACACGCAAGCGCCACACTGAGTATCAGGCCGTTGAGGTCACCGCTCGCGCTCGGATGCTCGCGTCTCTCGTTGATCAGGAACTGCACAAGGGTCGTGTGAGAAGCAAGCATGAGCCGTTCCTTGCATCGAGTTGGTCACTTGGGGTCGCCGCACCCGGGCAACCGGGATCAATCTGATATTGCTGGCACGGTGCGTTACGGCCATCCCCCATGTGGGTGGGGTAGGCGGGGAATCTGAGCGGCAACATTTCCCGGTGCCGAACTCCGGCTTAGCATCACCGCCATGAAGGAGCCGAGGGTGCTGGCCGCCCGTGAACGAATGCGGGTTCTGGTCTACAGCGACAACGCAGCGACTCGCGGTCAGGTGCTCACCGGTTTGGGCTCACGTCCACACCCAGGACTCCCAGAGGTCGAGTATGTCGAGGCCGCAACGCATGCGGCGGCGATCGCGCTGGTGCATACAGGCAACATTGGGCTGGCCATACTCGACGGCGAGGCCACCCCCGCGGGCGGCATGGCCATCGCGAAACAGGTGCGGAACGAAGTCGACGAATGTCCGCCGATCATCGTTCTCATCGGACGATCAGAGGACGGATGGTTAGCGCGCTGGGCGCAGGCCGATGCGGTGGTGGTGCACCCGCTGGACGCGATCCGGCTCGCTGAAGCTCTGGCCGCGTTGGTACTGAGCGCGTGAGCCCGTTCGTGGCTCGAAACGTCTGACGTGTCCGTTTGGCTGAAGTAAACAGCGCGATGTCGATGATGAATGCTCGATAGACAGTTGTGCATCACGCTGGCAACATTCCTGTCGGACTGCTGCTACGGCACCGTAACGATTGAACAGAGACGAAATACGTTATCCCCTGGAGGTTGCGGTGTCAGATGTCAAGAGCGTTGCGGGGGCCGACCTTGTCATCGACGCACACCGAGCTACCCGGCCGAGCATCCATCCTCGCCGCACCGCACCGAACCCTCGCAGGCGTCGGGCACCATCGCATGTGCAGCGCGCCGACTGCCTGGTTTTCGATGGAATCGTTGAGACGGCCTGGGTTTCGGGTCCAAGCCACGGGTCTCCAGTGGTGCTACTGACCCGGCTGCCGAGTCCGTTGGACGCCGTATGCCAACGCCTGCGCATCGCGGATCTACGCACTGTTGTCATCGACATTGACGATCGGATGACCGTTGACACAGTGGTAGGGATACTCGATGCGATCGGCGTGAAATGTGCCGTGCTGGCCGGAGACCGGGGCGGTGGTGAGTTGGCGTGGAGGCTGGCCGCGGCCCGTCCGGATCGCTTCACCGGGTTGGTGGTGATCGATGTCGGTCACCCCGAAGTAGCTGGCCGACCGTGCTTCGCCCACGGCGTGCCTTGTCCGCCAATCAACGTCAATACCACAGCCATAGTGAGTAATTCAGATGCGCTGGACGCGGTACACGCCAGCGGACGTTACATTTGCGGCGATTTCCGGTTAGTACGGTCGTCGCGGCATGCACCACACTTCATAGCTCAGGTTGCCTCCGAGATCGTGCTGCGATCCGCCGTCTGGTAATCATCGATGTGCCCCAACGCTGCGCTGGCGCATCGAACGGAAACAGACCTCCTCCAACAAAGAAAGGCACGGACGTGACGATCCGGGTAGGCGTTAACGGTTTCGGCCGCATCGGGCGCAACTTCTACCGTGCCCTGGCGGCGCAGCAGGCCGAGGGCAAGAGCACCGATATCGAGGTCGTCGCGGTCAACGACCTCACCGACAATGCCACCTTGGCCCATCTGCTGAAGTTCGACTCGATTCTGGGTCGGCTCCCCGAGGACGTCTCTCTCGAGGGCGAGGACACGATCGTCATCGGCAACACCAAGATCAAGGCGCTGGAGGTCAAGGAGGGCCCGGCCGCGCTGCCGTGGGGTGACTTGGGCGTGGACGTGGTGGTCGAGTCCACCGGTATCTTCACCGACGCCGCAAAGGCCAAGGGCCACCTGGAGGCCGGCGCCAAGAAGGTCATCATCTCCGCACCCGCCAAGGGCGAGGACCTGACGGTCGTGCTCGGCGTGAACGAGGACAAGTACGACGGCAGCCAGAACATCATCTCCAATGCGTCGTGCACCACGAACTGCCTCGGCCCGCTGGCCAAGGTCCTCAACGACGAGTTCGGCATCGTCAAGGGCCTGATGACGACCATCCACGCCTACACCCAGGACCAGAATCTGCAGGACGGCCCGCACAGCGACCTGCGCCGCGCCCGCGCTGCCGCGGTGAACATCGTGCCGACCTCCACTGGTGCGGCCAAGGCCATCGGGCTGGTGCTGCCGGAGTTGCAGGGCAAGCTCGACGGTTATGCGCTGCGGGTGCCGATTCCCACCGGTTCGGTTACCGATTTGACCGCGGAGCTGAGCAGGTCGGCCACCGTGGAGGCGATCAACGCGGCGTTCAAGGCCGCCGCCGACGGTCCGCTCAAGGGGATTCTCAAGTACTACGACGTCCCGATCGTGTCGGCCGACATTGTCACCGATCCGCACAGCTCGCTGTTCGACTCCGGGCTGACGAAGGTGATCGACAACCAGGCCAAGGTGGTGTCCTGGTACGACAACGAGTGGGGCTACGCCAACCGGTGCGTGGATCTGGTTGCGCTGGTCGGCAAGTCCCTCTAGCAGACGCGGCAGCTGTGGCGATCAAATCACTCGACGACCTTCTCGCCGAGGGTGTTTCGGGCAGAGGCGTGTTGGTGCGCTCGGATCTCAACGTCCCGCTGGACGACGGCGACATCACCGACCCCGGGCGGATCACCGCGTCGGTGCCGACGCTGCGCGCACTGGCCGACGCCGGTGCGAAGGTCATCGTCACCGCGCACCTGGGCAGGCCCAAGGGCGCCCCGGACCCCAAGTTGTCGCTGGCGCCGGTGGCCGCGGCGCTGGGGGAGCAGCTGGGCAGACACGTGCAGTTGGCCGGTGATGTCGTGGGTACTGACGCGCTGGCCCGGGCCGAGGGCCTGACCGACGGCGACGTGCTGCTGCTGGAGAACATCCGCTTCGATCCGCGCGAGACCAGCAAGGACGACGACGAGCGGCTGGCACTTGCCAGACAGCTGGCCGAACTCGTCAGCGCCCCTGACGGTTCGCCGGGCAGCTTCGTGTCCGACGGCTTCGGGGTGGTGCACCGCAAGCAGGCCTCGGTGTACGACGTGGCCACGCTGCTGCCGCATTATGCGGGCCGATTGGTGGAAGCCGAGGTCAAGGTCCTCGAGCAGCTGACCAGTTCGACCGAGAGGCCCTACGCCGTGGTGCTCGGCGGATCAAAGGTGTCCGACAAGCTCGCGGTCATCGAGAACCTGGCGACCAAAGCCGACAGCATCATCATCGGCGGCGGGATGTGCTTCACATTCCTTGCGTCCCAAGGGCTTCCGGTGGGCAATTCACTTCTCGAAGAGAGCATGATCGAGACCTGCCGCAAGCTGCTGGACACCTACGCCGACGTGATCCACCTGCCGGTGGACATCGTGGTGGCCGACGAGTTCGTCGCCGATGCCACTCCTGAGACCGTGCGTGCCGACCAGATCCCCGGCGGCAAAATGGGTTTGGACATCGGCCCGGGTTCGGTGGAGCGGTTCACCAACCTGTTGTCCAACGCCCAGACCGTGTTCTGGAACGGCCCGATGGGCGTGTTCGAGTTCGCGTCGTTCGCCGCGGGGACCAAGGGGGTGGCCGAGGCCATCATCGCCGCGACGGGCAAGGGCGCGTTCAGCGTCGTCGGCGGCGGCGATTCGGCGGCCGCGGTGCGTCAACTCGGCCTGCCGGCCGACGGCTTTTCCCACATTTCCACCGGAGGCGGGGCGTCGTTGGAATACCTTGAGGGCAAGAAACTGCCCGGCATTACTGTTTTAGAAGAGTGAGCCGTTTTAGAAGAGTGAGCCGTTCTGGAAGAGTGAGAGGTACCACAGTCGTGAGCCGCAAGCCGCTGATCGCCGGCAACTGGAAGATGAACCTCAACCACTTCGAGGCGATCGCGTTGGTGCAGAAGATCGCGTTCGCGCTGCCGGCGAAGTACTTCGACAAGGTCGACGTCGCGGTGCTGCCGCCGTTCACCGACCTGCGCAGCGTGCAGACGTTGGTCGACGGGGACAAGCTGCTGCTGACGTACGGTGCCCAGGATCTGTCACAGCATGATTCCGGCGCTTACACCGGCGAGATCAGCGGCGCCTTCCTGGCCAAGCTGGGGTGCACGTTCGTCGTTGTCGGGCACTCGGAGCGCCGGACCTATCACCACGAGGACGACGCCGTTGTTGCCGCGAAGGCCGCCGCCGCGTTCCGGCACGGGCTGGTGCCCATCATCTGCATCGGCGAGCAGCTTGAGGTGCGCGAGGCGGGCAACCACGTCGAACACAACGTGGAGATGCTGCGCGGTTCGCTGGCCGGCCTGTCGACCGAGCAGATCGGGCAGGCGGTAATCGCCTACGAGCCGGTGTGGGCCATCGGCACGGGACGCGTCGCCAGCGCAGCCGATGCGCAGGAGGTCTGTAATGCCATCCGCACGGAGCTGGCAGCACTGGCATCCGCTGACCTGGCCGCCGGGGTGCGGGTGCTCTACGGCGGTTCGGTGAACGCCAAGAACGTCGGCGAGATCGTCGCGCAAGATGACGTGGACGGGGCGCTGGTCGGCGGGGCGTCGTTGGACGGTGAGCAGTTCGCCACGCTGTCGGCCATCGCGGCCGGCGGGCCGTTGCCGTAGCGGCCAACTCCGGCCTGTACGCTGGCTGCCATGGAATTGGGCCTGCAGATACTCCTGGTTGTGACCAGCTTGCTGGTTATCCTCCTGGTCCTGCTGCATCGCGCCAAGGGCGGCGGGCTGTCGAGCTTGTTCGGCGGCGGTGTGCAGTCGAGCTTGTCCGGCTCGACGGTCGTCGAGAAGAACCTGGACCGTCTGACGCTGTTCATCACCGGTATCTGGCTGGTGGCGATCATCGGCGTCGGCCTGCAGATCAAGTACGGCTAGCGGGGAGCGACCACCGACGGCGTCACGATCGGCGCCATACCGGGATTCTGGGGAGCCTCCGGCGCCACCGGTAGCTGGCCGATGACCGCCCCTGGCGGCATTCGCGGTGGCACGCCTGGTTGTTCGACCCCTTGGGCCTCAGCAGGCGGCGCGTAGCAGTTCGGCGAACCGTCGGCCTGCGTGTCGTCCGGATCCGAGGTGGGCACCCCGCCCGAGTCGACGCAGCAGAGGTCAGCACTTCTGACGGTCTGCTTCATGCAGTTGTCGTAGGCCTCGATGTCCCATTCGCCGTCGTCGGGTGCGGCGGCGGCGATCGCATTCGCCGACAGTGCGACCGCAGCGGCGAACACCGCGGCCGATGCGAAGCGGGTCAAAGCGGATCCGGTGTTGGTGATGGTTGTGGCCATGATGGCCTCCTACAGAGGTGTCGAGATGGAAATATCGTCCGCGCATCCGCGCGCCGTTTTCCGGGAATGGCCAAACTTCTTCGGTGGTCGTTGAGTGGGCAAGAAACGTGGCGGCACGGATACTGGAACGCATGGTCGACGATCTCGAGCCGATCGGCTCGGTACAGCGCACCCAGGTCGGCCGCGAGGCGACCGAGCCGATGCGCGAAGACATCCGGTTGCTCGGCGGGATTCTCGGCGACACCATCCGTGAACACAACGGTGAGGAGATCTTCGACCTGGTCGAACGCGCCCGCGTGGAATCTTTCCGGGTTCGGCGCTCCGAGATTGACCGTGCCGAGCTGGCCGGGATGTTCGACGGCATCGCCGTGCGGAAGTCGATCGCCATCATCCGCGCATTCACGCAGTTCGCGCTGCTGGCCAACGTCGCCGAGGACATCCACCGGGAGCGCCGGCGCGCAGTGCATGTGGCCGCCGGCGAGCCGCCGCAACCCAGCAGCCTGGCCGCCACATATGCGAAACTCGATTCCGCCCAGCTGGATTCGGACCGGGTCGCCGAGGCGCTCACTGGTGCGCTGGTGTCGCCGGTGATTACCGCGCACCCCACCGAGACGCGCCGACGCACCATCTTCTCCACCCAGCATCGGATCACCGAGCTGATGCGTCAGCGGCTGCACGGCTTCGGCGATATCGAAGACGAACTGCGCAGACACATCCTGACGATGTGGCAGACCGCCTTGGTCCGGTTGTCGCGGTTGCAGATCCAGGATGAGATCGAGACCGGGCTACGGTACTACCGGTCGGCGTTCTTCGAGGTCATCCCGCAGGTAAACGCCGAAGTGCGCGCGGCACTTCAAGAACGTTGGTCCGACACCGGATTGCTCGACGAGCCGATGTTGCGGCCGGGGTCCTGGATCGGCGGCGACCGCGACGGCAACCCGAACGTCACCGGTGAGGTGGTGCGGATCGCGACGGGTGAAGCCGCGTTCACTGCACTGGATCACTACTTCAGTGAGCTCGCCGCGCTGGAAGAAGAGTTGTCGATGTCCGCCCGGCTCGTGACGACCAGCGAGGCGCTGACTGCGCTGGCCGACACGTGCGCCGATCCCGTCCGCGACGACGAACCGTATCGTCGCGCGGTACGCGTCATCCGCGGCCGGCTTACCGCCACGGCCGGGGAGATCCTCGACCACCAGCCCGAACGCGAACTCGACCTCGGCTTGCCGCGCTATGAGACGTCGCACGACCTGCTCGCCGACCTCGATGTCGTGGACGCGTCACTGCGGGCCGACGGCAGCGCGCTACTTGCCGACGATCGGCTGGCCGCGCTGCGAGAAGCAGTGCGGGTATTCGGCTTTCACCTGTGCGCGCTGGACATGCGGCAAAACTCCGACGTCCACGAAGAGGTGATCACCGAGCTGCTGGAGTGGGCCGGTGTGCACCCCGACTACGGCGGCCTGCCCGAACAGGAGCGCGTCGAGTTGTTGGCCGCGGAGTTGGCCAACAGGCGGCCGCTTGTGAAACCGGACGCCGAACTGTCCGAGCTGGCCCGCAAAGAACTCGACATCATGGTGGCCGCGGCGCGGGCCGTGCGAGTGTTCGGCCCGCGGGCAGTGCCCAACTACATCATCTCGATGTGCGAGTCGGTCTCCGACCTGCTCGAAGCGGCATTGCTACTCAAAGAAGCTGGCCTGCTCGATGTTTCGACAGAGCACGCATATGCGCCGGTCGGCATCGTGCCATTGTTCGAGACGATCGAGGACCTGCAACGCGGCGCCTCGGTACTGGAAGCGGCGCTGCAGGTGCCGCTGTACCGGGCCGTCGTCGCGGCGCGCAGTGACCACCAGGAAGTGATGCTGGGTTATTCAGACTCCAACAAGGACGGCGGATACCTGGCGGCCAACTGGGCGCTGTACCGGGCCGAACTCGATCTGGTCGAGTCGGCTCGCAATACCGGGATCCGGTTGCGGCTCTTCCACGGCCGCGGCGGCACCGTCGGTCGCGGCGGCGGCCCCAGCTACGAGGCGATCCTCGCCCAGCCGCCGGGCGCGGTGAACGGGTCGTTGCGGCTCACCGAACAGGGTGAGGTGATCGCGGCCAAATACGCCGAACCGCAGATCGCGCGCCGCAACCTGGAGACGCTGCTGGCCGCGACGCTGGAGGCCACGCTGCTCGACGTCGAAGGCCTCGGCGATGACGCGGAGCCGGCGTATCGGGTGCTCGACGACCTGGCGACCAGCGCGCGTCGCGCCTACTCCGAATTAGTACATGACACACCGGGTTTCGTCGACTACTTCATGTTGTCCACACCGGTCAGCGAGATCGGTGCACTCAACATCGGCAGCAGGCCGACGTCGCGCAAACCCACAACGTCGATCGCCGATCTGCGCGCGATCCCGTGGGTGCTGGCGTGGAGCCAGTCGCGGGTGATGCTGCCGGGCTGGTACGGCACTGGTACAGCGTTCGAAGATTACGTCGCCGGTGACGACGGGCAGCTGCAGACGTTGCAGGAGCTGTATCGGCGCTGGCCGTTCTTCCGCACCGTGCTGTCTAACATGGCGCAGGTGCTCGCCAAATCCGATATGGGGCTGGCGGCGCGCTACTCCGAGCTGGTCGAGGACGAGGCGCTGCGCAGCAGGGTGTTCGACAAGATCCTCGACGAGTACCACCGCACCATCCGGATGCACAAGCTGATCACCGGCCAGGAGGATCTGCTGGCCGACAACCCCGCGCTGGCACGTTCGGTGTTCAACAGGTTTCCGTACCTGGAACCGCTGAACCATCTGCAGGTGGAGCTGCTACGCCGGTACCGATCGGGTGACACCGACGAACTTGTGCAGCGCGGCATCCTGCTCACCATGAGCGGGCTGGCCAGCGCACTGCGCAACAGCGGCTAGTCTTCGCCGCACTGACGGCGCCAGGTCGCAGGTGGCATACCAGTCTCACGCTTGAACGCCCTGGAGAATGCGGCTTCGGAGTCGTATCCCACTCGTTTCGCCAGCTGAATCATCGATCTGTTGCCCTGGCGCAGTTCGTGTGTGGCGATCTGCATCCGCCATTGGGTCAGGTATTGCATCGGCGGGATGCCGATCAGCCGGTTGAAGCGGTCAGCCAGAGCGGAGCGGGACAGTGCCACCTCCCGGCTCAATGTCTCTGCGGTCCAGGGATCACCGGGCCTGGCGTGGAGCAGGTTCAGTGCATGCGAGACGTACGGGTCTCTGAGCCCCGCCAGCCAGCCGGTCTGTTCTGCCGGCAACCCTTCGGCGTACCGGCGCACGGCTTCCACGAACAGCAGCTCAGAAATCTTCGCCAGCACGGTCTCGGCACCCATGCGACCCGTGGCGATCTCATCTGCTGCGTAACTGAAAGTGCTACGGATCCACTGGGCCGCTCCACCTTGTCCAAGGTGCAGGCGAAGTGCTGAGGGCAGTGCTGCGACAACGGGATTCCGACCGAGGTTGTCACCGCCAAGGAATCCGCAGACGATCCGAGTCCTGGCGCCGCCGCCGCCGAGCCGGATGGCCGACAGCCCGCCACCGACGGAAGGCTTGACGATGTCATCGCTTGCCACCGGGCGCAGACGCAGGTCGCCGCCGAGTAGGTGTAAGTCGTTGCGCGGGAACATCACCAGTTCGCCGGTGTTCAGTTCGAACGGGGGACCGGCCGGCATCTGCACGCGCAGCCGACCTTCGACGACGAAGTGGTAAGGAATGATCTCGGCTGTCTTGCCGAGAAATGGAGCGCAGGTCTCCGGCCGCACCCGGGTGCTCAAGCACCATGGATCGGAGAACTCCGCGTGCAGAAACACGCCGCCGCGCAACGGGGTGGTTCGCAGCACATCCGACAATGGATCCATTCCATCACCCCGGTGTTTCGATCAAGACCGCCGGTGACCGAGCCATTGCAAGCGTGGTCAGCATGTCTCAAAGTCTTGTTCACGAGCCGCCATGCTGCGGATGATTTGATCAATTCGAGGTGATCCGAATGGACGAACACAAACTGAACACCTTTCTCGGGCAGGTCCTCCATGACCTTGGTGGTGCTTTCGGTATCGCCTTGGTACGCATGGGCCGTCAGCTCGGACTGTACGAAGCGTTGCGAACCCACGGCCCGTTGAACTCTGCCGCGCTGGCGCAGGAAGCCGGCCTGGCGGAACGGTATGTCCGGGAATGGCTGTCCTATCACGCGGCATCGAACTACGTCAGTTACGACCCGACGACGCAGCAGTTCGCGTTGACTGCCGAGCAGGCGGCGGTCTTTGCCGACGAGGACAGCCCCAGCTACCTCGTCGACGCCTTCGATGCAGCCGCCGCCTACCTGGGGAATCAGGACAAAGTGCAGGCCGCGTTCAGAACCGGCGGCGGAGTTGGCTGGGCTCACCAGACGAACTGCCTGTTCTGCGCGGTGGCCCGCTTTTTCCGTCCGGGATACCTGGTCCACCTGATCGACAATTGGCTTCCCGCGCTGGACGGCGTGCTGGAGAAGCTCAGCGACGGCGCGAAGGTGGCCGACGTCGGTTGCGGCCACGGCTACACGACAGTCCTGATGGCCAAGGCTTTTCCGGATTCGGAGTTCGTTGGATTCGATTTCCATCCGGAATCCATTTGCGAAGCCCGAAAACACGCCAAAGCACATGGCCTAACCGACAACATCCGGTTCGAGGTTGGCGCCGCCGCGGAGTATCCGGGCACCGACTACGACCTCGTGACATTCTTCGACTGCCTACACGACATGGGCGATCCCACCGGCGCGGCCGCCCATGTGCGCGGCTCGCTGAAGCCCGACGGATGCTGGATGATCGTCGAACCATTTGCCTACGACACGCTAGAGGAAAACCTCAACCCGGTCGGGCGGTTGTATTACGCCGCATCCACGATGGTGTGTGTCCCGGCATCGCTGGACCAGGAAGTCGGGGCTGCGCTTGGAGCGCAGGCCGGCGAACGTCGATTGCGTGAAGTCGTGACGGGCGGTGGTTTCCGAACTCTTCGCCGGGCCATCGAAACCCCCTTCAACCTTGTGCTCGAGGCGACCTGCTAAAGCCCGGCGCTGCGCCGGACCTTGTTCACCGCGTCGCGCACCACCTGTTCGGTGGCCGCCAACGGTGAGAGCATCGATTCCCCGACACCGACGAGGCGTTCGACGCGGCCGACGATCCCCTCCATCCGGTCGACCACCGCGTTGAGCCGCGGTGCGAGTTCGTTGATGCTGTTGATCGTCCCGTTGAACCGTTCCAGCGTGGCATCGAGGTTCTCGGTGGAGCTGTTGAGATCCTCGAGTGTCTCGCTGAGCCCCTCCAGGATGGTATCGACCTGCTCGACGGTGACATCAGCGTTGAGCGCCGCCTGCGCCAGCTTCCTGATTCGCTCGGGCCCGGTGCGCACCTGCTTACCGCTTTTGTCTGCCATGGCCACAATTATGACCATTCGACGGAACCGCCGTGCCGAACCGGGCGTCTAATCAGTGTGACGACGTGCGAAGGCGCCCTGCGTCCCGCCAATGCCGGACCGACCCGCGACGCGCCGCTCTCGTACCTGATGCGACTCGGTCAGCGACCGACTACACCGCGGGTTACCGTGACGGTGAAACCGATTGTCCTGCAACCGGCTACGACTGACGATGTGTC
>NZ_JBEFRW010000022.1:0-75783 GCF_053483195.1 Mycolicibacterium sp. XJ2546 | reverse complement strand
AGAATCACCCCAAGCCAGCGTCATTCACGCGGTGCCGCACCTGTGCGCGGACCCACTCATCGTCTCCTATCAGCGTGTCGGCCGGCTGAAGCCCAATCCGCAACAGTCACCCAAGCCGAAGCCGCTGACCTCCTAGGGCTAAGCCCCTCCACGCTCCGCTATTGGTGGTACCAGGGTACTGGCCCGAAGGGTTTCCGGGTCGGCAGGCGTGTGAACTACCGGCGCGAGGATGTTGATGCTTGGCTGAAACACCAGGTCGATACAACGTCCCGTGGCGATCTGGACGATGAGCGCGTGACCGAGCTGTGGGGCACCTGCGAAAATCCGTGTTCTGGGCGTGGGGTGGACAGTTCTGGTTGCACGGCGATGGGGCCGGCGACCTGCCTGCGCGGATCACCTGCCGCCCGATTCGTGACCCAAGCAACGGACCATCGATGAGTATTTCTGCAGATGACCTGCATAGTTACTTGTCTACGTCGCTTGACTAGAAAATATCTAGCCAACTAGACCAAAATCATAGCCAAGCCGGAAAAGACCACCGACATAGTTAAGCGGCTCCGTGCGGCCGGATTCGCGAGCGCCGACGCGAAGGGGTCCCACACTAAGTGGAGTCACCCGTCAGGTGTTCACGTAGTCGTGCCGACCGGCCACAAAAGCATCTTGACGGGCGTCGTCCGCAAGGTCGACAAAGCCATCGAGCAGAGCAAGGGGAAATGATGTACGAGTTCAAAATCGAAGTCACACGCGACGGCCGGTGGTGGATGGTGCACATCCCCGAAATCGACGGCCTTACCCAAGCCCGCCGACTCTCCGAGGCCGCGACTATGGCGCGCGAATATATAGCCCTTGATCAAAATCTTCCCTACGACGAAATCAACGTCGAAACTGCCAGCGTGCGAATGGATCAGCCTGAGTTCCGCGAATTACTCGACGCCGCCCGCAGTATCCGCAACCGCCGCGCCCACGCTCAAGAACTTGAGCAAGAGGCACTTCGCGACGCCCGGGAGTACGCGCACTGGCTCACCACCTACGGCGTGCCCGTACGTGACATAGCCGAACTACTCGACATCTCACCGCAGCGTGTCAGCCAACTCGCCAACTCGCAGTAGTTAGAGTGTGGCCCGCCGAAAGTAGAGCTTCTCGTTGCGCCCTTGCGGCGTGTATCGCATGACGCTGGACATTTACGTACCGTGTCAGGGTGGCCGACCACCGTTCACTAGTAGCCTCCATCGCGGCGCACGAGTCGTGGGCCCGTACGCCCGACCGTTCAGCCCGCACATGACATCACGCTGGTCCGCGACACGTGATGACATTGCAGCAACTATGTAAGAAAAGAGGTGCGGGCTCGGATTGACGGTCTTCCAAAGGTGCTTCTGGAGTTGGCGTTACGAAGAATACCTCCGGAGTTCCGGGACGAATACCGAGCAGATTGGGAAGGCAATATGTCTGCCGCGCTTGATGATCCGCTAACTCGGTATCCATTGACTCGTCTGTGGCAGTGTTTCGCTTTCGCGTGGAGTCTGTTGATTAGTAGTCGAAGGATTCGCCGCGGGCTGGGCTGTCGGACGCGGTTCGAGATTATCCGCGCAACCCTACGCTCCCAGCTCGTTGCGAGGCGGCAGTGGTTGACGATTCTGCAATGCTTGGGTGCGGTCGCCGCCGGGGCCATTGCGCAAGTTCAGCTCGACAGCCTCTTTGGCGTGACCGGCACCGGAATATTCGTCGCCGTCATCGTGATTGCCCTCGCAGCCGATGAGGTGGTCCGTCGGATAATGCGGTCGAGCAGTCATCTCGCACGCTCGGCGTAACCAAGCGTTGCAGGCCACAAGCTAGAAGTCGTAGTTACCGGTGTCACGGTATTCGCGGCGTTCACCACACCATGAACACTCCTCGACGTTGAACGTGGCGTCTGGGTCGTCGGGTAGTTGGCGTTCCTCGATGAGGTGCCAGTCGTGGACGTGGTCGTTGCTCATGCTACGAGCGTTGTTTGGGGCCTAGGCCGGTGTGCTTGGGACAGAAGCCTTCGCGCCGTCCGAGTTCGTGCAGCACAGTGTCGAGCAAGGTCATCATACTGCTGATTTTGTCGCAGTTCGCGTTGCGGTGGGCTTCGATTGTCACACGACCCGTACGTCGTTGTCGCAGTCGGGGCATCGGTATCCGGCAACCGTAATGGCCTTGCCGTGGATCGCCGATGGCGATAGTGTGGTCGCGATCACAAAAGGACCACATAGCTCGCCGCTGGCTCGTTTGCGGAGGGCCTTTTCGAGCGCCGGCCCGTCACCGAGAGGGTGGCGGGCCGACGCGCCCGCAGCTCAGGTGTCGACGATGTTCTCCGGGTGCATCATCTCGGCGTAGCGCAGCTGCTCCGGTATGCCGAACCCGTCGACCAGCAACTCCGCATACGGGCGCAGGTTGCGGCAGCGTTCGTTGATCCCGCGGGTGACGGCCTTGGCGCGCTCGGTCGACAGGAACCGGTGCTCCATGTACCAGGCGCGGTCCTCTTCGATCACCGTCAGCGCGTACAGGTCGCACACCATCTCGAGGACTCTGCGGGCCTCCTCGTCCTCGCAGGTGTCGATGCCCGCAACGAACGCTTCGAGGACCACGCGATCGATGTGAGCCCGCGCGGCGTGCAGCACATGATCCTGCACGGCGTTGAACGCGTCGAACGCGCTCATCTCCTTGGACTTGCCCTGCAGCCGGCGCGCCACCGTGGACAGCATGTACTCCTCGCGGTCCTCGAACATCTGTATCTGCGTGCCGCGGTTGAACAGGCTGCCCTCTTCCTCGTTGTCCTGCCGGTTGTCCAGGATCGTCTGGATGATCGGTTGTGCCGCCGTGCGTTTCAGCACCCGGGTGCCGACGGTCTCGGCGGCGAAGCGCACCCATTCGACCGGGCTCATGCTCTTGACGTCGTCGGCGTACTCGGTGAGCAACTGCTTGGCGACCAGTTGGGTCAGCACATGGTTGTCGCCCTCGAACGTGGTGAACACGTCGGTGTCGGCCTTCAGCCCGATCAACCGGTTCTCGGCCATGTAGCCGGCTCCACCGCAGGCTTCGCGGGCCTCCTGGATCGCGCGGGTGGCGTGCCAGGTGTTGGCCGCCTTCAGACCCGCCGCGCGCGCTTCCAACTCTCGCTGGTCTTCAGGGTCGGGGTCGTCGGCCGTCTGCAGTTCGTGGCACTTGGCCACCAGCTCGTTCTGCGCGAACTGCAGCGCGTAGGACTTGGCGATCAGCGGCAGCAGGCGGCGCTGATGCACCAGGTAGTCCATGATCAGCACTTCGTCGTCATTGTCGGGCTCGGTGAACTGCCTGCGCTGCAACGCATATCGCGTGGCGATGTCCAGTGCCACCCGGGCGGCCGCCGCCGCGCTGCCCCCGACGGTGACCCGGCCCCGGATCAAGGTGCCCAGCATCGTGAAAAACCGTCGGCCCTCGCTCTCGATCGGCGACGAGTAAGTGCCGTCCTCAGAGACGTCGGCGTACTTGTTGAGCAGGTTCTCCCGCGGGATCCGGACATGCGCGAACTGGATACGCCCGTTGTCCACACCCGGCAGACCGCCCTTGTAGTGGTTATCCGAGGTGGTCACGCCCGGCAGGTCGGTGCCCTCGTCGTCGCGGATCGGGACCACGAAGCAGTGCACGCCGTGACCCTCGCCGTCGGGCGTGATCAACTGTGCGAAAACGGCGGCCACCCGGGCTGTTTCGGCTGCGCCGCCGATGTAATCCTTGCGGGATGTGGCGGTCGGAGAGTCGATGACGAACTCCTGGGTTTCCGGATCGTAGGTCGCGGTGGTCTCCAGCGACTGCACGTCGCTGCCGTGGCCGGTCTCGGTCATCGCGAAGCAACCGAGCAACTCGAGGTTGATGATCTTCGGCACGTACTTTTCGTGGTGGCGCTCGGTGCCGAGGTTCTCGATCGCCCCGCCGAACAGCCCCCACTGCACGCCGGCCTTGACCATCAGCGACAGATCCGACATGGCGAGCATCTCGATCTGGGTGACCGCCCCACCGACGTCGCCGTTGCCGCCGTGCTCTTTTTTGAACCCGTCCTCGGCCGCGCCGTGGGCGGCCATGATCTTCAACTGCTCAGCCACTTTGGTGCGGGCGATGACGGTGTTGGGGGTGTAGTGCGGGCGGAACACCTCGGTGGAAAGTTCCTCGCGCATTCGGTTCTTCACATCGCGCCAACGGCCGTCGAGCGTATTGCGTAGGTGCTCCGCAGTGGTGGTCATACCTCGACGGTATCCCGCCAGGGCGCACCGCAAACTGTGATGCCGCAAACGCAGGTAAACCTGACTAAAACCCGAGCAACCGCATGCAGTTCAATCGATGGCATGCAAGGGTCCGGATATGCCTAAATGGGTGGCGCCCACGGGGGTGCCACACGTCACCACCCACCGGCACGCCGACGTCACCGGCGGCTGGCTGCGTGCCGCGACGTTCGGCGCCATGGACGGCCTCGTCAGCAACACCGCGCTGATCGCAGGCGTTGCCGCGGCCGCCAGCGCGCAGACCGTCGTGATCAGCGGCATCGCCGGACTGCTGGCCGGCGCGTTCTCGATGGCCATGGGCGAGTACACCTCTGTGACCACCGCCAACGAGCAGATCGAATCCGAGGTCCTCGTCGAACGGCGCTCTTTCCGCAAGAACCCGCAAGCCGAAAAGGCCGAGCTGATCGCGATGCTCATGGACATGGGCATGACGCGCGAAACCGCGACAACGGCCACCGAGGAGCTGCACCGCGACGAGAAACGCGCACTGAACTTCCACCTCGTGCAGGAACTCGGCGTCGACCCCCGGGAGAAGCCGTCGCCATGGGTGGCGGCGAGCTCGTCGTTCCTGCTGTTCGCGATCGGTGCCATCATCCCGCTCATCCCCTACCTGCTCGGCTACGAATCGCTGTGGGGCGGGCTGGCGTGCGGCGGGCTGGGACTGCTCATTGCCGGTGCCATGGCCGCCCGGATCACCCGCAAGCCGGCGTGGTTCGGGTCGCTGCGGCAGTTGGCGTTCGGTGCCGTCGCGATCGCGGCGACCTACTTCGTCGGCACCCTGCTCGACACGGTGGTCTAGTGCGCACCCGCCGGGCCGTCGTGCTCGCATGCGCTGTGCTGCTCACCGCATGCGGCGCCGAAACCACCGACGCCGACGGGCCGCAGTATCTCGGCCAGCTGCAACTCGACGACGGCGCGACGTTCGACGGCACGGTGGTCGGCGGGCTCTCCGGGCTGAGCTACGACCGGGAGAACGACCTCTACTACATCATCAGCGACGACCGCTCGGAGGAGAACCCGGCCCGGTTCTATACCGCGCGGATCGCGCTGTCGGACAACGGGATCGACGACGTCGAATTCGTCTCGACACACCCCTTGCTGGATGATGACGGTAAACCGTTCCCGCCGCTGAACGTCGACGCCCGGCCGCCGGTGGTGCCGCCGGATCCGGAGGGCATCGCCGTCGACGTTGGCCGCCAGCGCCTCTACTGGTCGGGTGAGGGGGAGCGGAAGGGCGAGGCGATGCGCGACCCGTCGCTGCGCATCGCCGATCTCGACGGAGGCTACGTCGGCGAGTTCACGCTGCCGCCGATGTTGCGGATGTCGCGCGAAGCGACCGGGCCGCGGCGAAACCGCGGTCTGGAAGGGCTCACGCTGACGCCCGACGGC
The DNA here is from genome assembly GCF_053483195.1 of Mycolicibacterium sp. XJ2546. Classification (NCBI taxonomy): domain Bacteria; kingdom Bacillati; phylum Actinomycetota; class Actinomycetes; order Mycobacteriales; family Mycobacteriaceae; genus Mycobacterium; species Mycolicibacterium sp. XJ2546. The sequence goes on along the minus strand of NZ_JBEFRW010000022.1, from coordinate 70,120 downwards.
CGCGCCCTGTGGGCGGCGATGGAGAACCCCGGCTACAACGACGGCGCACTACCTGACAGCGACACCGGGGCGCTCACCCGGATCACCCGTTTCGACGTCGAATCCCGCACAGCGACAGCGCAGTACGCCTACCCGGTCGACAAGGTCACCGCCGGACCCGACGGCGACAACGGCCTGACCGAACTGCTGGCCATCGACGACGAGACCTTCCTTGTCCTCGAACGCGGCTACGGCACCCACGTCGAGGCGCGCATCTACCGCGTCAGCGTCGGCGACGCCGACGACGTGCTGGATCGGCCGTCGTTGCAGAACGGATCGGTGCGGCCGATGACCAAGACGCTGCTCGTCGACCTGACGGGCACCGTCGACCCGCTCGACAACGTCGAGGGCCTCACGTTCGGCCCCGCCCTGCCCGACGGACGCCGGTCCCTGGTTCTGGTCAGCGACAACAACTTCTCGGCCGACCAGATCACCCAGTTCCTGGCGTTCGCCCTCGAGGATTAGCGCCCGGCGACGCGGCGTCCTCGAGAAGTCGACGCAGCACGACGACGGCGTCGGCGAGGGTCTGGCGATCGGCGGCGTCGAGGCGTTCCAGATAAGGGTCGATGGCCGCACCGCGATGTACTCGAACCCGGTGCAGGGTCTGCACCCCCTTGGGGGTGATGCGGATCAGCACGGCGCGGCCGTCCTCGGGGTCGACGGTGCGCGATACCAGCCCGGCGTCTTCGAGCCGTCGCACCTGGGTGGTCATCGTCGGCTGCGAGCAGTGGTCGAGCGCCGCCAGATCCGAGATGCGGGCCTCGCCGCGGTCTTCGATGGTGGACAGCAGTCGGGCCTGCGCATAGCCGAGGGGCATCCGGGCCCGCTGTGTGGCGAGGCGGTTGATCCGAGCAACGACGGCCAACAAGTCGGCTCCGAGCGTCGGCGACATGCGCCAGATAATTACATAGGTTTGCTATATTTCTCAACCGCGGCCGTGTCGCCGGTCACAGCAGCGTCGATGGAGCTTATCTGCTTTGGACTGGCAGAATCGTGAAATGGCCGTGACCGGGGAATCGAGACCGTCTCGACGGACCGGTTCGCTGCGTCCGGGTGAACTCGCGCAGGCCGCGGTGATGGCGGCGCTGACGGCGGCCACCGCGATCATCGCCATCGTCGTGCCGTTCGCGGCCGGGCTGGCGCTCCTGGGCACCGTGCCGATGGGTCTGCTGGCCTACCGCTACCGGCTGCGGGTGCTGATCACCGCCATGGTGGCCGGCGGCATCATCGCGTTTCTGATCGCCGGCGCCGGCGGGTTCATGACGGTGTTCAACTGCGCCTATATCGGTGGGCTCACCGGAACCGTCAAGCGCCGCGGTCGCGGCACGCCGACGGTGGTGGTCGTCGCGGTCATCGCCGGCGCGGTGTTCGGCGCGGCGTCGGTGGTGGTCCTGGCCATCCTGGCGCGGCTGCGGCATCTGATCTTCGACACGGTCACCGCGAACGTCGACGGTGCGGCCGCGATCATTTCCCGCATCCCGAACATGGAGGGCATCGCCGACCAACTCAAGCGTGACTTCGCCACGGCGCTGGACTACTGGCCGCTGTTGTTCTTCGGCAGCGGGGTGCTGTCCATCACGATGATCAGCCTGTTGGGTTGGTGGGCGCTTTCGCGGGTGATGGCGCGGTTGCTCGGCATCCCCGACGTGCACAAGCTGGAGTCCTCCGCCGACACCGGTGCCGTCGCGCCGGTGCCTGCCCGGCTGCGCGACGTGCGGTTCCGCTACCCCAACGGCGACGACGACGCGCTCGGCCCGCTGTCACTGACCGTCGAACCCGGTGAGTACCTCGCCGTGACCGGAGCCAACGGCTCCGGTAAGACCACGCTGATGCTGGTGCTGGCCGGGCGTGAACCCACGTCGGGCACCGTCGAACGGCCGGGTGCGGTGGGGCTCGGGCGCATCGGCGGCACCGCGGTGATCATGCAGCACCCCGAGAGCCAGGTGCTGGGCACCCGCGTCGCCGACGACGTCGTGTGGGGGCTGCCGCCCGGCAAGACCATCGACGTGCACGAACTGCTCGCCGAGGTCGGGCTCGACGGGCTGGCCGAACGCGACACCGGCGGGCTGTCCGGCGGTGAGCTACAGCGTCTGGCCGTGGCGGCGGCACTGGCCCGCGAACCCTCGCTGCTGATCGCCGACGAGGTCACCAGCATGGTCGATCAACAGGGCCGCGAGTCGTTGGTGTCGGTGCTGTCCGGGCTCACCAAGCGCCACGACATGTCGCTGGTGCACATCACCCACTACAACGCCGAGGCCGACAACGCCGATCGCGCCGTCAACCTCACCGGCGGCAGCGGTGCCGCCGACAACACCGAGATGGTGGAGACGTCGGCGGCGCCCACCCCGACCGTCGTGCCGGGACAACACGCAGTAAAGCCGGTGCTCGAGCTCATCGACGTCGGCCACGAATATGGCAGCGGAACCCCTTGGGCGGCCACCGCATTGCGCGATATCAACTTCACCGTCCACGAGGGCGACGGCGTATTGATCCACGGGCTCAACGGGTCCGGCAAGTCGACGCTGGCCTGGATCATGGCGGGTTTGACCATGCCGACCGTCGGCACGTGCCTGCTCGACGGCACACCGGCCGCCGATCAGGTCGGCGCCGTCGCGCTGTCGTTCCAAGCTGCGCGGCTGCAGCTGATGCGCAGCCACGTCGGTTATGAAATCGCCTCGGCCGCCGGGTTTTCCGCCTCTGACCGCGGCCGGGTCGCCGAGGCGCTGACCATGGTCGGCCTGGACCCCTCGCTGGCCAAGCGGCGCATCGACCAACTCAGCGGCGGGCAGATGCGTCGGGTGGTGCTGGCCGGACTGCTCGCACGAGCGCCGCGGGCGCTGATCCTCGACGAACCGCTGGCCGGGCTCGACGCCGCCAGTCAGCGCGGCCTGCTGCGGCTGCTGGAGGACCTGCGGCGCAATGCCGGGCTGACCGTCGTCGTGATCTCGCATGACTTCACCGGGCTGGACGAGCTGTGCCCGCGCACGCTGCACCTGGAGGGCGGTGCGCTGGTCGCGGCGCCCTCGGCCGCGGGAGGGATGACATGACCGCGCCCACCGCTCGACGCCAACCCAAGCCGCTGGTGCTGTTGCGGCCCGTACCGGGCGACAGCATCATTCACCAACTATGGGCTGGCTCGAAACTGGCGATCGTCGCCGCCATCGGTGTGCTGCTCACCTTCTACCCGGGCTGGGTGCCGATCGGTGCGGTCGCCGCGCTGGTGCTGACGGCGGCGTGGCTGGCGCGCATCCCGCGCGGCGTGCTGCCGACGATTCCGGGCTGGCTGTGGTTCTTGTTGTTCCTCGGCGGCCTCACCGCCGCATTCGCCGGCGGCGACCCGGTCATCGGTCTGGGCTCGGTCGAACTCGGGCTGGGCGGGCTGCTCAACTTCTTGCGCATCACCGCGCTGTCGATCGTGCTGCTGGGCCTCGGCGTGATGGTGTCGTGGACCACCAACGTCGCCGAGATCGCCCCGGCCGTTGCTACATTGGGCCGTCCGCTGCGTGTGCTGCGCATTCCGGTGGACGAATGGGCGGTCGCGTTGACGTTGGCGCTGCGAGCGTTCCCGATGCTGATCGACGAGTTCCGGGTGCTCTACGCTGCGCGCCGGCTGCGGCCCAAAGAGCGACCGCAGACTCGGCGTGGACGCCACCGCCGCTGGTGGCTGGAGGCCATCGACCTGCTCGCCGCGGCGGTGATCGTCGCGCTGCGCCGGGCCGACGAGATGGGCGACGCGATCACCGCGCGCGGCGGCGCGGGCCAGATCTCGGCGGCGCCCTCGCGACCCAAACGGCTCGACTGGCTGACGTTCGCGATCGTCGCGGTGGTGTGCGGCGCCGCGCTTGCACTGGAGCTGACGGTGGCAGGTACCAGCGGCTAGTTCGCTCGCCACTAAGTTGGTGGGCGTGACAGCAAGCCGACGCGTCGACGCCGACTTCCTCGAACTACCACGCCACGCCCTCGCCGATGCAGCGTTGTCCGCCGCTATGGCCGCCGGAGCCAGCCACGCCGACTTCCGCATCCACGCGACCACCAGCGAACTCATGCAGCTGCGCGACGGTGAGCTGGAAACCGCCGTCGTCAACCGCGAGATCGGCCTGGCCGTGCGGGTGATCGTCAACGGCACCTGGGGTTTCGCGTCGCACGCCGAACTCAGCGCCGACGTGGCGGCCGACACCGCCCGGCGCGCTGTGCACGTGGCGACGACGTTGGCCCCGCTCAACGCCGAACGCATCGAACTGGCTCCCGAACCGGTCTATGCCGACGTCGAGTGGGTGTCGGACTACCGGATCGACCCGTTCGACGTCGCGACGACGGACAAGCTCGCCGTGTTGGGCGAGCACTCCGAGCGGATGCTGGCGGCCGACGGGGTCGACCACGTGTCGGCGTTGGTGAACGCCGTCAAGGAGCAGACCTACTACGCAGACACCTTCGGGTCGTCGATCACCCAGCAGCGGGTGCGGGTGCTGCCGATGCTGGAGGCGGTGACGGTCGACGCCGCTGCGGGCACGTTCGAGACCATGCGCTCGCTGTGCCCCCCGTCCGCGCGGGGCTGGGAGGTGCTGGCCGGCGACGCGGTGTGGAACTGGTCCGAGGAGCTGGCCGAGATGCCGACACTGCTCGCGGAGAAGGTCAAGGCGCCCAGCGTGACGGCGGGCCCGACGGATCTGGTGATCGACCCGACCAACCTGTGGTTGACGATCCACGAATCGATCGGGCACGCAACGGAATACGACCGCGCGATCGGATACGAGGCGGCGTATGCGGGCACGTCGTTCGCCACACCGGACAAGCTGGGCACCATGCGTTACGGTTCACCGGTGATGAACGTGACCGCCGACCGCACCGTCGAATACGGTTTGGCGACAGTCGGTTACGACGACGAGGGCGTGCACGCGCAGAGCTGGGATCTAGTGCGCGACGGCATTTTCGTGGGCTATCAGCTGGACCGGGTGTTCGCGCCGCGGCTGGGGGTGGCGCGATCCAACGGTTGTTCGTATGCCGACTCCGCGCATCATGTGCCGATCCAGCGGATGGCCAACGTGTCGTTGCAGCCGGCGGTCGAGGATGTCAGCACCGACGACCTGATTGCGCGGGTGGCCGACGGCATCTACATCGTGGGCGACAAGAGTTGGTCGATTGACATGCAGCGCTACAACTTCCAGTTCACCGGGCAGCGGTTCTACCGGATCCGCGACGGCCGGCTGGACGGTCAGCTGCGCGACGTCGCGTATCAGTCGACGACGACGGACTTCTGGCGCTCGCTGGAGGCGGTCGGCGGACCGTCGACGTGGCGTCTGGACGGGGCATTCAACTGTGGCAAGGCCCAGCCGGGACAGGTGGCTCCGGTCAGCCATGGTTGCCCGTCGGCGTTGTTCCGTGGGGTGAACGTGCTCAACACGCGGGCCGAGGCGGGCGGTAGCCGGTGATCGGAGCGCAGCAGGTCATCGATCTCGCGTTGGCCGAGGCCGCCAGCCGGGGTAAGGCCGATGAGACGATCGTGTTGGTCACCGACCGGGTGGACGCGTCGCTGCGATGGGCGGGCAATTCGATGACCACCAACGGCGAGTCGACGAGCCGGCACACCACCGTGATATCGATTGTGCGCCAATCTAACGAGGCGCGGGTCGGGACCGTGCGGTCAAGCGAGGTGGATCCGGGCGTCATCGCCGGACTGGTGGCGGCGTCGCAGGAGGCGGCCGCGGCCGCGCCCGAAGCACGCGACAGCGCCGGACCGCTGCCCGCAACCATCGAACCGAGCGACTGGGACGATCCGGTACCCGGCACCGGTGCACAGGTTTTCCTGCCGGTGGCGGACGGTCTGGCACGTGGGTTTGAGGGCCCGAATCAGCTGTACGGCTACGCCAGGCACATCGTGGAGACGACGTTCATGGCGACGTCGACCGGGCTGCGCCGCCGCTACACGCAGCCGACGGGTTCGGTGGAGATCAACGCCAAACGCAACGGGGCCAGTGCATGGGTGGGGGTCAGCACACCCGACTTCGCCGATGTGCCAACGGATTCGATGCTCGAGCAGCTGTCGGCGCGGCTGCGCTGGGCGCAGCGGTCGGTGGAGCTGCCCGCCGGGCGATACGAGACGATCCTGCCGCCGTCGACGGTGGCAGATCTGATGATCTATCTGACCTGGACCATGGATGGACGCAGCGCACAGGAGGGCCGTACTGCGCTGTCGGCGCCGGGCGGCGGTACCCGGGTGGGGGAGCGGCTCACCGATCTGCCGTTGACGCTGTACTCCGATCCGGGTGCGGCGGGGCTGGAATGCACTCCGTTCGTGGTCGCGACGGCGTCTTCGGAGCGGGTCTCGGTGTTCGACAACGGTATGGACATCGGTCGGGTGGACTGGATCCGCGACGGGGTCGTCGAGACGTTGGCGTATCCGCGGGCGGCCGCCGCGGAATTCGGCGCGCCGGTGGCGGTGCCGGCCGACAATCTGGTGATGACGGGCGGGTCGGCGAGTTTGGCCGACATGATCGCGAGCACCGAGCGCGGCCTGCTGTTGACGACAATGTGGTACATCCGCGAGGTCGACCCCGCGGTGCTGCTGCTGACCGGGCTGACCCGCGACGGCGTCTACCTCGTCGAGGACGGCGAGGTGACCTCGGCGGTCAACAACTTCCGGTTCAACGAGAGCCCGTTGGACGTGCTGCGCAGGGCGACGGAGGCCGGGATCAGCGAGGTGACGTTGCCGCGCGAGTGGGGTGACTGGGCGACCCGGGCGGCGATGCCGACGCTGCGAATACCGGACTTTCACATGTCTTCGGTCAGCCAAGCGCGATAATCCTGAGCATGGGTTCACAGGAGCCGGCCGACAGGTTGGCCGGGTTGGTGGCGTTGTCGTCGGGGGATCGCGGCCTGGACACGTTGATCCGGTTGACGTGTGCCCGAGCGTTGGTGTTACCGCCGCTGCCGGTGGAGATCGACCCGGTCGATGGTCCGTCAGAGCGGGATTCGGTGGTGGCCGCGTTTGCCGAACAGTTCTCGGTGGACGTGTCGGAGATCGGGGACAACCAGCGGACACAGTTTGTGTCGACGTTGGGCGACAACGCATTTCGCACGGTGGTTATGGTCTTCATCGCCGACTTCGTGCCGCGGGTGTGGGCGGGATGTGAGGCGCTGGGGCTGGGCAACCGCGGTGCGCGTGAGGTGGTGGAGTGGGATCACCACACCGATCCGGTCGATGCGCTGCTCAACGGGTTCGTGCCGGGGGTGGCGCGGATGCGGGAACTCGATCCGGTGACGACGGAGATCGTGCGGTTGCGCGGGGCAACGCAGCACAACTGTCGGCTGTGCAAGTCGCTGCGGGAGAGCACGGCGTTGGATGCGGGCGGTTCGGAGGAGATGTACAGCCAGATTGAGCAGTACGAATCGGCGGATGGGTTGACGAAGGCGCAGAAGGCGGCGTTGCGGTTCGTCGACGCGCTGATCTGGTCGCCGTCGCAGATCTCGGAGGAGGTGGCACGCGGTGTGCACAAACATTTCTCCGACGAGCAGGCGTTCGAGTTGACGTTGGACGTGATGCGCAACGCCGCCAACAAGATCGCGGTGTCGCTGGGCGCCGATGCGCCGCGGGCGGCCGAGGGCACCGAGCAGTACCTGATCGACGCCGACGGGCAGACGGTGTACGCCAGCTAGTGTCGTGGGCGCCTTGGCCGGTGTTGGGGGCGCTAGGGAATTTTGCCAAGCTCTGAGCGAAAAATTCGTTCGATGGAGCCGACCCGGGGTGGACGGCGATGTGGTTCCGCCGGCATATGCGAACATGGTGCGGCGCAGCTGGGGGCGGTAGCTCAGTTGGTCAGAGCTGGGGACTCATAATCCCTAGGTCGCGGGTTCAAGTCCCGCCCGCCCCACCAGGCACATGTGCAAGTTCAAAGCGATTCGCCGTCGTCGGACAGCCCCATCACCCCGGCTACTCACGAAACAGCAAACGTGGCGTTTGGACTGTTACCGAGGCCGGTCAGGCAGCAGCCAAGGAACAGATCTCGATCCTTCACGCTGATTTTGTGGCGTCCTACAAGAAAACCAAGCCCAAGAATAAGGGGCAAAAGGCCGGTGTTGAAAGCGAGCTTGCCTGGCGATGTCACCAGCGGCCTTTGAGTGGCTGGCGCAACGGCTACTGCGTGAGTCTGGCTTTTCCAGTGCGGTCGTTACTGGGCGAGCGGGTGACGGCGGCATCGACGGCCTTGGCGTCTACCAAATTTCGCTGTTGAGCTTCCCGGTGTTCTTTCAATGCAGGCGGTATAAGGGCAGCGTTACCGCCTCGGCTGTTCGAGACTTCCGTGGTGCGATGGCTGGCCGCGGCGATAAGGGGCTGCTCATCACTACCGGCACGTTCACGAACGACGCGCGATCGGAAGCCAAGCGGGACGGCGCGCCACCTATCGACCTTATCGACGGTGACCGACTGTGCGATCTGTTGAAGGAGAACGCGATCGGCGTCTCCACAACCGAACGTGTCGTGGTGGACGTGAAGGTGGAGGCCGACCCACGCCCTATCTATAGAGCCGAAGAACCAGCAACGACACAGGCGCGGTTGTTATTCCTGAGGCTAATGTGGCGTATACATCGGCAGCCGGAGCACGCCGAAGGTGATGCAGGCATGAGGCCTTTATACTCATGGTATGAGTAAACGACTCCAGGTTGTTCTTGATGCCGAGGAATGGGAAAGCCTCAAGGAGATCGCCCGTCGCCATCACACGACTGTTTCGGATTGGGTTCGGCGAACTTTGCGAGCGGCAAGCGAGCGGGAGCCGGCTGGCGACCTTGGCAGCAAACTGCAGGCAATTCGTACCGCGGCGCGTCATGAGTTCGAGACCGCCGACATTGATCAGATGCTTAACGAGATTGCGCGTGGACGTGAAGAACTTCCGGAACGACACGATGATCCTCGTTGACTCCAACATTCCGATGTACCTGGTGGGAGCGGCGCACCCCCACAAACTCGACGCGCAGCGCCTCCTGGAGTCCGCGGTGTCGGCGGGTGAGCGGCTCGTAACGGATGCTGAAGTGCTGCAAGAGATCTGCCATCGCTACGTTGCCATCAACAGACGCGAGGCGATTCAGCCGGCCTTCGACGCAGTTCTGGGCGTTGTCGACGACGTCCTGCCGATCGCTCGTGTTGATGTCGAGGATGCTCGAGACCTAGTCCTGCGATACCAAAACCTATCCGCCAGGGATGGCCTGCACCTTGCCGTTATGGCGCGCCACAATGTCACCGAGCTCATGAGCTTCGATCGCGGCTTCGACGCCTACCCAGGCATCACGCGCCTCGGATAGACAGCCTTGCGCATTCCTTGGGGTCGACGATCGACAGACGTTCTCACAACCAGTTGATTTCTTGATGCCCCCTACTCATCGTGTGGCACAACGCAAGCCAATTCCAGCCCGTCAAGGCGCCGGACAAGCAGGCTCGGCAGCCAGCGACCCACGTCGACGGCCTCGATGTGCGTGGTGCGTTCAAGAAGTTGCCGGATCACGATCGTCGCCTCCAGGCGCGCCAGCGCCGCGCCGACGCAAAAATGTGCGCCCTTGCCAAAACTGATGTGGCCCTTGCCGCCAGCCCGGTCCAACCTGAACTCGTCGGGGTGGTCGAAATGCGCCGGATCGCGATTGGCCGCGCCCCACAACAACAGCAGCCGCGATCCCGCCGGAAGATCCACACCACACAGCGACGTGTCGTTCACCACGTGGCGGTAATGCCCCCGAAATGGCGGTTCGGTACGCAGCACCTCCTCGAGAAACGCGCCGAGCAGTTCCGGCTCCTCGCGCATCTGCTCCTGGATATCCGGGCGGGTCGCCAAAACCCAAGCCGCAGAGCCGATCAACGACGCAGTGGATTCACCACCGGCGCTGAACAGGATGATCATCATTCCCAGCGCCGTAAGCTCTTCCATCTCTCCTGACGCGCACGCCGTCGCGAGATCGCCGAGCAGGTTGTCCTGCGGGTCAACCGCAGCACGGTCAAACTGATCGATGATGTATCCGGTGAGTTCTCCGACGGCCACGCCGGCCTCGGCCAGCTGGTCCGGGCTGACCAGGCCCTCCACGACTTGTGTTGCCGCATAACCCCACCGGACCAGCTGGTCGACATCGGCGTCGGGTACGCCGATGATCCGTCCCACGATCATCATCGGCAGGCGGTTCGCCAGCGCACTCATCCACTCGATGCGCCCATCGTGAAAGCTCTCCGTCCACAACCGCTCTGACGTGTCACCGATGAACGGTTCGAACGCACGGATCCGCTTGGCCGTCAACTGCCGCAGCACCGCTTTGCGATGCACCGCATGCTCGGGCTCGTCGGCGGTGGCCAACACATGGCTCTTACCGCCCAGCCCCTCCATCTCGAAGGCGCCCACCACGCCGCCGGGCTGGTAGGTCATGGTCGCGGTCAGATTCGACGAGAAATCCTCGGGCCGCGCGATCGCCTCGTTGACCGCCGCCCAACTGCACACCGCGTAGAACCCCGACTCACCGATCCGGTGCACCGGCGCCGTGTCGAGCATCCGGCGGTACAGCGGATAGGGGTCCTGGATGTACTCGTCGTCGAACAACGCGATACCAAGCTGACCCATGCGTCCACGCTGGCGGGCCACCACAGCCCCGTCAAGAACCCTCGACAAAGTTGAAATCCCAGTTCAACGGCGACGGCCGGCGTCGTCTCACGGCGTCCCGCCCACATGCGCAAACGCTGAGATGTAGCGTCAGTTCTGTCTCAGCACTGAGAAACAAGGGGGCTATTGGTGGCACGAGACGATTGGCTTCTCGGCGGCGAGCGTCGCACGGCGGCCGCCGAGCGCATCTATACCGCGGCCACTGACCTCGTCGTGCGCGAAGGCTTCGACGCCTTCGACATCGACACGTTGGCCGCACGCGTGCACTGCTCACGCGCGACGATCTACCGCTACGCCGGCGGCAAGGCTCAGATCCGCGACGCCGTGCTGCTGCGTCTGGCGGCTCGCGTCGTCGACTCAGTTCGCTCCGCGGTCCACGACCTCACCGGGACGCAGCGCGTCGTGAAGGCGATCACAGTTGCGCTGGAACACATTCGGGCCGACCCGATCCGCCCGATGATGATGAGCCTCAGCGCGGGAAGGGATCTGAGCGAGCTGCCGTCGTCGCCGGTGCTGGGCCGGCTGGCCGCCGACCTCGCCGGCATCACCGATGACGACCCGCAGGCGGCCCAATGGATCGTCCGCGTCGTCATGTCGCTGGCGGTGTGGCCCGTCGGCGACGACGACGCCGAACGTCAAGTGGTGGAACGATTCGTCGCTCCGGCGTTCAGCTGATCCGTTGTCACGCAACGATCGCCGTGCTGCACGGCACCTCTGCGGTCGCGCCATCACCGCAGGTCAGCAGCGCCAGGTTCGGCGGGATCAGCGGCGATGGCGGCCACGTCGACGGTGGCGCCGGGATCAGCGGGAAGATGCTGTTGTTGTTCACCCCGGTCAGCCGCGCCACGATCTGTGCGGGAATATTGGTCGCCACGTACAGCAGGTTGCCGACCAGCTGCACCGGCACGATCGCCAAGCCGGCCAGCGCGCTGACCAGGAAGATGTCCTGATCGGCGATCGATCTCAGCTGATCGATCGTGTCGTAGGTGAATGTGTACACGAAGTACGGGATCGAGGTGAAAATCGTCCGCAGACCGAGGGCGATGTCGGTGCCGATATCCGGATAGCCGTTCATGGCGATCGCGTCGAACAGCGCCTGGTGCAGATCGACCGGGTCGACGTCGCTGTCGCCGAGCGTGGTCAACGAGACGCCGTCGGAATACGCGGGTGGCGGTGCACCGAAGAGGTGCAACACCGTTGGCGTCGTGTCGACGATCTCGTACTGCAGGTTGATGAACCCTTCTTGGAAGTCCGAACCCCGCGCGATCACGAAGGTCGAAGTCTCCGAAGGCGTTTGGAACCCGTGCCCGAAGCCCTGCTGCGGCTGGTGACCGTGGTCGGTCACCACGAGCACGGTCCAGTTCTCACACAGTCCGGGGTTGCACTTCTCCCGCTCGGCGATCTCGGCCATGATCGCGCCGATGTTCTCGTCGACGTTACGGATGGCCTCCGCGTACTGCGGCGACGCGCCACCGTACATGTGCCCGTTCTCGTCGACGCCGACGAAGTAGGTGAACATGAACGTCGGGGTGCCGTTCTGGGTGTTCTGGATCGCGGCGACGGTGGCGGCGCCGACCGCGTCGTCGGTGAGCAACCAGTTCGTGTCGCCGGGAACCTGCGGGACGAAGTGGATCTGGTCGGCGGGAATTGATCCGGCATTCGCGATGTCGGCGATGACGTTCCAGTTGGCTATCGCGATAGTCTCGATGTTCGGGTCGTGTGTCTCGAGCATGTTGAACACCGTCGGGTACCGGTTGTACGGCCCCGGCGTGAACACGTTGTTGACGACGCCTGTGGTCTCACCCCACACCCCGGTCAGGATCGCCGTCCACGAGGGGTTGGAGATGGTGGTGTGTCCGACGATGCTCGAGGCGGCGGTGGTGCCGTCGTCCATCAGCGCGAAGAAGTGGTCGTTCTCGGGGTCGGAGAGGATCCGGCCCAGGTTGGTGCCGTCGACGCCGATCACCAGCACGTAGGGCGTGCCGTTGGCTTGTGCCGAGGGCCCCGAGAGCTGCGTGACGGTGTACTGCGCCGCCGGGGGTGCAGTCTGGTGGGACAGTGCCTGCTCGAACTCACCGCGCGCCGCCGCCAGCATCGTCCACAACGCGGGTATTTGAATCGGCACACCCGTGGTGCCCAGGCCCATCAGCGGCCGCAGCAGGGCGTTCACCGTCTCGGTGACCAGGCTGACCAAGGTGGGCCGCGGCTGGGAGGTGACCGTCACCGCTGTGGCCGGCGGGGCGGTCATGGTCGTGAACGTCGTCGTCGTCGGGTTGGGCGTTGTGGTCGCTGCCTTCGGCGCGACGTCTTCGGTGGCGGTGACCTTCGCGGTGGCGGTGACGTCGGGTTGGGTCTCGGGTTCTTCTTGTGCGCGGGTGAATCGTTCGACGGTCGCGTTGACATAGGACTTGACCTCTTCGGTGAAATCCCGGGTGCCCGAGCGTGACTCGCTTGCGGCGGGGGGATCGGCCGATTCGGCGTCGTCCGAAGACGCCTCGTCTTGCGCGGCGTCCTCGTCCGTAAACGACGTATCCGCGTCGTCTTCGGCCTCTCCCTCAACGTCGCCGGTGGCGTCTTCCCCCGTGGCGTCTTCCCCCGTGGCGTCTTCCCCCGTGGCGTCTTCGTCCGCGGTGGCGTCCGATGGATCGGTGGTGTCGTCGTCTGCGGCCGGTGTCGAGTCCTCCGCCGCCGAAGATTCAGTTGAGGACGATGACGTCTCGCTCGACGGCGAGGACTCGCTCGATGATGAGGACTCGCCGGACGACGAACCGCCGGTGTCCGCAAACGCAACGGCGGGTGCGTTCGCGATGGCAACGCCAACGCCCAATGTCACCGCTAATGCTCCGACGCGACCGATGTAGTTGGCGTACCCCATGACGGTTTCCTTCCGTGCCCACGTCCCCGTAAGTGGTGGAGCAGAAATTTGACGTTTGCAGCAAATTACCGCTTCCGAGGCGCGGTGTACGCCGCTTCGACGAACATGGGACAGCGGCTCCTTACCTTGGTTCGCTGTAGCCCACCGGGGCGCTGTACACGAAGTCGGCCGCCAGACATTCCAGCGTGCCCCCGGCGCGAACCACGACCAGAACCTCGTCGAGCTGGTCGTCGTCCTGAATCCGTTCGAAGAACCTCGCCACGTGCGCCAACTCTGCGCCATCGAGAACGATTCGTTGGATCACGTGCCTGCGGAAGTGGTTACCGCAGACGTAGCCCCGCTCCGGAGCTGGCAGGTAAACCTGCAAGCCTGGGTTTTCGTCCTCGTCATCGGAATACCCGAGGCGTGGGTCCCGCCCATCCAGGGAAAATAAGCCACTTCCTGGCAGTTGCCGCAAACCGGCCAGGTGGTCATCGACGTAGCCAAAGCCCGCCCTTCCTCAACACGCGGTGTGACGATCCGTTTGCGCCATTTTACCTGGCTAGACCGACAAAACAGCGCTCAGCGACGGCGTCGTCGCGCTCCCGCGCGCCATCGAATGACGGGCATGTCAGCAAATGCTATTGGACCGGGCGGAGCACGACCACGCCTGCAACGGTCTGCAGGTAATCGGCCAGCTGCTGGTCGATGACCTTCTCGTGTGCGCGCAACGACGAGGCGTTGCGAAACACCGGCCCGTGGGGTGTCTCGACGAAGATGCCGACGTGCGTGACGTCGAGGCCGCCGTCTTCGGCGAACGCCCCGATGTAGTCACCCGTGCGCAGTTGGCTCAGCACACCGTCGTCGATCTGGGAACTCGGAATGTAGGACATCGTCCGCGGCACCACCGGCAACCCCGGCAGGTAGTGGCCACCCGAGTCCTTCGCGTTGAGGTTCTTGTTCACCGCAACCGCATTGGGGCTCAGCGACGCCGTGATGTCCGTCGCCACTGCCGGCGTGGCGGCGGCCCAGTCGGTGAAGAAGTGTTTCCTGTTCCGGAAGGCGACGACGCCGTCCTTGTAGCGCACCTCGATGAGCGCGTCGATGAACTCCTCGCGGTTGGTCGCCCGCTTCAGCGCTTCGACGTAGTCGGCATAGGTGAAGCAGTCCACCTTCTCCAACTCCACCACCAGCTTCTCCGGGGCGTTCGCGGATCCGACGAGAGTGTCTGCGCCATAAGGTGTTCCGAGGAACTGCTGTGAAATCGCGCCGGCATCTGCACCGGCCGCACCGTTCCTGGCGGTCAACATCCTCTCGAGGAGCTGTGCGCTCTGTTCGGAGACCTGGACTTCGAGCGTCGTGTTCGTCACCGCGCCACGGTAATTCGCGACTGGAATCGGAGCAGGCTCGGTGTATCCGACCGGCAGGAGCACGTCACCGGATGTCGTCAGGTAGTAGACCTCCCACCGGTGATAGCCGGTGAATGCGGCGGGGTCGGCGGACATGGCGGCGGCGTAGTCGTTGATGGCTCGCACGTAGTTGTTCGAGTTGTTGTACCGGTACAGCGCATAGTCGCGGTTTCCGGCGAACCCGTTGGCGGCCAGGTAGCGTCCTGCCGCCATGATGCTGTCGCGGGGCGAGTGGATGTCCCCGCCCGCGCCGAACGCGGCGAACGTGGAGGGCATGAACTGCATCGGACCCTGCGCGCCCGCGGTGCTCACCCCGGCGACGCGGCCGAACGCGGTTTCGACGAGGTTGATCGCCGCCAAATAGTTCCAGCCCACACCGAACTCCGCTTCGGCCTCACGGTAGTAACCCATGAGTTCGGCGGCCGGTGTCGGGGCGACGATCCGCCACGCCGGCAGGGTGTCTTTCGGCCGGCTCATCACGCCGAGCTCCCGGCGCGCGTCGACATTGAGGTCGTAGACCTTCAGCAACTCGGGCGGGATCCGCGGGCGCACGATCGGGTCCCACTCGGGGTGCCGTCCGATGGTCCGGTAGGCCGCTTGCTGCCGGTGCGCCGCCGACGTCAGCACCGCCTCCGAGGACGCCGGGTCGCGCAGTGCACGTTCATCGGCCACCAGGCCGTCGGCGATGTCGACGGGGTCGGACGCGAGTTCGCGGTGCGGGGGCTCGGCTGCGGGTGCGGGGTTCGTCGGCGCCGCTGTCGTCGTGGCGGATGTTTCCGGCCGGTCCGAGGTCGAGCATCCGACGAGGGCAAACAACATCATGGCGATGCCCGCGACAGCAACAATCCTGGCGATTTCAGATCGGGGCCCACCGGCATTCATTGCCGTCGAAGTTTAGCGGCTCAGGTTTGCAACGGCTCCGGGCAGAAGTACAGCCGAGCACCGGCCACGATGAAGTTCGACAGCGTTTCGTCTTTCGTCGTGATGTCCAACTTCTCGGCCACCGCCGACGCATCGGTGCCGCGCGCGAGCTGAGCGCACACGTCGCGGGCCAGGGTGCTCAGGGTCGCGCAGTCGCCGGTGAAACCGACCGAGGACATGCTGCGGCAGAAATCGTCGTCGGGTGATGCGGCGGCGTGCGGTGCGGCCAACAGCGAGCCGATTCCTAGCACTAACAGCGCGGTGAGTTGCGCAAGCGTTGTCATATCACGTCTTTCCTACCGCTTTACTACCCGCTTCGGATCGAGGGAGGTGGGATTGGATGCAGATCGAGATAGGAGCGTGACCGGGTGACAGACTGCACCCATGGCGTGGGATTTCAGCACCGAACCGGAATTTCAGGACAAGCTCGACTGGGTCAAACAGTTCTGCGAGGAAAAGGTCGAACCGCTCGATCACGTGTTTCCGTACGCGGTGCGTTCAACGGATCCCGCGGTCAAGGCCTATGTGCGTGAGCTGCAGCAGGAGGTCAAAGACCAGGGGCTGTGGGCGATCTTTCTCGACGAGGACCTCGGCGGTCCTGGCTTCGGTCAGCTCAAGCTCGGCCTGCTCAACGAGGTCATCGGACGCTACGCCGGCGCCCCGCACATGTTCGGCGCGTCGGCCCCCGACACCGGCAACATGGAGATGCTCGCCGCCTACGGCACCGAGGAGCAGAAGGAACGCTGGCTGGGGCCGCTGCTCAACCAGGACATGTTCTCGGCCTACTCGATGACCGAACCGCAGGGCGGCAGCGATCCGAGCCTCTTCAAGACCCATGCCGTCCGCGACGGCGACGAGTGGGTGATCAACGGCGAGAAGTGGTTCACCTCGGCGGGCCGCGTCGCCGACATCCTGTTCGTGATGTGCACCAACGGAATGTTCGTGGTACCGCGCGAGACCCCGGGTGTGGAGATCATGCCCGAGCCCCGCAACCACAACCACATCATCTACCGTGACGTGCGGGTGCCGCTCGATCATCTCCTCGGCCCGGAGGACGGGGCACGGGTGCTCGCGCAGCGCCGTCTTGGCGGCGGACGCATCCACCACGCCATGCGCACCATCGCGCAGTGCAACCTCGCGTTCGACATGATGTGCGAGCGCGCGCTCAGCCGCGAATCGCACGGCAAGGTCATCTCCGAGCACCAGATGGTGCAGGAGAAAATCGCCGAGTCCTACGCGATGATCAAGATGCTGCGGCTGTTCGTGCTCGAGACGGCGTGGAAAATCGACCAGACCTCCACCCAGGAGGCCCGCACCGACATCGCCGCGGTCAAGTTCACGATGGCGCGGGTGCTGCGGGAGGTGTCGTTCAACGCGCTGCACATTCTCGGGTCGCTCGGGACCACCGATCTCACCCCGATCCAGGCAATGTACGCCGGCGCGCCGACGATGGGCATCGCCGACGGCGTCGACGAGGTGCACAAGGCCACCGTCGCGCGCCGGGTGCTGCGTGACTACGAGCCCCACGAGGGCAACTTCCCGACAGAGTTCCTGCCGTACAAGCGAGAGGCCGCCCGCAGGAAACTGCAACCCGTGCTCGACGCGCGCCCGGAGTTGGCCGCTGCCGCCGAGGCTTACCAGAAGTACCTGTCGCGGCGCCGCTGAACCTTCTCGCCGAGCGCACGGTTGTTCGCGCGTGGTCTCGGCGTTTGCGTATAACAAGCGTGCGCTCGCGGATGCTGCGCCTAGGGTGAAGCCATGCGAATCGCCATCGCCATCGCCGGTGTGATCGTCGCGCTGTTCGGTCTGCTGTTCGCGCTGCAGGGTTTTGGCGTGGTGGGCGGCAGCCCGATGAGCAACACCACGACCTGGTCCGTCCTGGGCCCGCTCATCGCGCTAATCGGGGTCGCGTTGGTGGTCGGCGCGCTGCGCCGCAAGCCGTAGACCGGAAATTTTCTTCACATCGCTCGGTGCTGTAACTACTACGGCCGAACGAGCGATGAAACTGTCGAGCGCCGCGACTGCTGGAACAGGCACCAGTGTTGGGGGAGTCGACGCGCATGTTTTGAAGGAGCAGACGCACGATGGGTGCACCCCTTGAATTTTGCTCAAAGCGTGGCGTGGTCGCCGTTCTGGCGTCCGGAATTGTCATCTCACTGACGACCCTTACCGGAGGCGTGGCACCGGCATTGGCCCAGCCCGGTTCCGACGACTCGAGTGGGCCGACGACCACCATCGTGACGCCCACGCCGAAGCGCACCGCGCCCGAGGCCAAAGAGGAGGCTCCCAAGCGGGAGGCTCCGGAACAGAAGACGCAGGCCCCAGCGGTAGAGACGCCGACGCAGGCACCGAAGCCGCCGACGCAGGCCCCGCAGACGCAGGCCCCGAAGCCGCAGACGCAGGCCCCGCAGACGCAGCAGACGCAGGCGCCTACCGTCGTCGAGCCGAAGCCTGAGCCGGAAGAGCCGAAGACCCAGGCGCCGAAGACGACCGCCCGCACGACCGTGCAGCAGCAGACGACCGAACCGGCGCCCGCACCCGAGCCAGAGCCGTCGACCACCGCCGAGCAGACACCCGCCAGCAGCGAAAGCAAGGTCGCGCCGAGCAGCGAAAGCAAGGTCGCGCGCACGACGGAAGCCGACAGCGATGCGCCACAGACGTCGGGCACGTCGGTGCCGCCGTCGGAGGCCTTCGCGCCGGCGACCGAAACCAGCGAGGCGCCCACCAGCGAGACGCCAACCGGCGAATCGGCCACCTCGGAGACCGAGAGCCAGACCCGCGACGAGGAATCCGAGACGCCGACGGTGTCGGTCTCGCAGGCCGCCAAGCAGATCGAGATGCTGGAGCCCGAGAAACTGGAGGCCCCGGCCGAGGACGTGCAGTTGGCCAAGCGCGCCGAGCCGATCTTCGAAGAGCAGCCCGAACCGGCCGCCGAGGAGGACCTCGCCGCGTTCGCGAACTCGATCGAAACCAGCCTGAAGATCCCGGGCTTGGACATCGGGGCGAGCGCCAAGACCGAATTCGGCGTCGAGCGCCGCGTCGAGCGTCGCGAAATCGAGTACGTCAGCAACGTGCGCCAGTGGCGGCCGGAATGGATCGAGTACGACGAGTACTACCGGCCGATCGTCGCCAACCCGTTCCGGGCACCGGTGCGTATCGTCTACGTCTACGACATGCGGCCACGCATCATGTACATCCCGCCGCTGTCCCGGATCGTGCTGGAGGCCGCCCGGTTCGCCGCCTACAGCTTCACCGCGGCGATCCTCAACCCGGTCAACGCGGCCATCGACACCATGCAAGACATCACCAACATCGCGGTGGGCAGCTTCTTCGGCGGTGGCTACTACCCGGGCGCCGGGCTGCCGTTGCCGCCGCCCCCGCCGCCGGTGCTGCGCTACGACAACGTGCCCGTCCAGGTGCGCTACTCGGATGCGGTGTACGAACCCTTCCGGGTCCGCCGGATCGTTGACGTCGGCGAGGACGCCCGCTTCGGTGAGCGCAAGGTGCTGCTCGACGGAGCGACGCCGGCATGGGGTGTCTGGACCCAGACGCCAAGCGGCGAACGGCAATTCGAGGTGCACCGGACCCAGCAGTTCCCGGGTCTGGAGGAACCCCAGGAGGGTCCGCTGCCGGGTGACTACCAGCTGCGGCTGGCATCCGACGAGTCGTCGTCGGCCGGGCTGACCGGACGCGACATCTTCCTGATGGTCGCTGCCGGGGTGATCGGCACGCTGGGCTTCGGCGCCATCGGTATGGCGTTCTACCTGGGGCGCCGCCGACCCGAACACTGAGAGCGCGCCTCGGGCATCGGTCCTGTCGAAAGTCATGCATGATGGGGCGATGCCCGAGGTTCGCGTGGGGCCGCTGCTCCGCCATGTCGGTGAGACCGACGCGACCATCTGGGTCGAGACGGACACACCGTGCGCGGTCGAGGTCCTGGGCCACCGCGCGGACACCTTCGAGATCGAAGGTCACCACTTCGCGATCGTCTGCGTGACGGGTCTGGACCCGGACCGCGAACACCCCTACGAGGTCCACCTCGACGGCCGGAAAGCTTGGCCGCCAACGGATTACGAGTATCCGCGACCGCGGGTGCGGCTGATGCCGCGCGACGGCAGGCTGCGGCTGCTGTTCGGCTCGTGCCGCGCGTCGGCCCCACATCACCCGCCACACACCTACCAGCACTGGTGGCACCCAAAGGGCAAGGGCATCGACGTGCTGCGCACATACGGCATGCGGATGCTGCGCCAGCCGTCGGCGCTGTGGCCCGACGCGCTGCTGATGATGGGCGACCAGCTCTACGCCGACCAGGTCAACGACACGATCAAGGATCTGGTCGCCGACCGGGAGGTGCATGCCGACGGGCCCGTCGAGGTGCTCGAGGACTTCGAGGAGTTCTGCATCGGCTACTGGGACGCCTGGCGCGAGCCCGTGGTGCGCTGGATGCTCTCCACCGTCCCGACCTCGATGATGTTCGACGACCACGAGATCAACGACAAGTGGAACACCTCGCAGGCCTGGCTCGAGGAGAAACGCAAAACCGACTGGTATCAGACCCGCATCATCGGCGGGCTGATGGCGTACTGGGTCTATCAGCACCTCGGCAACATGTCGCCCACCGAGCTGGCCAAGGATCAAGTTTTTCAGCGGGTGCTCGAAACCCGGCAGGGCACCGAGGCGGTCCGGGAGCTCGCGCAGACGGCCGAAAAGGACGACGGCGTCTCACATTTCAGCATGTGCCGTGACCTGGGTTCGGCGCGCCTGATCGTCGTCGACGCCCGCTCCGGACGTCAACTACAGCCGGGGCACCGCCAGATCACCACCGACGAGGAATGGGACTGGATCACCTCCAACGTCGACGGCACCTATGAACATCTGCTGTTCGCAAGCTCGCTGCCGATCCTGCTGCCCTACGGCATGCACCACATCGAAGCATGGACGGAGGCGGTCAGCGACGGCGCATGGGGCAACCGGCTGTCCGGACTGGGGGAGAAGGTGCGCATCACCGCCAACCTCGACCACTGGGCCTGCTTCCAGGACAGCTATCGACGCTTCGAGGATCTGGTCATCGACGTGGTGAGCGGTAAGCGGGGTCGGGCACCCGACACGATGGTGCTGTTCGGCGGCGACGTGCACCACTGCTGGGTGACCGAGGTCGACACGCCCGACGCGGGCCCCGCGGTGAGCACCAAGGTGTGGCAGGTGGTGTGTTCCGGGTTGCGCAAGGAGCCGTCGGCGGTCGAACGCGTCGTGCTGCGGCTCGGCCACACCCGGTTCATCGAGTCCGTCGGCAAGGCGCTCGCGCGGACCGCGAGGGTGGGGATGCCGCGGCTCCGGTGGCGACCCGTCACGATGCCGCACTTCCGCAACCAGGTCGGGACTCTGGAGATCGCCGGCGGCGAGGTGGGTGTGCGGATCGAGAAGGTCACCGGGGGCTGGCGCAAACCACAGCTGACCACCGTGATCGAGCACAAACTGCTCTAGCGTTGGCGATTTCGGTGCGCTAACCATCGCTCACCGCACGTTACCGCACCGAAATCCCCTCAGCCCGCGCCCTTGCCGTTGTCGACTCGATACACCGCGCCGTGGATCGCGGCGGCGTCGTCGCTGGCCAGAAATGCGATCGCCTTGGCCACGTCGACGGTGTGCATGAAGCCGCGCGGTGACGCGATCCGCATGATCAGATCCCAGTCGGCGTTATCGGGGGCGGTGAACTCGGTGGTCTGCGCGGTGGGCATACCGCCGGGACAGACGGCGTTCACGCGGAGCTTCTCCTTGGTGTACTCGACGGCCAGCGCGCGGGTCAGGCCGACGAGTCCGTGTTTGGCTGCGCAGTAGCCGGCCGAGTACACCTCACCCTCCACGCCGGCGATCGAGGCGACGTTGACGATGTTGCCGCCGGCCTGCAGCAGGTGCGGCAGCGCCGCGCGGCATAGGTAGAACGGCCCGTTGAGGTTCACCGCGAGATCGCGGTCCCAGTCCTCGTCGCTCATCGTCGTGGTGTGGCGCATCTGGTGGAAGCCGGCGACGTTGACCAACACGTCGAGCCGGCCGAAGGCCGCCACGCACTGTGCCACCGCGGCACGGCACGCCTGCGACGAGGTGACGTCCACCGACGCGTAGCTGCCGCCCGGTATGGACTCGAAGACCTCCGCCATCCGTTCGGCGTCGCGCGCGATACCGAACACCGTCGCGCCGCGCTCGGCGAACAGTTGCGCGACGGCGGCGCCCAAACCCGCCGACGCGCCTGTGACCAATGTGACCTTGCCGCTCAGTGACGTCATGGTTGAAGACCTTCTCACGACCCGCTATTTCGGCGCGGAGGGGAGCGACGGTGGTATGGCGGCCAGCAACTCGCGGGTGTAGTCGTGCTCGGGCGCGGCGAACAGGTCGGCGGCCGGGCGGTACTCGATGCGGGCGCCGTTGCGCATGACCAGCACGTCATGGCTCATCTGCTGCACGACGGCGAGATCATGCGCGATGAACAGGTAGGTCAACCCCAGCTCACGCTGCAGCCGGGTCAACAGGTCGAGCACCCGAGATTGCACCGAAACGTCCAGTGACGCAGTGGCTTCGTCGAAGATCACCAGATCGGGTTCGACGGCCAGGGCCCGCGCGATCGACACGCGTTGCCGTTCACCGCCGGACAACTCGTGCGGATACCGGCCGGCGAACGACGTCGGCAGCCCTACCAGGTCGAGCAGTTCATCGACACGGGTCCGGCGGGCCTGCCTGCCCCGCGCGAGCCGGTGCACCATCAGCGGTTCACCGATAGAAGTGCCCACCCGCGCACGCGGATTCAGCGACGAGAACGGATCCTGCAACACCAGGCTGACCCGTCGGCGCACCGCCTTGACCGCGGAGCGCCGTACGCCGATCACGTCAGCACCACCGATGGTCGCGGTGCCCGCATCGGGTTCGACCAGACCGGTCAGCGCCGCGGCCACCGTCGACTTCCCCGAACCGGATTCCCCGACCAGTCCCAGCGTGGTGCCGCGCCGGATACGAAACGACAGGTCATCCACCGCATTTACGGTGCGTTTGCCGCCGGCACTCGTCACCCGGTACCGCACATCGAGGCCGGCGACGTCGAGCAGCACCTCGGCGCCGGAGACCGGCTCCGGCCCGGTATGGCCGATCACCGGCCGCGCGGCCAACAGCTCCCGGGTGTAGGCCTGTTGCGGACGGTCAAAGACGTCGGTGATCGTGGCCTGTTCGACGGCCTGGCCCTCCTGCAGCACCGTGACGTCGTCGGCCACTTGGCCGATCACGCCGAGATCGTGGCTGATCCACACCACCGCGGTGGCGAAGTCGCGCTGCAAATCCCTTACCAGCGTGACGATTTGCGCCTGCGTCGTGACGTCGAGCGCGGTGGTCGGTTCGTCGGCGATCAGCAGTTGCGGGTCGCAGGCCATCGCGACCGCGATCATCACCCGCTGCCGCTGCCCGCCCGAGAGCTGATGCGGATAGCTGTCCAGCCGGTCTTCGGGCTCGGGCAGACCCACCGCCTCCAACAGTTCCAGAGCCCGGGCGCGTGCCTGCCGTCGGGTGGAACGGCGATGGGTCTCAATCGATTCGGTGATCTGGCGTTCGATGGTCAGCAGGGGGTTCAGCGAGGTGGAGGGGTCCTGGAACACGAACCCGATGCGGTCGCCGTGCACGCTGCGTAGCAGCCGCGCCGACGCGCCGACGAGCTCAACGGCACCCTTGTCCGCGGTGGCGCCCAGCGCGCTTTTACCGGTGACGACGGCGCCAGGCGCGTCGAGCAGCCCGGTGGCCCCCAGCGCCGTCATCGTCTTGCCCGAACCGGATTCGCCGACGATGCCCAGCGTCTGTTCGGGGTGCACATCGAACGAGACACCGCGCACGATCTCGCGTCGCCCGATGGCCACCCGCAGGTCGCGCACGCTGAGTGTGGGGTCCGTCATTGCTTTCTTCGAGCCTCGATCATGGTGCGCTGCTTGGGATCCAGTACATCACGCAGACCGTCACCGAGCAGGTTGAACGCCAGCACCGTGACCACGATCGCGGCGCCGGGCACCACCGCCATCCACCACGCCAGCGTCACGAAGCCCTGCGAATCGAAGATCATCCGGCCCAGCGACGGCTGCGGCGGCTGGATGCCCAGCCCGAGAAACGACAACGCGGCCTCGGCGAGGATGGCGAACGCCAGCGACAGCGATGTCTGAACCACCAGCGGCCCAGCGATATTCGGCAGGATGTGGCGGCCGAGGATGTAGAGGTTGCCGGTGCCCATGCTCTGTGACGCCGCGACGAACGGCTCCGTGCGCACGCTCAACGTGCTGCCCCTGGCCACCCGCGCGAAGATCGGGGTGTACACGATGCCGATCGCCAACATGGTGGTCGTCACGCCCGGGCCCAGGATCGCCACCACGGCCAACGCCAGAATCAGCACCGGAAAGGCGAACATCACGTCGACGACGCGCATCAACACCGCGTCCAGCCAGCCGCCGCGGTAACCGGATACGACACCGACCGTCACACCGACGATCACCGCGAACGCCACGCTGACCACCGCCACCCGCAGGGACGCCTGCACCGCGACCAGCACCCGCGACAATACGTCGCGGCCCAACTCGTCGGTGCCGAACCAGTGCGCGGCACCGGGCGGCTGCAGCGCGTTGGGCACATCGACATCGTTGACGCCATAGGGGGCAAGCCAATCCGCGCCGATCGCGACGGACACGACGACGGCGAGCACCGTCGCGCTGACCGCCGTGACCGGGTTTCCCAGCAGCAGCCGCCAGAACGGCACGCGAGTTCCGGTGTCGGCGCTCATGACAGCCGGATCCTCGGGTCCACGACGGCGTACAACGCATCCACGATCAGGTTGACGAGCAGAAACAGGGCGGCGATCAGCAGCACCGCACCCTGGATCACCGGGTAATCCCGTGCCGCGACGGCGTTGTAAACCAACCGGCCCAGTCCCGGCCAGGCGAACACCACCTCGACCACGATGACCCCGCCCAGGATCGTCGCCAGCTGAATGCCGGTGATGGTCAAAATCGGGATGAGCGCGTTGCGCACCGTGTGCCGAAACGTCAACACCGCAGGCGGTAACCCCTTCGATCTGGCGGTGCGGACATAGCCGGTGGCGGCGACCTCGAGCACTGCCGAACGCACATACCGGGTCATGATCGCCGCGGCCACGAGCCCGACCGTCAACGCGGGCAACACGATGTGGCGCAGCCAGCCCGCCGGGTCCTCGAACAGCGGCCGGTAGCCCGAGGTCGGCAGCCAGCCCAGCGTCGTCGCGAACAGTGCGATCAACAGGATGCCCATCCAGAAGTCGGGGATCGACACGCCGAACTGGCTGCCCACCCGCACGATCGCGTCGCTGAGCCGGCCCTCGTGCAGTGCCGACCAGATCCCGGCGGGCAGCGCGATGAGCAACGCGAGCAGGACGCCGGCCACGGCCAGCGACACCGTCGCGGGCAGCCTTTCGAGCAGGATCAGCGTCACCGGATCACCGTTGCGAAAGCTCACCCCGAGATCGCCGGTCAGCGCCGAGCCGAGGTAGCCGAAGAACTGTTCGAGCATCGGCTTGTCCAGCTCGCTGGCCTGGCGCAGCGCGTCATAGGCCTCCGGGGTGTAGCGGGTGCCCAGCGCGATGCGGACCGGATCGCCGGGCACCAGGTGCACGAGGGTGAACACCACCACGACCACCCCGACCATCACCACCGCCGAATACAGCAGCCGGCGCGCCAAGAACCGCAGCACGGGATGTGTCATGATCCTTGCCCCAAATCCGCTGTGCGGAAACGGACTGCGGCGTCGCGGCGGGCTTCATAGCCGGTCAGCTCGGGGGTCCACGCCTGGATCACCGACGGGTTGTACAAGAAGATGTAGCTCACCTTGTCGGCGATCAGCGTGGCCGCCTCGTCGTACCGCGCGCCGCGTGCTTGGCGGTCGGTCTCGACGCGCCCGGCGTCGAGCAGCCGGTCCACCTCGGGGTCGGAGAACTGCTGCGCGTTGCTGGTGCCGTTCGAGTGGTGCTGGGCGTAGTAGAAGTCGTCGGGGTCGATGTTGCCCAGCCAACCCATCATCAGCATGTCGAAGTTGCCGGTGTTCTGTTCGTCGAGCCAGGTGGCGAAGTCGACGGTGCGGATGCTCACCGTGATACCAAGCGGCGCAAGGTTATCGGCGATGATCTGCGCGGCGGTCACGGTCTCCGGATACTCGCTGGTGACCAGCAGGTCGAGGTCGACGTCGCCGACACCCGCCTCGTCGAGCAGCCGCTGTGCGGTGTCGATGTCGTAGCTGTAACGGTCGTAGGGCGTGTACCACGGGTTGCCTTCGGGGATCGCAAGTTGGTTGGCGGTTGCGGTGCCGTAGCTGGTGGCCGCGACGATCGCGTCGCGGTCGATGCCGTAGGCGATCGCCTGGCGCGCTCGCACGTCGTTCCAGGGCGGGCGGGCTTCATTGAGCGCCAGGTACCAGTAGTCGTTACTGGGGGTGACGGCCAAGTTGATCGAGTCGTCCTCACGCAACTGCGCGACGCGTTGGGTGGGAACCGAATCGGTCCAGTCGACTTCACCGGCCTGCAGCGCCGACAGCGCCGTGGACGGCTCGGAGATGAACCTGAAGGTGACACCCGAGATCGGCGCTGGCCCATCCCAATACGACGGGTTGGCCTTCAGCGTGATCGAGTCGCCGCTGTTGTGGGCCAGGAACGAGAACGGTCCGGTGCCGATCGGGTGGGTGGCGATCTGACCGCTTTCGACGTTGCCGGGCGAGACGATCGCCATGCCTTTGAAGCCGCCCAGGTTGGTCAGCAGGTTGGGGGTCGGGCGGTCCAAATGGACGACCACGGTGTGTGGGTCGGGTGCTGTGACGTCGGCGACGGCGCTGAATTTGTCAACGTTGGCCAGCTTCTCGTCCATGATCCGGCGGTAGGAGTAGACGACGTCGTCGGCGCGCAGCGGGCTGCCGTCGTGGAAGGTGATCCCGCGGCGCAACTGGAAGGTCCAGGTGAGCTGGTCGGGGCTGACCTCCCAGGACTCGGCGAGCGCCGGGCGCATCTCGAGGTTTTCGTCGGGCTCGACCAGCGTGTCGAAGACGTTCTCCAGCACCTCGAACGAGAAGTAGGCGGTGGTCTTGTGCGGGTCGAGTTGGTCGGGTTCACCGGAGATGGCGGCGATGAGGTTGCCCGACACGTCGTCGCCGAGGTCGACTCGCTGCCCGGGTGAGCACGCCGTGACGGCGAGGAGCACGGCGGCGATGGCGGCGACTGCCGCCGCCACCGCCCGCCGTTTCATCTGCCGTCACCCCGGAGTCGTCTGCCCCCGTTTCTAGACGGGGTCGTGTCCACACTGACATACTCGACGCGGTTCGACGTCGAGACGCTCGAGGTGAAGGGGTGCACATCATGAGACTTCTCCGAGCGCTCGGAGTGGCCCTGGCCAGCGCCGCGCTGGCCCTCGGGGCGGCCGCGACCGCACACGCACAAGGTGACGTCAAGGCTCCAGGCGTTCCGGAGGGCGTCTACAACGTCAACATCGACGGGCAGGCCACCACCGAGTGGGAGATCTTCCCGTCATGCGTTCCCGTCGTGGGCGACCTGCGCGAACCGCTGCTGCTGCCGGTCGGTTGCAAGCTGAAGGTCACCCCGAAGGGCCAGCCGGGCGCCGAAGCCGTGATGATCGGTGGCCGGTGGACGTTCGATTACGACACGATCGACGGTAAGACCTGCCCGGACGGCAGTACGGCTGCGCAGCAGACGATCTATTCGTTCGACCCCTATACGTGGGTAGGCAGCATGAAGGTGATCCACGGCGCCGTGTGCGGTGAGCAGGCCGCGATGTTCGAAGTACCGCTGACCATGTCCTTCAACCGCCCGCTGGTCATCCCCGTCGACCAGTACCCGCTGATCTGTGAGCCGGGCGGCCTGCGCCGCTGCTTCTGACTTGCCCGACGACCCGTCGATCGGTCGAGCCGCCGGACATGGTCTGCGGCGCCGCGAGCGCCCGCGTGTGCCGCTGCTCAACGGCAAGGTCGTCGACTTGACGGGTCCCGGGCTGACCGATCGGTGGGGTGTCACCTGCACCGACCTCGGCGCCTCGGTGGTGGCCCCCAACGGCAAGCTGGTGTCGGTGTTCGGTGACACGTTTTCGGGCACCACGGTCGGCCAAGGCGATTGGCGGTCGCCGGTCGTGCTGATCGGCACGGGCGATGCCGACCATGAAATCGTCTACGAGCGCGCCGGCGGAGACGACGCCGATTACGCGCGTCAACTGTGGCACTACGAACACGACAACGTCGCCAGCGGGTGGCGCCGCGGCGGTATCAGCACGGTGATCCCGTCCGACCTGCTGCGGGTGGGTGACTCAATTTACTTGCACGCCATCGTCAATCGCGGCTTCGGCACCGTCGTCTGGACCGAGATCTGGCGCTCCGATGACAGCGGCGTCTGCTGGACGACATGGGCGAGGACGCCAAGTTCCCCGCGGACCTGCACGGTGGGCATGCCCAGTGTTGGTCATGGGATCAGGACCCCGACGACGGCTGGGTCTACGTGGTCGCCACCGGGTTTCAGCGCGACAAAGGCATCATCTTGATGCGGGTGCGGCCCGAGGACATCGGGCACCGATCGCGATACGTGAGTTGGGGTTTCGACGACGGCCGCTGGGGGTGGGGCGCCGTGGCGACGCCGATCACCCCGGCCGGTGAGAAATGGGGTGAGCTGACGTTTCGCCGCGTCGGACAAGGCAAATGGGTGCTGGGTGGCTTCCTGGCATCCAAGTACGCCCTCGGATACCGGGTCGTCGACTCACCGGTGGCCAACATGCACACGACGCCCGTGCAGACCCCGATCGTCGGCTCGGCATGGTCCGACGAAAACCACCTGAAGAACCAGGTCGCCCAACTCTACGGCGGGTACGTGCTGCCCGGTTCGCGGTTCGACATCGAAGGCGGTTTCGGGCTGGTGGTGTCGCAGTGGAACACCTCGACCGGATGGCCTTACCGCGCAATGCAGTTCAAGGCTGCTCTAAAAGACACCACCAAGACGACGCCGCCGGATCCGATCAACCTGTGAGCAACGCGCCAGAGCCGGGATTTGCCTCTGATCCCCGGCGCGGGGACGATCCGTTGAGAGACGTTAACCAACGGGTTGATACGAGACGGGAGACCATGTCGGACGGCGTAGGGCTGTCGGTTGGGGCCACCAACCTGGCGGCCGTGGTGGTGGGCCGGACCGCACTGGTGCGGACACCGGTGCTGACGCGCTACCCCCACCGGCCGCCCGAAGTAGGCGTACCCAGCGAAAACCCTCGGCTCAACGAGCGCGGCCTGATCCTGACCGACTTCGTCGACAGGGTCGGAGATCCCGTCGGCATCGTCGCCGGCGACGGCACCACCCATCGCGCCGACGTCGTCCTGGCCGACGCGTTGCGGGCCATGCTCTATGGGCTCGGCGGTGGCCGGGTGCCTGCGGGGCCGGTGACTGTGACGCACCCCGCGCACTGGGGTTCGGCCGCCGTCGACGCGCTGCGTACGGCGCTGTACGCGGTGCCGGAGTTTCAGCAGCCCAAGCCGGTGCCGGTGATCTCCGACGCCACGGCGGCGCTGACCGCGCTGCGCGACGATCCCGGGTTGCCCACCCGCGGGGTGATTGCGCTCTGCGACTTCGGCGGCAGCGGCACCAGCATCACCCTGGTCGACGCGGCGAACAACTACACGCCCGTCGGGCCGACGGTGCGGCACACCGACTTCTCCGGCGACCTCATCGACCAGGCGTTGCTCACCCACGTCATCGAGGACCTCGCCGCGGCAGGCACCATCGACCTGTCTTCGACGTCGGCGATCGGATCACTGGCCCGGCTGCGCGCGCAGTGCCGCGGCGCCAAGGAACGCCTGTCCACCGACAGCGTCACCACGCTGGTGGCTGAACTGCCCGGGGACCGCAGCGAGGTGCGGGTCACCCGCACCGAACTCGACGAAGCGATCCGCCAGCCGGTCGCCGACTTCACCTCGGTGTTACAGGACACGTTGGAGCGCAACGGAATTCACGGTGCCAACCTTGCCGCGGTGGCCTCGGTGGGCGGGGGAGCGCGCATCCCGGTCATCACCACCGCGCTGTCCGAACACTTCCGGGTCCCGGTCGTCACGACCGGCCGACCCGGGCTGACCGCCGCCATCGGCGGGGGTCTGGCGGCGGTGCGCGGGACCGTCGAGGAGGGCCCGACGGCGATGTCGGCCGCCCCGGGCGTCGCTGCTGCCGCCGCCGCGGCGACCGCGATGGCACCCGAGGCGGCGCCCGAACCCGACGACACAGCGCAGCCGGGCGCGGTCGGGGCGCTGGCGTGGTCGGACGCCGAGGACATCCCGGACGTGCCGGTATCCGACCCGTACGACTATCCGGTGGTCGCCGGCCGCGCGGCCGAACCCCGCCCGCAACTGCAGTTCGACCACGACTCGTGGGACGACCTTCCGCCGCCGCCGCTGCCCTGGTACCGCAAACCCGCGGTCGCGCTGGGCATCGGGGTGATCGCGGTGCTGGCCGCGCTGACCGCGGCGATGCTGTTCGTCGTCGGCGACGATTCCACTCAGTCGCCCGCGTCGACCACCGAACCGATCACCGCCACGCCGCGGCCCACCACACCGTCGCCGACCAGTGAACCGCCGCCTGTGACGCAACCCGCGCCGCCCCCGCCGCGCACCGTCACCCGGCAGGCACCGCCGCCGGTGACGCAGACGGTCACCGAGCCGCCGCCGCCACCCGAGCCGTCACCGGAACCACCGCCACCGTCCCCCGAACCGCCGCCGCCCACGTCGGAACCGCCGCCGCCGACGTCGGAGCCACCGCCGCCGACGTCGGAGCCACCGCCGTGGAGCCCGACGCCGCCGTATCCGACGATCCCAGGGCTGCCGTGGGTACCCGCGCCGCAGCTGCCGCAGCCGGGCCCGTAGCGGCTAGTGCAGCTTGGGCCGCTTGACCAGCACCAGGTGCGCCATCGGGATCTGCACCTGTTCGGGCGCCGCAGCCACCCGCTCGGCGACGCCGGTTTCCAGCCGGTCGAAAAAGTCCGCCGTCCGGTGATCGGCCAGGCCGCCGTCGAGTGCGCTGGCCAACGTCCGAAACACCGACGCGCGTAAGAAGGCGGCCCACTGTCTGCCGAAAAGCGCGGTGTCTTTGTTGGTTTGGTACTGGCTCCAGAAGCGGTCCTCGGCGTCGAACACCTCGAGATGCTCGATCTCGAGCTGTTCGAAACGGCCCTTGGGTGCGAACGGCGCCATGAAGTCCAACTTGCTGCGGCCCACTATCGGGATGCACATGCGGTGCACTTCGTCGGCCGAGAGCAGCTGCTGGCCCGCCAGCTCGTTGAGTGTTTCCATCAACGCCTTGAGCAGGGGGCGGTAGCCGAACTCGCCGGCGTCGTCAACACCCATCGTCATCACCACCAGGCGGCCGCCGCGGCGCAATTCCCTACCGCGGCACCCGATGAACGCGAGCCAGTCATCGGCGGCCTGCTTGGTGTAGGCGGCGCGCACGTCGGCGCTGGCGCTGCAGCCGATGTGCACGTGGTCGGGGATCGGCGCCGGAACGCGGCGCAGCCACTGCACTGCCCACGAACTCCAACCCAGATGCACGCTGCTGGTCGGCAGGATCTGCTCGTAGAACGAGCGGCCGACGGCGGTCGGAAAGGTGTTGGCGTCTTCGTGCAGGTAGCTATCGGGATCCTCGGTCAGCGTGCGAAACAGCGCCGAGAAGTCGTTGTCGGGGACATCGGTGTGGGTGACCAGAACCGAGTGATCGGGCCGGGTCCGCTTGCGGATGGCACGCACGGCCGAGCAGATGGGCAGCAGCGAGTTGTGGCCGGTGGCCGCGCCGTAGTCGGCCAGCACGATCGGTTGCGGCGCGGTCGGCACCGGTACTTCCGCGGCGGCCTTCTCGAACAGCGCGATCGCCGGACGCAAACCCGCGGCCTGCAGACGCGAACTCGCGGTGTAGGACTCGCTTTCCATCGGTTCGGGACGTACGACGATGCTGGACTCCGGCACCGCGACGTTCAAGACATGCGGACGCTTCACACCACGACCGTAGTCTTTGCCGCCGCAGCCGTGACAGACTTCGGCCATGAGTGGACGGTTCGGCCCGCGCCTCGCTGTCGTCATATCCACCCTGGCTCTGGTCGCGGGCGCCGTCGGCGTCATCGCGACCTTGGTGCTCAACGTGTACGTGCTCGACGACTACGACGCCTACGGCGAGGTGCCGATCCCGGGTTCGGACGAAATCCGGCTTCCCGCAGGTGACGTCACCGTCAGTTTCCACACGACGATCACCGGACCCCCGACGAGTGAATTTCCCATTCCGCGGATCAGCGTGAGCATCGAACCGCCGGACGGCAGCCCCGATCCGGTGGTCATCGAGAGCATCGGCAGCACGACCACGGTGAACAGCGACACCCACGTGCGGGTGTGGATGGCCGAAATCGCCGCGGGCGGCACCTATCGGGTCACCACCGACGGCGACGTCGACGGTTATCTCAGCCCGCGGCTGGCGTTCGGTCACGGCAGCAGCCACGGCTGGCTGCTGTGGGCGTTCGGCGGCCTCGCCGCCGCGGGCGTAGTGCTGCTGATCCCGTCGGTGATCTGGTCGGTCCGCGCGGCCCGACGGGCCCGGCCGTTGACGTCCGACGAGGAGCCACCCAACTCCGACGCACCCAGCGACCAGGGCTAGTGCCCGCGCGCGACCCAGTCGTCGTAGTTGACCAGTTCGTCGCCGATCGTGGTGGAGTCACCGTGGCCGGTGTAGACGACGGTCTCGCCGGGCAGCTTCCCGAGCCGACCCGAGATGGACTCCAGAATCGTCGGGAAGTCGGAGTACGACCGCCCGGTCGCGCCCGGCCCGCCCTGGAACAAGGTATCGCCACTGAACACCGCGTTGAGTTCGGGGGCGTGCCAGCACACCGAGCCCGGTGAGTGGCCGGGCGTGTGCAGGGCACGCAGGTCGATACCAGCGACGCTCAGCGTGTCACCGTCGTCGACTGTGCGAAAGTCGTAGTCCGGGTGAGTCATCCGCCACAGCACATCATCGGCCGGGTGCATCAACACCGGCGCATCCAGCGCCGCGGACAGCTCGGGAGCGACGGTGACGTGGTCGTTGTGCCCGTGCGTGCACACAATCGCCACCACATTGCGGTCGCCGACCGCGGCCTTGATCGGCTCGGCATCGTGTGCGGCGTCGAAGACGATCACGTCGTTCTCGTCGCCGACGAGCCAGATGTTGTTGTCGACTTCCCAACTGCCACCGTCGAGTTCGAACGTGCCCGAGGTAACCACCCGTTGAATCGGTCCGCCGTTCATTGCCTTCTCCTCATCGCGCAAGCGCTCATCGGCCCAACACCACCACGGACCGAAGTACCTCTCCACCATGCATTTTCGTGAACGCTCCTTCCACCTCGTCGAGTGCGATCCGCTCGGTGACGAACTTCTCCAGCGGCAACCGACCCTGCATATGCAGGTCGATCAGGTGCGGGAAGTCGCGTTCGGGCAGGCAGTCGCCGTACCAGGACGACTTCAACGATCCGCCGCGGGAGAAGAAGTCGACCAGCGGCATCTCCAACGTCATATCCGGCGTCGGCACCCCGACCAGCACCACGGTGCCCGCCAGGTCGCGCGCGTAGAAGGCCTGCTTCCAGGTCTCCGGGCGTCCGACCGCGTCGATCACCACGTCGGCGCCGAACCCGTCGG
The DNA here is from genome assembly GCF_053483195.1 of Mycolicibacterium sp. XJ2546. Taxonomy (NCBI): domain Bacteria; kingdom Bacillati; phylum Actinomycetota; class Actinomycetes; order Mycobacteriales; family Mycobacteriaceae; genus Mycobacterium; species Mycolicibacterium sp. XJ2546. The sequence continues at coordinate 36,554 of NZ_JBEFRW010000022.1, read as the reverse complement.
TGAGGTCTTGAATCGTCTCGACCGGGTCGAGTTCGCGCGCGTTGATCGTGTGGGTGGCGCCGAACTCGCGCGCCCAGTCCAACTTCTTGTCGTCGGTGTCCACGGCGATGATGCGCCGAGCGCCCACCAGTGCCGCGCCGGCGATCGCGGCGTCACCGACCCCGCCGCACCCGATGACGGCCACCGTATCGTCGCGGTTGACCGCGCCGGTGTTGATCGCGGCGCCGATTCCGGCCATCACGCCGCAGCCCAGCAGGCCGGCCACCGCCGGGTCGGCGGCGGAATCGACCTTGGTGCACTGACCTTCGTGCACCAGCGTCTTGTCGGCGAATGCGCCGATGCCCAGCGCCGGCGTCAATTCGGTGCCGTCGCTCAGCGTCATCTTCTGCGCGGCGTTGTGGGTGTCGAAGCACAGGTGCGGGCGGCCACGCTTACACGCCCGGCACTGCCCGCACACCGCGCGCCAGTTCAGGATCACGAAATCGCCTGGCGCCACGTTCGTGACGCCCGTACCGACCGACTCCACGGTGCCGGCGGCTTCATGGCCGAGCAGGAACGGGTAGTCGTCGTTGATACCGCCCTCCCGATAAGTCAGGTCGGTATGGCAGACGCCGCAGGCCTGGACGTCGACCACCACCTCGCCCGGGCCGGGGTCGGGGATGACGACATCCACCAACTCGACCGGCTCACCCTTCTTCCGCGAAATCACCCCACGAACCGTTTGACTCATACGTCCAACCTAGCGTGACGGGCACTTTCGGCGAGAAGTGCACCGCGCAGTGCGCGGCTGGTGGGCGCACTGGGAGTCGGCGCCGCTGACCATCGGGTCGACGTCGCCGCAGACGCCGCTGACCTACGATTTCGGGCGATTTCCGCAGCGCTACTACGAAGTCACCTACGACGCGCCCGGCGCGGCCGACGTGGCTGCACGCCGGGCATGCCGTACGCGCATCCGACGATCGAGCACTTCTCGCCGTTGTTCGTTGCGCTCGGCGCGTCCTTCGACGCCGGCCAGCCCCGCGCCAACCGATCGACGGCTACTGGATGGGCCTGGCAAAAAGGTCCATTGAACTCAGCTGATCGGCATACCGTTGAACCGACTGATATGGCCACCCCGATAGACACCCACACCGAGCTGCTGCTGGCGGCCAGGTCCGCGCACGAGCGGCGCGACTGGCACGCCGCCTACGAGGCGTTCATCCAGGTTGCCGAGAACACCTCGCTGGGTGTCGACGATCTCGACGCGATGGCCGCGGCGGCATGGCGCCTGGGCCACGGCAAGGAGTCGCTGCGGGTCGCCGAGCGGGTGTTCGCCCAGCTGGCGCGCACGGATCCGCCGGCGGCGGCGATGAAGGCGGTCGACGTCGCGCTGGCGTGGCTGACCCGCGGCGACGTCAACATCGGTCAGGGCTGGATGAACCGCGCGCGGCGTCTGCTCGACGGCGAGCCGGACGGCCCGGCCCACGGGTATCTCGCGTACCTGGACGCCGTCGTCGCGCTGATGAACCGCGACACCGCGCTGATCGGGCCGCGGGTGAGCAAGCTGCGGGAGCTGTGCGCTCGGCTCGACTCGCCTGCGGTGACCGCGCTGTGCCACGTCGCCGAGGGCCTCGAGGCGATGTTCGACGGCCGCATGGCCGAGGCCTACGGGCTCATCGACGAAGCGATGCTGCCGGTGCTGGCCGACGAGCTGCCGCTGGAGTGGGCCGGCGACATCTACTGCATCGTGCTGCACCACTGTCATCGGCTGGCCGACCTGCCGCGAATGCGCGCATGGACGCAGTCGATGGAGCGGTGGTGCAACGAGTTCGCCGGGTCGGCCGCCTACGGCGGGGTCTGCGACGTGCACCGGCTGCAGGTGCAGGCCGCCACCGAGGACCTTCGCCTGCTCGAGACACGGCTCGTCGACACCAGCCGCGGGTTGGAGGACGTCAACAGTTGGGCGGCCGGGGAGGGCTACTACCAACTGGGCGAGGTGCGTCGGCGCCGCGGCGACGCCGACGGCGCGTTCGCGGCGTTCACCAGGGCCCGGATGTTCGGCGTCGAACCGCAACCCGGCGAAGCGCTGCTGCGTTGCCGCGTCGGCGACGCCGACACCGCGTGGACCGATCTGCGTGTGGCACTGGCCGGACTGGACCGGCTGGACCGGATGCCGCTGCTGCGCGGCGCCGTCGAGGTGGCGCTGATCCGCGACAACCTCGACGAGGCCGAAAGGCTGTGTGACGAACTGGAATCCGGGGCGGTGGCGTTCGACACACCCGGTTTCCGGGCGTGGGCGGCGCATGCGCGCGGCGCCGTGCTGGTGCGGCGCGGTCAACACGCGCAGGCGCTCGGTCTGCTGGAGGAGGCGCTGCGGCAGTACCGCACCCTGCAGTGCCGTTACGAGACCGCCCAGGTCTATGAGTGGATGGCGTTGGCGCGGCAGGTCTCCGGCGATCATGAGATGGCCCTGGCGGATTCGGCCACCGCCGCGAACATCTACAGCCAGCTCGGTGTCGAACCGGTCGAACCGTGCGGGCCCAGCGCGCCCGGCGGGCTGACCAAGCGCGAGGTCGAAATCCTGCGGGGCATCGCCGGCGGCGCCACCAACAGGCAAGTGGCCGAACAGATTTGCATCAGCGAGAAGACCGTCGGCCGTCATCTGGCCAACATCTACGCCAAACTCGGGGTTTCGTCGCGCACGGCGGCGTTGGCGTGGGCGCACGAACACCACCTGCTGCAGTAGCCGTCTGCATCATTTGCCGCACGACGCGGGCGAGCGTTTGCATGGTTTACCCGATGCGCTTGACACTTGGTGCGGGCTACTGTTCGGACATGACGACATTGCCCGACACCGCGGTGGCCGAGACCACTGAACAGTTCGCAGAGCGCATCGTGGGCGCGATCGACAGCGCCAGCCTGGCCATCCTGCTGTCGATCGGCCATCAGACCAAGCTGTTCGACACCCTGGCCGAGATGCCGCCGGCCACCAGCGTGCAGATCGCCGACGCCGCGGGGCTCAACGAACGCTACGTGCGCGAATGGCTCGGGGGGCTGGCGGCCGCACAGGTGATCGACTACGACCCGGTTACCGCAACATTCACGCTGCCGCGGCACCGGGCGGGGGTACTGACCCGCGCGGCGGGACCCGACAACTTCGCCCGCGTCGCGCAGTTCATCCCGCTGCTGGGGGAGGTGGAACAAAAGATCATCAGGTGCTTCCACACCGGCGGTGGCCTGTCCTACAGCGAATATCCGCGCTTCCACACGCTGATGGCCGAGGAGAGCGGCGAGGTGTTCGACGCCGCGCTCGTCGACGTCATTCTGCCGCTGGTCGAGGGGCTGCCCGAGCGGCTGCGCGCGGGCGCCGACGTCGCCGACATCGGTTGCGGCAGCGGACATGCCATCAACGTGATGGCACGCGCGTTCCCGGCCAGCCGGTTCACCGGAATCGACTTCTCCGACGAGGGACTCGGCGTCGGCCGCGCCGAAGCCCAGCAACTCGGCCTACCGAACGCGAACTTTTTGGCCGCCGACGTCGCCGAACTGGACCACACCGAAAGCTACGACGTCATCACCGCGTTCGACGCAATCCACGACCAGGCCGCGCCGGCTCGGGTGCTCGAGAACATCTACCGCGCGTTGCGGCCCGGCGGCGTCTTCTTGATGGTCGACATCAAATCGTCGAGCAGGCTCGAGGACAACGTCGGCGTCCCGTTCAGCACCTACATGTACACGGTGTCGACGATGCACTGCATGAGCGTCTCGCTGGGGCTCGACGGCGACGGGTTGGGCACCTGCTGGGGCCGTCAGCTCGCCGAGTCGATGCTCGCCGACGCCGGTTTCACCCAGGTGCAGGTGCGTGAGATCGAGTCCGACCCGATCAACTTCTACTACATCGCCCGCAAATGAAGGTCCTGCCGCAGACGAGCGGCCACGGCATGTTCGTCACGGACGGCGGCCTCGAAACCGAGCTGGTCTTCCACGACGGTCGCGATCTGCCGGGCTTCGCAGCGTTTCCGTTGGTGGAGAAGCCGGAAGCACGCGCACGGCTGCGCCGTTACTACGACGGCTATCTGGCCATCGCCCGCCAGCACCACGCGGGTTTCGTCGTCGAGACCGCGACCTGGCGCGCCAACCCGGACTGGGCGAAACAGCTTGGCTACTCCATGGAACGGCTCGACGCGGTCAACCGGTCCGCGGTGGCGCTCGCCGAGGAAGTGCGCGCGGCCGCGACCGCAGACGGCATCACCGCGGTGGTGAGCGGATGTGTAGGACCGCGCGGCGACGGCTACGACCCGGGCGAGGCGATGAGCGTTGACGACGCCCAGAAATACCATGCGGCACAGATCCAAACCTTCGCCGACACCTCGGCCGATCAGGTCACCGCGATCACGATGACCAACACCGAAGAGGCCATCGGCATCGTGCGAGCCGCCTCGGCGGCGGGTATCGCAGCGGCGGTGTCGTTCACCGTGGAGACCGACGGGCGGCTGCCGACCGGTCAGCCGCTCGCTGAGGCGATCGAGTATGTGGACTCGGTAACCGATGGTGCTGCCGCCTATTTCATGCTGAACTGCGCGCACCCGACACATTTCGCCGAGGTGTTCGAGGACGATGGCGCGTGGCGGCATCGGGTGATGGGCCTACGGTCGAACGCGTCGGCCAAGAGTCATGCCGAGCTCGACGAGGCCACCGAACTCGACGAAGGAGACCCGGTGGACCTCGGTGCCCGTCACGCGGCGCTGCAAGACCGGCTGCCCGCCCTCACCGTGCTCGGCGGCTGCTGCGGCACGGACACTCGGCACGTGGCGGCGATCGCCGAGGCGTGGCGGGCCAGTTAAGCTCGGCGCGATGGGCGCGCTGGATGCTATTGCCGACTGGCCGGTGACGACGGCGGCCGCGGCGGTGGTCGGTCCCTCGGGTGTGCTCGCCGAGCACGGCGACGTCGCACACGGGTTCCGGCTGGCGTCGGTCACCAAACCGTTGGTGGCCCGCGCCGCGCACGTCGCGGTCGAAGAAGGTGCCTTCGGGCTGGACACCGAGGCCGGCCCGGAGGGCTCGACCGTGCGGCACCTGCTGGCCCACGCGACCGGCTACTCGATGAACTCGGCGGAGCTGATGGCCAAGCCGGGCACCCGGCGCGTGTACTCCAACTACGGCTTCACGGTGCTGGCCGAGACGCTCGAGCAGGCGTCGGGCATCGAGTTCGGCCGCTACCTCACCGAGGCGGTGTTCCAGCCGCTGGGCATGGCCGCGACGTCGCTGACCGGCGGCGCATCGGCCGCCGGGTTCGGGGCGACGTCGTCGGTGGCCGACCTCGCGGCCTTCGCCGGCGACCTGCTGCGCCCGTCAATCGTGTCGGGGCAGATGCACGCCGAGGCCACCAGTGTGCAGTTTCCTGATCTGACCGGCGTGTTGCCCGGGTTCGGAGTTCAGCGGCCCAACGACTGGGGGCTGGGTTTCGAGATCCGCGGAAACAAGTCGCCGCACTGGACCGGATCGGCCAACTCGGACCAAACGTACGGCCATTTCGGCCAGTCAGGGACGTTTTTGTGGGTCGACCCGGCGGTTGATCTGGCGCTGGTGGTGCTCGCCGACCGCGACTTCGGCGACTGGGCGTACGAGCTGTGGCCGGCGCTCTCTGATGAAGTGCTGAGAGAATTTCGCGCAGACTAGCGCAACAGGGGCCACACAAGGCACAATAGACACGCACGACACATACATATCTGCAAGTCATTCGGTTCTCGCCAGGTCGTTGGGGAAGACGTCCCTCGTGGAGCCGAAGGAGCAGCAGATGCGTGCAGCGAATCAGTTCGCCGACGCGACGACCGGCGTGGTGTACATCCACGCCTCACCCGCGGCGGTGTGCCCGCATGTCGAGTGGGCGTTGTCGTCGAGCCTTCAAGCCAGGGCGAATCTCAAGTGGACCCCGCAACCGGCCATGCCCGGCCAGTTGCGTGCGGTGACGAACTGGGTCGGCCCGGTCGGCACCGGCGCCCAGCTGGCCAGTGCGCTGCGCTCGTGGTCGGTGCTGCGCTTCGAGGTGACCGAGGACCCCAGCGCCGGCGTCGACGGGCACCGCTGGTGCCACACCCCGCAGCTGGGCATGTGGAGCGGACCGATGAGCGCCAACGGTGACGTGATGGTCGGGGAGATGCGGTTGCGTGCGCTGATGGCCGAGGGCGCCGACATGCTCGCCGCCGAACTCGACTCGGTGCTCGGCACCGCGTGGGACGAGGCGCTCGAGCCCTACCGCGACGGCGGTGAGGGCGCCGAGGTCAGCTGGCTGTCCCGCGGAGTGGGGTGACCAGCCTTCGACGCTAGGCAGCAGGCGTCAGGATCTTCAGCGCGCCAGGCACCGCCGACACCTCGACCGGCAGCGGGCACATGTACTCGCCGTCGGCGTAGGCGTTGATCCCCGGCGAGTCGACGGTGATGGTCTGCGCCCTTGCGGTGCTCACCTCGTCGAGGTGCACGTGGGTGCCCTTGAACACGGTGGGAAACAACCGGATGAGTTTGGTGCGCGAGTCCGACGCCACCATCGTCACGTCGAGCTTGCCGTCGGTGGGGTCGGCGTCCGGACAGATCAGCATCCCGCCGCCGTAGCTCTTGGTGTTGCCGAACGCGGCCAGCGTCAACTCGGTGTCCATCTCGCGCCCGTCCAGGCACAGCCGAAACGGCAACAGCCGCAGCTTCGACAGTTCGGCGACGATCGCCAGGTTGTAGCGCATCCGGCCGTGCGGCCAGGTCATCCGGTTGGTCCGGTCGGTGACCAGCGAGTCGAACCCGGCGGCCATCACGGTGCCGAACCATTTGTCGGTGCCGTCGGCGCATTTGATGCGACCCAAGTCGATGGTCTTGGTGACACCATCGACGACGACATCGGCCGCGGACTCGGGATCCTTTCGCGGGATGCCGAATTCACGCGCGTGGTCGTTACCCGTGCCGGCGGGGATGATGCCCAACGGTATGTCGGTCTTGGCCAGCACTTGCAGCGCAAGGGAAATGATGCCGTCGCCGCCGACCACCACGAGCGCGTCCATATCGCGTTCGAGGGCGCCTTCGACGAGGCGGCGGGCGTGCTCGGCGTCGCGGCCCGCGATGGCGACGACGTCGACGCCGCGGTTGGCGAACCTGGCGGCCGCCCGCTCGGCGGCGTGTGACGCGCTGCCGTGCCCCGACATCGGGTTGGTCAACATCGTGATGCGCGCGACGCTCATGGAATCAGCTTGCCCGGGTTGAGGATTCCCGCCGGATCCAGCGTGGCCTTGACCGCGCGCAGCACCGCGACGCCCAGTTCGCCGACCTCGTCACGCATCCACGGCCGGTGGTCGGCGCCGACGGCGTGGTGATGGGTGATCGTGCCGCCGGTGCGCATCATCGCGTCCGAGGCGGCGGCTTTGGCCTTGCGCCATTGTTCGATCGGGTTGCCGCGTTGTGCGGCAACGACGGTGAAGTACAGCGACGCTCCGGTGGGGTACACATGCGAAATGTGGCACAGCACCAGCGCGGGTGTGCCGGATTCCGCGAGCGAGGCCGTCAGTGCATCGGTGACCGCGGCTTTGAGCGCCAATACATTCGACCAGTTCGTGGCCGTCTCCAGCGTCTCGCACAAGGCACCCGCGGCCAGTAGCGAGTCGCGCAAGTACGGTGCGCCGAACCGGCCGTGCTCCCAGGCCCGGGCCGGTTCCTCGCCCAACGAGGTGCCGCCTGCGGCTTCCAGCACGGCGCGCGTCTCGGCGTGGCGGCTCGTGACGTGGGCCTCGGTTCCCTCGAACAACGTGATGGCCAGGCAGCCGCCGGTGATCTGTTGTTCGCCGATCTGCTCGGTGGTCGCGAGGTTGACGCCGGTTTCGGCCTCATCGGACAACCGGATCACGGTGGGCCCGGTGCCGGTCTGCACAACCGCGCGCAGTGCGTCGGCGCCGGCCGCGAAGTCGGGAAACGACCACGCCTCGTAGCGGGTGGCCGTCGGAACGGGATGCACCCGCACGCGCACGCGGGTGATGATGCCGAATGCGCCCTCGGAGCCGATCAGCAGCTGGCGCAGGTCGGGACCGGCCGCTGATTCCGGCGCGCGGCCCGGCTCGAACGTGCCGACCGGCGTGATGAGGCGCAACCCCCGGACCATGTCGTTGAACCGGCCGTAGCCCGCCGAGCCCTGCCCGGACGAGCGGGTCGCCGCGAACCCGCCGATGGTGGCGTACTCGAAGCTCTGCGGGAAGTGCCCGAGCGAGAACCCGCGCTCGCCGAGCAGGCGTTCGGCATCCGGGCCGGTCAGCCCCGCGCCCAGCTCGGCCTCGCCGGAGATCTCGTCGAGGGAATGCAGCTGGTTCAGCCGCCGCAGGTCCAGCGAGACGACGGCGGCGAAGTCGCCGCGGAGGGGATCGAGGCCGCCGACCACGCTGGTGCCGCCGCCGAACGGCACGATCGCGATGCCGCGCTCGGTACAGAATTGCAGTATCGCGGCGATCTCGTCCTCGGAACCCGGGATCAGCACCGCATCCGGAGCGTCCTGATCGCCGGAGTCTTTGCGGCGCAACAGATCCAGCGTCGACTTACCGCCGGCGCGCAGCAGGCGTCCGCGGTCGTCGACGCTGCAGTACTCGGCGCCGACGATGGCGGCCAGGCCGTCGCGGTCGGAATCGGAGAGCGCCGACGGCCGCAACCGCACCTCGTCTGCCGACAGCTCCGTCGCCGTCGATGTCGTGACCTCGAGGGCCTGCTCCAACAGCGACCGGATGCCATCCGAGAGCGGTTTGGCCGCATCCGGATCACCCCAGGCGTTCCACTTCATCGGAGGGAGCAGGTGGTCATCACGACGAGTCATGCGTTACAGTATTACACATGGTGTCAAGAAGTAACGAAACGATCGGGGACCGGATCCTCGAGGCCGCGGCGTACTGCGTGACGGCCTATGGGATCGACCGGGTGACCCTGGCCGAGATCGCGCGCCGGGCGCGGGTGAGCAGGCCGACGGTGTATCGGCGCTGGCCCGACACCCGCTCGATCATGGCAGCGCTGCTGACGTCGCGCATCGTCGCGGTGCTCGACGATGCGCCCGCCCAAGAGGCGGGGCGTGCGGCGCTGGTCAACCGCATCGTCGCCGTCGCGCAGCGCCTGCGCGAGGACGACGTGGTGATGTCGCTTCTCAGCTCTCCGGAACTGGCGATGGTCTACATCGCCGAACGGCTCGGCACCAGCCAGCAGATCCTGCTGGACGCGGTGGCGGGCGAGATCAAGCTGGCGCAGGACGAGGGCAGCGTCCGTGACGGCGATTCGCGTCAGCTCGCGGCGATGTGCCTGTTGATCACCCAGTCTGCGATCCAGTCCGCCCAGATAGTCGAACCCATCCTCGACGCCGACGCGTTGGCTGTCGAACTGGCCCACTCGCTGAACGGATACCTCAAATCGTGACTGGCTCAACGGCTCTGAACGCCAACCGACGCACCGCCGAGCTGACCGCACTGGCCGAGGGAAAGCCCGTCGACGTCCTGGTGATCGGCGGCGGCATCACCGGTGCGGGTATCGCGCTGGACGCGGCGACGCGGGGCCTGAGCGTCGCGCTGGTTGAAAAGCACGACCTGGCTTTCGGAACCAGCCGGTGGAGTTCCAAGCTGGTGCACGGCGGCCTGCGGTACCTGGCGACTGGCAATGTGGGCATCGCGCGGCGCAGCGCGGCCGAACGCGGAATCCTGATGACCCGCAACGCCCCTCATCTCGTCAACGCCATGCCCCAACTCGTTCCGCTGCTGCCGTCGATGAACACCGCGTCGCGGGCGTTGGTTCGGGTAGGCTTTCTCGCCGGTGACGGGCTGCGCAAGCTGGCGGGCACCCCGGGTTCCACGCTGCCGCGGTCGCGGCGCATCGATGCGCGGCGCGCCGTCGAGTTGTCCCCGACGGTGCGCCGCGACGGGTTGGACGGCGCCCTGCTCGCTTACGACGGGCAGTTGATCGACGACGCCCGCCTGGTCACCGCGGTGGTGCGTACGGCGGCCCAGCACGGCGCGCGCATCCTGACCCGGGTGGCGGCTTCGGCGGCCACGGGTACGACGGCGACGCTGACGGATCAGCTGTCGGGGGAGTCCTTCGACGTCGGCGCCCGGGCGGTGATCAACGCGGCAGGGGTCTGGGCCGGCGACGTGGACCCGTCGATCAGGTTGCGGCCAAGCCGCGGAACGCATCTGGTGTTCGACGCTTCCGCGTTCGGCAATCCCACTGCGGCGCTGACGGTTCCGATTCCCGGCGAGATCAACCGCTTCGTGTTCGCAATGCCCGAACAGCTGGGTCGGATCTATCTCGGGCTCACCGACGAGGATGCGCCCGGCCCGATTCCCGATGTGCCGGAACCGACTCCGCAGGAGATCTCCTTCCTGCTCGACACGGTGAACACGGCGTTGGACGTCGCGGTGGGGCCCTCGGATGTGATCGGTGCGTACGCGGGTCTGCGGCCACTGATCGACACGGGCGCGGGCCGCACGGCCGACGTGTCGCGCGAGCATGCGGTGGTGGAGTCGCCGTCGGGCGTCATCAGCATCATCGGCGGCAAGCTGACCGAATACCGGTTCATGGCCGAGGATGTCCTCGACCGGGCGATCGCGTTGCGGGGGTTGACCGCGTCGCGGTGCCGCACCCGCAACCTGCCGCTGGTCGGCGCGCCGTCGAATCCCAGCCACACCATCACTGCGACGCTGCGTGCGCCGGCCGAGATCCCGAGTTCGCTGGTCGCCCGTTACGGCGCCGAGGCCCCGAACGTGATCGCGGCCGCCAGTTGCGACCGGCCGACCGATCCGGTGGCCGACGGGATCGACGTCATCCGCGCGGAGTTCGAATATGCGGTGACACACGAAGGTGCATTGACCGCCGGCGACATCCTCGACCGTCGCACCCGCATCGGGTTGGTGCAGGCTGACCGCGACCGCGCCGAAGCCGTCGCCGACGAGTTCGTGATTTCGGCGCGCTAACGCACCCTCAGCGGACGTAGGCGCGCCGAAATCGCTGCTCTACAGCGGGATGTTCTTGTGCCGGCCGCGGCGTGTGGGGGCTTCGGCCAACGCCTGCGTCAACTTGCTGCGGGTCCGGGCCGGGTCGATCTTCTCGTCGACGACGCCGATCTCGATCGCCGAATCCACACCACCGGCGATCCGCTCGTGCTCGGCGGCCAACTCCTCGTGCAGCGCCTCGCGCTCATCCTCAGGTGCGGCGGCCAACTTCTTCTTGTGCAGGATGCCGACCGCGGCCTTCGCGCCCATCACCGCGACCTCCGCGTCGGGCCAGGCGAACACCTTCGTCGCGCCCAGCGACCGTGAGTTCATCGCGATGTAGGCGCCGCCGTAGATCTTTCGCGTCACCAGCGTGACCCGCGGAACCGAGCACTCGCCGAACGCGTGCAGCAGCTTCGCGCCGCGCCGCACGACACCGCCCCACTCCTGATCCACACCGGGCAGGTAGCCGGGCACGTCGACCACGTTGACGATCGGGATGCCGAACGCGTCGCACAGCCGCACGAAACGGGCCGCCTTCTCCGCGCTCTCGGAGTTCAGGCAGCCGCCGAGGCGCAGCGGGTTGTTGGCGATCACGCCGACCGTGCGGCCCGATAGCCGGCCCAGACCGATGACGATCGACGGCGCCCACTTGCCCTGGAACTCGTCGAACGGCGCATCGTCATCCAACAGCGCCTCGACGATCGGGTGCACGTCGTAGGCGCGCCGCGGGGAGTCGGGCAGCAGCGCGTGCAGGTCGATGTCGCCGGCTTCGGCCTTGGCGCGGTCGAAATGACCCTGCTGGCAGAACAATCCGACGAGCCGGCGGCCGCGCTCGTAGGCATCGAGCTCATCGTCGGCGACGATATGGCACACACCGGACTTCTTGTGGTGGGTGTCGGGGCCGCCCAGCGACGCCATGTCGACGTCCTCGCCCGTGACGCTGCGGACCACGTCGGGGCCGGTGACGAACACGCGGCCCTCCTGCGCCATGATGACGACGTCGGTCAGCGCGGGCCCGTAGGCCGCGCCGCCGGCCGCGAAGCCGACGACGATCGAGATCTGCGGGATGTAGCCCGAGGCCCGGATCATCGCCTCGAAGACCAGGCCGACCGCGTGCAGTGCCTTGACGCCCTCGGCGAGCCGGGCGCCACCGGAGTGCCAGATGCCGACGATCGGGCTCTGCTCCGCGATGGCGGTGTCATAGGCGTTGACGATGTGGGTGCAGCCCTCCATGCCCATGGCGCCACCCATCACGGTGCCGTCGGTGCAGAAGGCCACGGTGCGCACACCGTTGACCTCGCCCGCGGCGGCCAGCACACCGGAGCGGTCGCGTTCGTGCAGCAGCTCAACGGTGCCGTCGTCGAAGAACGTGCTCAGCCGCAACAGCGGATCACGTGGGTCCAACGATTCGCCGACCGCCTCTGGCGCCATAATCGTCATCGAAACCTCCTGTAGCGCAGCGGATGTCGGCATGCGCCCTCGAGTTGTAGTTGTCAGTACTTCCCGAAGGCGAGCGCGACGTTGTGCCCACCGAATCCGAACGAGTTGTTGATCGCGTACTTGTAATTTCCGGGCCGAGCGCCACCTGCAACGACATCCAGGTCGATCTCGGGGTCTTGGTTCTTCAGGTTCAGCGTCGGCGGGATGATGCCGTCGCGCAACGCCAACACGGTGAGGATGGACTCCACCGCGCCGACCGCGCCGACCGAGTGGCCAAGCGCCGACTTGGGTGCGTACACCGCGGGCCGGTGCGAGCCCAGCGCGTTGTTGATCGCCACCCCCTCGGCGACGTCACCGACCGAGGTGCCGGTGGCGTGCGCGTTGACGTGGTCGACGTCGGTCGGGGACAGACCGGCCAGCTGGATCGCGCGGGTCATCGCGTGGCCGGCCTGCTCACCGTTGGGGTCCGGCGCGACCATGTGGTAGCCGTCGGATGTGACGCTGGCGCCCATGATGCGGGCCAGGATCCGCGCCCCGCGGGCCTTGGCGTGCTCCTCGGTCTCGATGACCAACAGCGCGCCGCCCTCACCGAACACGAAACCGTTGCGGTCCTTGTCGAACGGACGGCAGGCGCCCGGCGGGTCGTCGTTGGTGTTGGACAGCACGATGCGCATCTGAGCGAAACCGGCGATCGGCACCGCCTCGATCTTGGATTCGACGCCACCGCAAATCGCGATGTCGGCTTCCCCGAGAACGATGTTGCGCCACGCGTGCGCAATACCTTCGGATCCGGACGCGCACGCCGAAACCGGCGTGACGACACCGGCTTTGGCGCCGCGTTCCAAGCCCACCGCGGCGGCAGGGGAGTTGGGCATGTACTTCTGCACCGCCAGCGGCGACACCGCCCGCATCCCCTTGGCGCGCATGTCGTCGTAGGCGAAGACGAGCTCTTCGGCCGAACCCATGCCCGTGCCGATCGACACCATCAACCGCCTGGTGTCGACCTCGGGTGAGCCGGCGTGTTCCCACGCCCGTCGGCTCAGCACCGTGGACATCTTCTGCAGATACGACAGCCGACGCAGTTCGACCTTGGTCAACTCGGAGTCGAAATCCTCGAGCAGGTGGCCGCCGATACGCACCGGAAGGTCGTACTGTTCGACGAAGGGATCCTCGAGCTTACGGATCCCGCTTCGCCCTTCCAGCAACGCCTTCCAGGTGCCCTCGGCGTCGGTCGCCACGGACGTCGTCATCGCGATGCCGGTGACGACGACGTCGGGGAATCCTGCCCCCGTGGAAAGCCGAGCTAACCGTTCCTGCCCTGCCATTGCAGCTCCGAATGTTCCTTTCGTAGCTCAGTAGCGCCCGAATGCCAGGGCGACATTGTGCCCACCGAACCCGAACGAGTTGTTGATGGCGTACTGGTAGTCGCCATATCGAGGCTCGCCCGCAACGACATCGAGATCGACCTCGGGATCAGGGGTTTCGTAGTTGAGCGTCGGCGGGATGACGCCGTCGCGCAGCGTGAGCACGGTCAACAACGACTCCAGCGCGCCGACCGCCCCGATGGAGTGGCCGAGCGCCGACTTAGGCGCGTACACCGCAGCGTGTTCGACGCCCGCGACGCGGATCGCGTTGGCCTCGGCGATGTCGCCGATCGACGTGGCCGTGGCGTGGGCGTTGACATGCTGAATGTCCTTGGGCTCCAGGCCCGCGGTCTCCATCGCACGCTTCATCGCGTGCCCGGCCCGCAGCCCGTCAGAAGCCGGCGCCACCATGTGGAACGCATCCGAGGTGATGCCCGCGCCCAATAGCCTGGCCAGCGGCTTGGCACCGCGCGCCTTGGCGTGCTCTTCGGTCTCGATGACCATCATCGCGCCGGCTTCGCCGAACACGAACCCGTCGCGGTTCTTGTCGAAGGGCCGCGACGCACCCGCGGGGTCGTCGTTGTTGGTCGACATCGCGCGCATCATCGAGAACGCCGCGATCGGCAGCGCCTCGATGCCACCCTCGACACCGCCGACGACGGCGATGTCGGCGTCACCCATGACGATCTGGCGCCAGCCGTGGGCGATGGCCTCCGAGCCGGATGAGCAGGCCGACACCGGGGTGATCACCCCGGCGCGGGCGCCCAGTTGCAGCCCGACGACCGCAGCCGCACCGTTGGGCATGATCATCTGAACGGCCAGCGGCGACACCTTGCGGGGGCCGCCCTCGTTCATCGCGTCGTAGGTTTCGACGATCTTCTCGCCGCCGCCCAGACCCGTGCCGATGACCACGGTGAAGCGGTCCGGGTCGACCTCGGGGCTACCCGCGGTCTCCCACAGTTGGCCGCTGAGCAGCTTGGCCATCCGCTGGACGTAGGACATCCGGCGCATATCGAGCCGGCTCATCTGCGGGTCGATCGGCTCCTTGAGGTGTCCACCGATTCTGACCTGGAGGTCCCACTTCGTGACGAACTCGTCTTCGAGTATGCGGATTCCGCTCTCGCCTGCCAGCAGACCCTTCCACGTGCTCTCGATGTCCGCCGCGATCGACGTCGTCGCCGTTACGGCGGTTACCACAACATTGGGGAAACCGCCGTTAGCAGTGGAAGGTCTGGTCACTTGTTATCCGCGATCTGCGCCCGAATGGCCGCAGCGGCCTCGGGGTTCTCTTCCTCGAGCTTCTGGATGTAGGCGACCACGTCACCGACGGTGCGCAGGCCGGCCAGATCCTCGTCGGGGATCTTCACGCCGTACTTGTCCTCGGTCTGAACGGCGATCTCGACCATCGACAGCGAGTCGATGTCCAGGTCGTCGACGAACGACTTCTCCGGGGTGACCTCGGACGGCTCGATGCCGGTGACCTCTTCGATGATCTCGGCGAGACCGGCAATGATTTCTTCTTGCGTAGCGGGCACGGTGGCTCCTTCTAATTGGTTGGTACTGCTTCTTTTTGTTGAACGTGCGGTATGCGGTTGTACTTTCCGGCGAGCCGGAAACGGCGCCCGTCAGAGCTCTGCAAGCCCGTCCAGGTCAGCGGGGGATTTGACGGCGCGCGTCGGCACTCCCCGAAGTTCGCGTTTGGCGATGCCGGCCAGCGTCCCGGCGGGTGGGAACTCGACGATGGCCGTGACGTGCTTGTCCCGCATGGTCGCGGTGCACAGATCCCACCGCACCGGGCGGGTCATCTGCGCCACCAACTTGGTCATCGCATCGGCGGCCGAGGTCACCGGCTGACCGTCGGCGTTCGACAATAGCGTCGTGTTCGGCTCGCCGGTCGTTACACCTTCGGCCGCGGCGGCGTAACCGTCGAGCGCCGAGGCCATGTACTGGGTGTGGAAGGCGCCCGCGGTGGCCAGCTTGCGCACGCGCGCCTTTTCCGGCGGATCCTCGACCAGCTTGTCGAGTGCGGCCACCGCGCCGGCGGCCACGATTTGCCCCGCAGCGTTGCGGTTGGCCGGGACCAGGTCGAGGGCCTCGAGACGCGCGAGCACCTCGGTCTCGTCACCGCCGAGCACCGCGGCCATACCGGTCGGCTCGAGCGCGCAGGCCTTGGCCATTTCGGCGCCGCGGGTGGCGGCCAGCTTGACCGCGTCGTCGGCGGAGATGACGCCGGCGATGGCGTAGGCGGCGATCTCGCCGACCGAATGGCCGGCCACCAGGCTGTCCCGGCCCGCGAGCAGCCCGCGTTTGGCCAGTTCCTCATGGGCCAACAGCGTCGCGGCCACGACCAGCGGCTGGGTCACCGCGGTGTCGGTAATCTCCTCAGCGGTCGCGGTGGTGCCCAGGCGGGCCAGGTCGAGACCGCTGATCTCTGACCACGCCGCAATGCGCTCGACAGCACCCGGCAGCTCGAGCCATTCGGCGAGCATGCCGGGAGTTTGGGAGCCCTGTCCGGGCGCAAGCAAGGCAAGCGCAGTTCTATGAGGCACGAATTAAGAAAACACTGTGAAGACGGGTTTGCGCGGTGTAAGAGATTATGAACCTCGTCTTAGGTTTTTGTGGAACCTCCACAAAAACGCATGTGATGCGACTCCATCGATATCGGTTCGCGACCCACCGCTTCGCTTAATGGCCCGTCGACGATGCCGGACGCAACACGGGGCGCACCACGACAGGGGTGTTTGGCGTGCTCGATTGGTATGTCTGGCGGCCGAGCCTGCCCAAGCTCGAGGCCACGCGGAGCACATACGCATCACGCGGGACGGTGGGGTCGCGCCCGGTGAAGTCGCCGATCCGTTTGAGCCGGTAGCGGACGGTATTTGGATGAACGAACAATTTGCGAGCGCACGCTTCGATAGCACCCCCGGAGTCCAGATACGCCTCCAGGGTCTCGGTCAGCGCAGGCCCCGCGTCGGACAGCGGCCGCAGAACCTCGGTCTCCAACGCCGCGATCGCCGTCGCGTCGCCGAGCAACGCGCGCTCGGGCAGCAGTTCGCGGGCGGCGACGGGCCGCGGCGCACCGGTCCAGCCCGCGACGGCGTTCATTCCGGCGATCGCCTCGGTGGCGCTGCGATGGGCCGCGCTCAAGGTGGGCGCGGTCGGCCCGACCACCACGGGTCCCTCGGCGAACACCGACACCACCTCGGTGAGGAACCGGTCGGTCGGCGACAGCGCGCCGGAGACGATGGCGACCAGCCAGGCGCCGTGGACGTCGGAGAGCGCCGCGCGGCCGTTGCGGCTGACGATGTCGTGGATGTCGTCGCTGGCCAGGTCGATGCGGTCGGGTTGGGGCAGTCCCACGATGACGGTCGCCGGCGCGGTGGCGTCCCAGTTGAGCGCGGCGGCCTGCGACTGCAGCTCGGGTCCGGTGTCCCCGCGGACGACGGCGTCGACGACGTTGGCCTCCATCCGGGTGTCCCATGCGCCGCGGGCCTCGGCCTGATCGGCGTAGGCGCTGGCCGCGGCGAATGCGAGATCACGGCTGTAGCGCAGGATTCCGGCGGTAAGCGCGGTCAGCTGCTCCTCGGAACGCGCCAGTAGCGGCACCGCCTCTTCGAAGAACTCCATGGTGGTGCGCACCATCTCAACCGACTGACGCAGCGCGATTCGCCGCCGCAGATCCTGGGGGACCACCTCGAACGCCTCGGCGGTGTAGCTGACGTTGCTCTGCGGATTGCGCATCCACTCGACGAAGTTGACGATCGCGGTCTGCACCACCAACTGGACGCTGGCCCGCTGCGACGCCTCGAGCTCGGCGAAGAACGGCAGCCGTTCTTCCAACGCGCGTACCGCTTGTGTGGACAGCCGGCCCGAATACTGCTGCAACCGGCGCAGCACCGAGTCGGGCACCGTCTCGAGCACCTCGACGGTGGACTTCGGCGGAACGTACCGATTGTCGGGCACCTATAAAGGCTACGCCAAACCTATAGAGGTTTCCTCCAAGGCGCCTTTCAGGCCACCCCGGGGTC
This sequence comes from Mycolicibacterium sp. XJ2546, assembly GCF_053483195.1. NCBI lineage: Bacteria > Bacillati > Actinomycetota > Actinomycetes > Mycobacteriales > Mycobacteriaceae > Mycobacterium > Mycolicibacterium sp. XJ2546. The sequence continues at coordinate 18,755 of NZ_JBEFRW010000022.1, read as the reverse complement.
CGAGGTCTGCTCGGGCGCGGCCAGCACGTCGTCGATCTGGTACCGGTTCGCGGCGTCGACGGCGACCGACATGTCGATGTTTCCGTCGCGGGCCAGACCCTCGAGCACCGCGACGGCGATCGACTCCGCGTCGGTGTTGAAGTAGCGGCGCGCGGCGGGACGGGTGTCGGAGAACCCATAGCCGTCGGTGCCCAGGGTGATGTAGGTGCCCGGCACCCACGGCCGGATCTGTTCGGGCACGCCGCGCATCCAGTCGCTGACCGCGACCACGGGCCCGGCTACGTCGGCGAGCGCCTCGGTGACATAAGGCGTTTCGGCCGGACGGTCGGGGTGGCGCAGCCGCTGCTTCTCGACCCGGATGCCGTCGCGGTTGAGCTCACCCCAGCTGGTGACCGACCAGACGTCGGCGGCGACGTCCCAGTCGTTGGCCAGCAGTTCGGCCGCGCGCAGGGCGTCGGGCATGGCGACACCCGAGGCGAGGATCTGCCCGACGTGCGACCGCTTCTCCGGCGCCGGGCGGTACCGGTAGATACCGCGCAGCAGGCCGTCGACGTCGAGATTCTCCGGTTCGGGTGGCTGCTTGTAGGGCTCGTTGTAGATGGTGATGTAGAAGAACACGTTCTCCTGGCTCTCGCCGTACATCCGCTCCAGGCCGCTTTCGATGATGTAGGCGATCTCGTAGGCGAACGCCGGGTCGTAGGCCACCACCGCGGGGTTCGTCGACGCCAGCAGCACCGAGTGCCCGTCCGCGTGCTGCAGACCCTCGCCGACCAGCGTGGTGCGCCCCGCCGTCGCGCCCAGCAGGAACCCGCGGGTCATCTGGTCACCGGCGGCCCACAGGTTGTCGCCGGTGCGCTGGAAGCCGAACATCGAATAGAAGATGTAGACCGGGATCATCGGCTCGTTGTGCGTCGAGTACGACGTGCCGGCCGCGATGAAGCTGCCCGACGATCCGGCCTCGTTGATGCCCTCGTGCAGGATCTGGCCGACGTCGCTTTCCTTGTAGGCCAGCATCAACTCGGCGTCCACCGACGTGTACAGCTGCCCGTTGGGGTTGTAGATCTTGAGGTTGGGAAACCACGAGTCCATCCCGAACGTGCGGGCCTCGTCGGGGATGATCGGCACGATGCGCCAGCCGATCTCCTTGTCGCGCAACACTTCCTTGAACGTACGCACGGTGGCCATGGTGGTGGCCACCTCCTGGTTGCCCGACCCCTTCTTCAGGGATTTGTAGGTGTCGCGGCCAGGCAGGGTCAGCACCTTGCCCTTGGTGCGTCGCTCCGGGATGAACCCGCCCAGCGCGCGTCGGCGCTCGAGCAGATAGCGGATCTCTGGCGCTTCCGGCCCCGGGTGGTAGTACGGCGGCAGGTACGGGTCCGCTTCGAGTTGGTCGTCGCTGATGGGTACCCGCATCGCATCGCGGAAGTACTTGAGGTCTTCCAGCGCAAGCTTTTTCATCTGGTGAGTGGCGTTGCGGCCCTGGAAGTGGGCGCCCAGCGAGTAACCCTTGATGGTCTTGGCCAGGATGACCGTCGGTTGGCCCTTGTGATCCAACGCGGCGCGGTAGGCGGCGTAGACCTTGCGGTAGTCGTGGCCGCCGCGCTTGAGGTTCCAGATCTCCTGATCGGACAGGTGCTGCACCAATTGCTTGGTGCGAGGGTCGCGGTTGAAGAAGTGCTCACGCACATAGCCGCCGTCGTTGGCCTTGTAGGTCTGGTAGTCGCCGTCGGGGGTGACGTTCATCAGGTTCACCAGTGCGCCGTCCTTGTCGGCGTGCAGCAGCGCATCCCACTCGCGGCCCCACACCACCTTGATGACGTTCCAGCCCGCGCCGCGGAAGAACGACTCCAGTTCCTGGATGATCTTGCCGTTGCCGCGCACCGGGCCGTCCAGGCGCTGCAGGTTGCAGTTGACGACGAACGTCAGGTTGTCCAGGCCCTCCAGCGCCGCCACGTGGGCCAGCCCGCGGCTTTCCGGCTCGTCCATCTCACCGTCGCCCAGAAACGCCCACACGTGTTGGTCGGAGGTGTCCTTGATGCCGCGATTGTGCAGGTAGCGGTTGAAGCGGGCCTGGTAGATGGCGTTCATCGGGCCCAGCCCCATCGACACGGTGGGGAACTCCCAGAAGTCCGGCATCAGCCGCGGGTGCGGGTATGACGGCAGGCCACCGCCGGGATGGCTGTGTTCCTGCCGGAAACCGTCGAGGTCGTCTGCGGTCAGCCGGCCTTCCAGGAACGCACGGGCGTAGATGCCCGGCGAGGCGTGGCCCTGCACGAAGATGTGGTCCCCGCCGCCGGGATGCGATTTGCCCCGGAAAAGGTGGTTGAAGCCCACTTCGTACAGTGCCGCCGAGGACGCATATGTCGAAATATGGCCTCCCACACCGACTCCCGGCCGCTGCGCGCGATGCACCATGACGGCGGCGTTCCAGCGGATCCAGGTCCGGAAGCGGCGTTCGACCTCTTCGTCACCGGGGAACCACGGCTCGGATTCGGTGGGGATCGTGTTGACGTAGTCGGTGGACGTCAACGCCGGAATGGCAACGCGCTTCTCGCGGGAGCGCTCCAACAGGCGCAACATCAGGTAGCGGGCCCGTGCCGGTCCCGCGCGTTCCACCATCTGGTCGAACGACTCGAGCCATTCGCCGGTCTCTTCCGGATCGATGTCGGGCAGATACGACGCCACCCCTTCGCGGATCACCCGAACTCGGTCGGGTTCGGCTGGGGTGGTGGAGTTTTGGGCCAGGTCCTGGCGCGCGAACTCGGTGGTCAACTTCCGCTCCTTGTTAGGCGGTATAGGTGTTTACCGATGTGCGCAGATGTTTTCTGCGCGTCATCTATCTTCGTCCCATCCTGCCCCAGGCGCACCGCCGGGGGTGTGAACCGAATGAAGCGGCGGTCGCGGATTCGAACCGGTAACGTCTGCAGACCGTGCAGATCGGTGGGCTGTTGCAGCAGCGGCTGCGGATTGCCGCTCTGGCGTTGGGCAGCCTGGCTGCCGTCGCGATGGGCATCGTGGGCTGCAGCAGCGTCACCGAAGGCACCGCACGCGTCGACGCGGGCGAAGCGCCGGTCTACCGGGCGTCGGTGTCGGCCTCGATCGAAGAGTCGGTCTCGAGTTCACGCGCGCAGGAATCGGCGCGTCAGACGTCGCTGACCAGGGCGGCCGTCCGCTCCTCCTGCGAAGCGCTGAGCTCGAGCAGCGTCGATGCGGTCACCGCGGTCAACGACTACGTCGACGCGTTCAACCAGAACTCCGCCGACGTCATCGTCAAGACCGCACCGGCGATCGACGCACTCAACCACAGCGCCGACCTGGTCGCGCGCAGCGTGTCCGACCCGTTGACCCCGGAGTTGAAGGACGCGCTGCACGCGTGGGTGGACGCGGCAAGGGGTGTGGCCACCGCGATTGAGGGCAATTACGGGCCCGTCGAGTTCAACGCGGCGATCACCCGGCTCAACGATACGAAGACCTCGGCGCTGAACCTGTGCGATGCCGCATACTGACGCAATACGGTGCGGATTCGACGAAAGTGACGCCACGCGCCTGCAAACGCAGCCCGCCGTGCGACGATAGGTCGAATGCGCATGGCGCGCCCGAGTTGGCTGAAGGAGGACCACGGTGGTCGCGGCGGACAACGCCTCGAGCTACGCCCGCAGACTGGGCATCCAAAAAGATCAGGTTGTGCAGGAGTTGGGCTGGGACGAAGACACCGACGACGACATCCGGGCCGACATCGAAGAGGCGTGCGGTAGCGAGCTGCTCGATGAGGACGCCGATGAGGTCATCGATGTCGTGCTGCTGTGGTGGCGCAACGATGACGGCGACCTCGTGGACCGGTTGATGGACGCCATCACCCCGCTGGCCGACGACGGCGTCATCTGGGTGGTCACGCCCAAGACGGGTAAGCCTGGCCATGTGCAGCCTGCCGACATCGCCGAGTCCGCGCCCACGGCGGGGCTGATGCAGACGTCGTCGGCCAACCTCGGCAACTGGATCGCCACCCGGTTGGTGCAGCCGAAGTCCAAAGCCGCCGGTCGGAGGTGACGATGCTGGAGGTTGGCACCGAGGCGCCGGACTTCACGCTGAAAGACCAGAACGGTCAGTCCGTCACGCTGAGCAGCTTCCGGGGCGAAAAAGACGTGGTGCTGGTGTTCTTCCCGTTGGCGTTCACCGGCATCTGTCAGGGCGAACTGGACGAGATCCGGGATAACCTGCCCAAATACGAGAACGACGACACCGCGGTGTTGGCGATCTCCGTCGGCCCGCCGCCCACCCACAAGATCTGGGCGACGCAAAGCGGTTTCCTGTTCCCGGTGCTCTCGGACTTCTGGCCGCACGGCGCGGTGGCGCAGGCCTACGGCGTCTTCAACGACGACGCGGGTTTCCCCAACCGCGGCACGTTCGTGGTGGACCGTTCCGGCGTCATCCGGTTCGCCGAGATGAAGGAGCCGGGAGAGCCGCGTGACCAGTCGGTGTGGACCGAGGCGCTGACCTCGTTGCGGGCCGGCTGAATTTCCTGTCGCGCGAGGTCGGCGTGTAGCTTGCCTTCGCAGGGGCGCGTAGCTCAGTGGTAGAGCTCTGGTTTTACACACCAGCGGTCGGCGGTTCGATACCGTCCGCGCCCACCAGGTCTCGACGGGATCAGACCGCGATCGCCCCGACGGCATCGGGCACGGTGAGACCGACGTCGCTGTAGGCCCGCCGAACCGCGGCCAGTTCGTCGGCGTCGAACCCGAGCGCTTCGGCCTCGGCGACCACGGCCGTCGCCGCCTGGGTGAACGACGCACCCGGGGTGAGCCGGTACAGCGAGCCGTAGAACACCCGAGCCCAGACCTCGTCCGACACGTCGGCGGTGTCGACGTCGGTCATCATCCGATACGCCGCGTGGCTGAAGATCGTGCTGTTGCGGTGCGCGCTGCCGCCTGGCACGAACTCGCTGAAATGCGCGGTGCCGCCCAACGATTGCGGATCGGCGAGGTTGCGGATCGCGCATCCGTGTGTCCGCGGTGACGCGCACCCGTAATCCTCGGCGATCAGCCATCGCTCCGGGCCGGCTTTGCCCTCGATCAGAGTGCCCAGGATGTCGGAGTAGGCCTCCTCCAGCGCCAATGACTGTGCGTCCTGGCCGAGAATCTCGCCGTGCCGGCCCTTGACGACGCTGTCGATGACGGCGTGGGTGTACTCGTGCCCGACGATGTCCAGCGCGCCTTCGAAGTCGTGTCCGAACACGAACACCTCGTGCGTCCGATACCAGTACGCATTGTTGAAGACATGGGAGATGACCGTGACGGCGACCGGCGCGCCGGTGTCGTCGAACGAGTGGTGTTCCAGCGTGCCGACATAGAAGTCGTACACCACGGCCATGTTGGCGTGCGCGGACACCGCCGACGGATCCCATCCCGACGCCAGCACCACGATGTCGCCGGGCGGGTCGACCGGATAGTGCACGTTGCCGGACAAATAGGTGACCGCGGTGTAGGTGGTGATCTCGCGGGTCGTATCGGTCAGGAAATGCTCGTCGAGCTCGGCGCTGTATCCGCCGGCGAACACGCGGGGCACGCCGTGCAGGTCGGCCGCGGTGTAGACGGTCGGGATGATCAGCGTGGTCACGTAGGTGGTGGTGGTCTGGAAGGCCGGAAGGCCGACGCGATCAAGGACATTGGCGACGCCGGTCTCGATGCGCCGGTACAGACCCCAGATCGCATCCAGTGCCGGGACCAACGGGTTGGGCGAGGAACCGGCGGCGTCCGGGTTGAACCCGAACAGGCCCAACACGCCCAGCGTCACGGTCCGGAACACGTTGGGGCGCACCGTGCGCTCGGTGATGACATCGACGACCAGCGTGACCGGCTCGGGGTCGGCCAGTGCGACGGGCTCGGCGTCGGTGACCTCGGCCCCGGTGACGACGGCCGAGTCGGTTTCGGTCGACGGCGGAGTCTCGTCGCTGTCCTCGGACGGGGCGGGCGGCACCGCCAGTGCGCGCGTCGTCGATGCGGCGGCCAGCGGCAGCGACGAGTCGCGACGCGCGGTTGCCGCCGGTTCGACGGCCTCGGCCGCCGGAGCCTCGGCCTCGGTTTCGAACTCCGTGTCGTCGTCGATGGGCTCAGTAGTGTCGTCGATGGGCTCGGTAGTGTCGTCGGACACGGCGGCCGACGCGGGCAGCGTGAGGGTCTCGGTGAGCGACTCGGCGTCGGGTACCTCTGCGACGTCCGGTGTCGCGGCCGCCTCATCGAAACCGGAGTCAGTGTCGGCGCCGGTGTCGGTGTCGGTGTTGGTGTCGCTGCTCGAGGTTCCGGTATCGGTCGAGTTGTCCGGTGCGGCCACTGCCACGCCCGGCCCGAACATCAGCGCTACGCTCAGCCCTGCCGTCGCCGCGCCGACGCGGACCCACCCACGGTGCTGCTCGTCGGCCATCTTGCTTCCCCGCCCCTTCGACTGTCGCCAGCAAAGACGGTAACACCGGGCGCAGGCCCGCGGGGCGATTGGGCTGACGCGTTCGATAATTTGCTGAGGCGCGTTCCGTGCGGTGCTACACCACCCGGCGTCCGCTGCGCGCCCGCATCCGCATGTCCCACAGGTACAGCTGGTAGCCCAGCAGCCACACCTCGCGCGGCACCACCCGATCCGTGATCCGAAGCAGGGTAAGCAGCTTTTCGAACCGGCGTTGCTGACCGGCCGTCCAGTGCAGCTGCATGTGCTCGTGGAACTCCGCGGGCAAAAACCCCGTCGTCGCGAATAGGTTGAACTTCCCGGCGAGCAACCGCAGCGGCGCGGGCAGCATCGCCATCGCCGCGACGCCGTGCAGGTGCTCGCGCACCGGCTCGTCGATGCGCAGTTCGTCCAACGACCGCTTCCAGTACTCCTCGAAGGCGGCCCGGTCCGGCGGCCACATGTCCGCGCCGACCTGCAGCGTCGTGCCGAGCTTTCTGGCGTCGCGGTACACGGCGTCCGCGGCGTCGTCGTCGAGCGGCCCGTACAGAAACTCGTGCTGGTCGACGTAATAGCGGTACAGACAGGCCGCCACCCACAGCTGCAGCCGCGGGTCGAACGCCCGGTACGACACCGGACTTGATTTCGTCGACCGCACCATCGCGTGCACACGGTCGACCTCGCGGCGGATCAACTCGCGGTCGGCCTTCGTGCCCATCGTCGCCACCGCCAGGTACGTCCCGGTCGTGCGTGCCCGTTTGAACGGACGCTTGTATACGTTGCCGCTGTCCACCGGGCTTTCCAACACCCCGTACCCCACCGCCGGCAGCGCCAATTGCATGATCACGTTCGCCGCAGGCAGCAATGCCGCCGCCGGATTGATCAGATCGATGACACGCGTCGGTCGCCGCGGTGGTCCCAGCCTCACGCCTTCGAGTGAACCACTTTGTGAGACGCTCCCGAAGTGTTTGCGTCGACGATTTGGGGGCTCGCGGCGGGCTGTATCGCCGATCGGCTGCTGGCTGACCCGCGCCGTGGCCATCCGGTGGCGTTGTTCGGCCGCGGCGCAGCGGCTTTGGAGCGCACAACATATGCCGACTCCCGAACCGCCGGCACCCTTCACACCGGCGCGCTGCTGGGCATGCTCGGCGTGCTGGGTTTGGCCGTCGACCGCGCAGGCGCGCGTCGGGGCCCGCTCGGCCGCGCCGCGGTGACGGCGGCTGCGGTGTTCGTCGCGCTCGGCGGCACGTCGCTGACCCGCACCGGTCGCACCATGGCGGATCACCTGCAGGGCGGCGATCTGGATGCGGCCCGGCGGCTGCTGCCGTCGCTGTGCGGCCGTGACCCGGCCGTCCTCGACGCCTCCGGGCTGACCCGGGCGGCGTTGGAGTCGGTCGCCGAGAACACCTCCGACGCCCATGTCGCGCCGCTGTGGTGGGCCGCGATCGGCGGGGTGCCGGCGGTGCTGGTCTACCGTGGGGCCAACACGCTCGACGCCATGATCGGCAACCGGTCTGCTCGATATGCCCGGTTCGGTTGGGCGGCAGCGCGATTCGACGATCTGATCAACTACCAGGCCGCACGTGCCACGGCAGCGCTGGTCGCGGTGTGCGCGCCGGTGGTGGGCGGCTCACCCGTCGGCGCGGTGCGCAGTTGGCGGCGTGACGCAGCGCGACATCCCAGCCCGAACGCGGGTGTGGTGGAGGCGGCCTTCGCCGGCGCGCTCGGCGTGCAGTTGGGCGGTCCCACGCAGTACGCCTACGAGTTGGAGATCCGCCCGACGCTCGGGGAGGGCCGTGCGCCTGAGGTCAGCGACCTCGCGCGGGCGGTGCGGTTGTCGCGGGCCGTGCAGGTCGCCGCCGCCGGGATCGCGCTCGCGTTCAGCGCCGTCGGCCCGCGCGTTCAGCGCCGTCGGCCATAGCGGTCGGCGAGCTTGTCCTCTGTGCTGACGGGCGCATCCGGCGCCGCGGCCACAGCGTCGCGCGCCTCCTTCTCCCGCCTGCGTTGCCGCACTTCGGCATACACGAAATAACCCAGCCCGATCGGGGCGATGATGCCGAACGTGATCCACTGGATGCCGTAGGACAGAAACGGTCCGGCATCCAGGTGCGGCAGAGCCAGTTCCCCGAGCCCGCCCGGTTGGTCCCCGGTGAGCTGCAGGTACGAACCGGTCAGCGGAATCCCGGTCAGCTGTGAGATCTGGTCGACGTTGATGGAATACACCTGCTGCGTGCCGTCCTGACGCATGGGTTCCTTACCGCGGGCCAACCCCTCGGAGTCACGTAACCGCGCGACGATCGTCACCTCGTCCGCGGGAACCGGCGGGATCTCCGGCACCCCAGACGCCTCGACCGGCCGCACGTAGCCCCGGTTGACCAGCACGGTCGGGCCGTCGGCGACGGCGAAGGGCACCAACACCTCGAACGCCGGTTCGCCCTCGACCACCCGCAACCGCGCCAACACCTGCGCCTCGGGCAGATATCGTCCGGTGGCCGTGACCAGACGCCATTGCTCGTCTGGAGCCGCCGAATCCTGTTCCGGCAGAAGCGATATCACCGGCACCGGATCGGCCCTCAACGACTGGGCGATCTGGGCGTTCTCGCGTGACGTCTTGGTGTTCTTACCCAGTTGCCACGGCGCGAGCACTGTGAAGCACAGGTATGCGAACGCGATCACCACGACGAACAACGCCAGCCATTGCGGCCGCAACAGAAATGCCCAGCGTCGCATCAGCTTGCGATCCCTCGAGCGGTCAGTTGTTCGTCCACCCACGCGTGCAGGCCCGGCAGCGACGACTCGATCACGCGGAACACCTCTTCGAAGTCGTCATGGTCGCCGTAGTAGGGGTCTTCCACGTCGAGGGCATGGGCACCCGAACGCGGATCGAACGAGCGCAACATCCGGATCCGTTCCTCGGGTACGCCGAGTTCTCTGAGGATGCGCACGTGGTTACGGCCCAGCGCGATGACCAGATCGGCCGACATGTGGTCGTCGTCGACCTGGGCGGCGCGATGCGCCGTCGGATAGCCGTGGTTGCGCAGCACATGGCTGGCCCGGCGGTCGGCCGGCGCACCCGCGTGCCAGCCGCCGGTCCCCGCGCTGGTCACCCGAACCGCCTCGGACAGGCGGCGTTCGCTGATCTGGTGGGCGAACATCTTCTCCGCCATCGGCGACCGGCAGATGTTGCCGGAACAGATGAACGTCACGTGCAGCAGGTCAGACACCCAGCACCTCGCGCAACTCGTCGACGTTGGACACGTGGGCCCGCGCGGCCGGGCTGTCGGGGTCGTCGAAATCCCCGCGGCCGTAACCCCATCCGACCACCACGGTGTCGATGCCGTGTTCAGCGGCGCCTTCGACGTCATGGGAGCGGTCGCCGACCATCAGGACACGTTCGGGCAGTGGGGTCAGTTGGGCCACCGCGTGCGCGACCACGTCGGCCTTGGTCGCCCGGGAGCCGTCGACGCTGGCGCCGGCGATCACCTCGAAGTGGTCGTCGAGGCCGAAGTGGGCGAGGATGCGCTGCGCCGTCGGTTCGGCCTTGGAGGTGGCCACGGCCATGCGCACGCCGGCGGCCCGCAGATCGGCCAGCAGCGCGGGGATGCCGTCGAACACCCGGTTGATCGCCCACCCCCGGGTCCGGTAATCGGAGCGGTAGGCCGCGATCGCGGCGTCGGTCTGATCGCCGAGACCCATCTCCCGCAGCGTGTGGTGCATCGGCGGGCCCACCACCATGCTGGCAAGGTCCCCGTCGGGTACGACGGCGCCGATCGAGCCCAGCGCATGGCGGAAGCTCGAGACGATGCCCTTCGCCGAATCGGTCAGGGTCCCGTCGAGATCGAAGATCACCAGATGCGGGCGGGTCGCCGCAGCGGTGTGGTCCAACATGTCGGTCACGGCACCATTCTCCCCGATCACAGAAGTACGCTGCCCGGCGCACTAGGGTCGTGTTGTGGCGAGTCCATATCCGGGTGCGACGCGTGCGGGCGCCCGCTACCACGGCGATCAGGCCGCGGCCCCCGGCATGCTCGACTTCGCCGTCAACGTCCGCACCGACGAGCCTCCGACCTGGCTCGTTGACCGCCTGGCGGCTCGGTTGCCCGAACTCGGCCGCTATCCGAGCGCCGCCGACGAGCAGCGCGCAGTCACCGCCGTCGCCGCTAGGCACGGGCGCAGTGCCGACGAGGTCGCGCTGCTTTCCGGGGCGGCCGAGGGGTTTGCGCTATTAGCGAACCTGCGGCCGCGGCTGACCGCGCTGATCCAGCCGTCGTTCACCGGACCTGAAGCCGCGCTGGCCGCAGCCGGGCTGCCGTTCGAGCACGTCGTGCTCGCCCCGCCGTTTCACCTGTCCGACGGCCCGGTGCCCGACGAGGCCGACCTCGTCATCGTGGGCAATCCGACCAATCCCACGTCGGTGCTGCATACCCGCGAGCGCGTCCTGGCGCTGCGTCGCCCGGGCCGACTTCTGGTGGTTGACGAGGCGTTCGCCGACGCGGCCCCCGGCGAGCCGGCGTCGCTGGCGGGCCAGTCGCTGCCCGATGTGGTGGTGCTGCGCAGCCTCACCAAGACGTGGGCCTTGGCCGGGCTGCGGGTCGGCTATGCGCTGGGCGCGCCCGACGTGCTCGACCGGATGACCGCACGACGGCCGCACTGGCCGCTGGGCACGCTGCAACTGGAGGCCATCACCGCGTGCAGCGCGCCGGAGGCGGTGGCTGAGGCGCAACATGCGGCCCGCCGGCTGGTCGGGCTGCGCGCCGAGATGGTGTTCGGCTTGGCTAGCATCGGCGTCGATGTCGTCGATGGATGCGCCCCGTTCGTCCTGGTCTCGGTCGGTGATGCAGCGTTGACGCGAAAGCACCTGTACAGCAAAGGAATTGCCGTGCGCCGCTGTGACACTTTCGTCGGTCTGGATGGTCAGTACCTGCGCGTGGCGGTGCGTCCCGAATGGCCGGTGCTGGTCGACGCGATGGTTGAGGTGCTGCGGTGAGCGTGCGCCTAACCGACATCATCGACGTGCTCGACGCGGCCTATCCGCCTTCATTGGCGCAGGACTGGGATTCGGTGGGTCTGGTGTGTGGTGATCCGGCCGAGTCGGTCGAGGCGGTCACCGTCGCGGTCGACGCGACCGCCGCCGTCGTCGCTGAGGTGCCCGAGGACGGCCTGCTGCTCGCGCACCACCCGCTGTTGCTGCGCGGGGTCGACACCGTGGCCGCCAGCACCGCCAAAGGTGCCCTGATTCACCAGATGATCCGGACCCGCCGGGCGCTGTTCACCGCGCACACCAACGCCGACACGGCGTCACCGGGGGTCTCCGACGCGCTCGCGGAGGTACTGGGCCTGACCGTCGAGCAGGTCCTCGCGCCCACCTACACCGGGCCCGACCTGGACAAGTGGGTGGTGTTCGTCCCCGTCGACGACGCCGACGCGGTGCGCCTGGCGATGTTCGACGCCGGCGCCGGACGGATCGGCGACTACTCGCACTGCAGTTGGAGTGTGGCGGGAACCGGCCAGTTCCTGCCGCACGACGGCGCGTCGCCGGCGATCGGCAGCGTGGGCACCGTCGAACGCGTTTCCGAGGACCGCATCGAGGTGATCGCGTCGGCCGCGCGTCGCGCCGACATCCTCGCCGCGCTGCGCTCAGCCCACCCCTATGAGGAGCCGGCGTTCGACATCTTCACCCTCGCGCCCATTCCCGGCGACGTCGGCTTGGGTCGGATCGGGGTGTTGCCGAAGCCGGAGCCGTTGTCGGCGTTCTTTTCTCGGGTGCGCGAGGCGCTGCCTGCCACGTCGTGGGGCATCCGGGCCTGTGGCGACTCAGACACGCAGGTGTCACGGGTGGCGGTGTGCGGGGGAGCGGGCGACTCGCTGCTCGACGTCGTCGCGGGCGCCGATGTGCAGGCCTACGTCACCTCCGATCTGCGCCACCACCCCGCCGACGAACACCAGCGCGCATCCGATGTGGCGCTCGTCGACGTGGCGCACTGGGCCAGTGAGTACCCCTGGTGCGGTCAGGCCGCAGCGCTGTTGCGTGACCAATTCGGCGACGCGCTCGCAGTGCGCGTGTCGGCGATCCGAACCGATCCGTGGAATGTCGAGAGAACGAGTCATGAAAGCTGAAGTAGCGCAACAACGTTCGTTGCTTGAATTGGCCGAGCTCGACGCCGGGCTGAACCGGATCGAGCACCGGGCCAAGAATCTGGCCGAGCAGCAGCGCCTCGAAGAGGTCCAGACGACGCTGCAGGAGGCCAACGACAACCTCGCCGCGCTGCAGCTGGCGATCGACGACCTCGACGAGCAGATCGCAAAGTTCGAAACAGAGATCGACGGCGTGCGTCAGCGCGAGGACCGCGACCGCCGCCTGCTCGCCGACGGCAGCGTGGACGCCAAACAGCTCACCGAGTTGCAGCATGAGTTGCAGACGTTGGAGCGTCGGCAGACCGCGCTGGAGGACTCCCTGCTGGAAGTGATGGAACGGCGCGAAGAACTGCAGCGCGACCAGGCGGCCGCGCTGGCAAGGATCGACGAGCTGCAAAGCGAGCGAAGCGATGTGCAGAAAGCCTGCGACGACGCCCGCACCGAGATCGACCAGCAGCGCCACCAGAGCCTTTCGCGCCGAGACGAACTGCTCGCGCAGTTGGATCCCGATCTGGCCGCGTTGTACGAGCGCCAACGGGAGCGCAGCGGCGCGGGCGCCGGTCCTCTGCAGGGACGTCGTTGCGGCGCCTGCCGGATCGAGATCGACAAGGGTGAACTGGCACGTATTTCCGCCGCAGCAGAAGACGACGTGCTGCGCTGCCCGGAGTGCGGAGCGATCCTGTTGCGGCTCAACGGAGCGAGCGCGTGAAGGTCATCGTCGAGGCCGACGGCGGGTCCCGCGGCAATCCCGGACCCGCGGGCTATGGGACGGTCGTGTGGTCGCAGGACCGCGCCACGATGCTCGCCGAAAGCAAGCAGGCGATCGGCCACGCCACCAACAACGTCGCCGAGTATCGCGGGCTGATCGCCGGTCTGGAGAAGGCTGCGGAACTCGGCGCTTCCGAGGTCGAGGTCCACATGGACTCCAAGCTGGTGGTCGAGCAGATGGCGGGCCGGTGGCGCGTCAAGCATCCTGATCTGGCACCGCTACACCAGCAGGCCACGGCGCTGTCGACACAGTTCGACCGCGTCAGCTACGAGTGGATCCCTAGGGCGAAGAATTCACACGCCGACCGGTTGGCCAACCAAGCGATGGATGCCGCCTCAGGAATCGAAAACCCTACGGCGCCAGCCAACGTCGCGACGCAGACGTCCCCGGCAGGTTGGACCGGTGCGCGCGGTGAGCCGACCCGGCTTCTGCTGCTTCGGCACGGCCAGACCGATTTCTCTGCGCAGCGACGCTATTCCGGGCGCGGCAACCCGGCGCTGACCCAGGCCGGGCGCCGGCAGGCCGAACTCGCCGCGCAGTACCTGGCGAACAAAGGCGGTGTCGACGCCGTCGTCACCTCGCCGCTGCAACGTGCGTACGACACCGCAGCGGCGGCGGCCAAAGCCCTCGGCCTCGATGTCGTCGTCGACGACGACCTGATCGAAACCGACTTCGGCGCGTGGGAAGGGCTGACGTTCGTCGAAGCGTCGCAGCGCGATCCGGAGCTTCACCGGCGATGGTTGCGGGACACCTCGGCGACACCGCCCGACGGGGAGAGCTTCGACAACGTGGCCCAACGCGTGCACCGCGCCCAGAACCGCCTCGTCGCCGAGAACGGCGGACAGACCCTGCTGGTGGTGTCGCATGTGACACCGATCAAGACGCTGCTGCGGATGGCGCTGGATGCCGGACCCAGCATCCTTTACCGGCTGCACCTGGATTTGGCGTCGTTGTCGATGGCCGAGTTCTATCCCGACGGTGCGGCATCCGTACGACTGGTCAACCAGACGGACTATCTGACCTCACTCGTGTAGGTGCAGACGTTCGCCGTGCAGGCCGAAGATGGTGATGGCTTCCACGGGTCCGTCGACCACGCCGAACCAGTGCGGTGTCCACGTCGAGAATTCCACTGCCTCACCGGGTTTGACTATGAAATCACGAGCACCCAGGATCAAGCGCAGCTCCCCGGATAGCACGTACATCCAATCCTGGCCTTCGTGCACGGGCAGTTCGTCGGGCGGTGTGCGGCGCCGCCCGCTGATCCGAATCTTGTAGGCGTGCAGGCCGCCCGCGGCCTGGCGGGTCAGCGGCCAGTATGTGATGTTGTGGTGGGTGTGAGAACTGGTCCGTACGCGCGGATCGGGCGCCTCGGGCTCGCGCAGTAGTTCGTCGGTACTCACCGAGAGCGCCGCGGCCAGGCGGGGGAGATGGTCGAGCGCCAACCGCCGCTTACCCGACTCCAGCCGGCTCAGCGTCGACACGTCGATATTGGACCGGGTAGCGACGTCTTCGAGTGTCAGCCCGTGCTGTGTCCGCAGTTCGCGCAGCCGGCGTCGTACCCGGACGTCGACGCTTTCCTCCACTTTTGCCTCCATAGCAAACGAGCTTGGCATTATGGCCGCAGGTCTGCAAGGTGGTTTTCATGGATACGACATGGGACTGCGTGATCGTGGGCGGCGGATCGGCCGGCCTGAGCGCCGGTTTGGTGCTTGGCCGGGCGCGTCGGCGCACGCTGTTGGTGGACGCCGGGTCTCAGAGCAATCTGCCCGCGCACGGAATTGGAGGCCTGCTGGGCCACGACGGACGCCCACCTGCTGAGCTGTACGCCATGGGCCGCGGTGAACTCTCGGCCTATCCGAGCGTCGAGCTTCGCGACGGTGAGGTCACCGCGGCACAGCGGGTCGACGACCAGTTCGTTGTGCAACTCGCTGACGGTCGACGCGAACGGGCGCGTCGGATACTGCTGGCCGGCGGCATGGACTATCGCCCACCCGATCTGCCCGGCCTGGCCCAACTGTGGGGACGATCGGTGTTCCACTGCCCGTTCTGCCACGGCTGGGAAGTGCGGGACCAGCCGTTGGCGGTGTTGGGGCGCGGGGAACGCGCGGTCCATTCGGCGCTGCTGCTGCACGGCTGGAGCGACGATATCGTGGTGCTGACCGACGGGCCCAGCGACCTCGACGACGCCGACCAGACTCGGCTGTCCGCGGCCGACGTCGGTGTCGACGAACGGCGGGTCGCCGAACTCGCCTCGGAGAACGGCGAATTGACAGCCGTCGTATTCACCGACGGATCCCGGCTGGCGCGCAGGGGCATGCTGGTGGCCACGACGCTTCATCAGCGCTCAGCGCTGGCTGAACAATTGAGCGTCGAATTCGGCGGCCCCACACCGATTTCTGTCGATCCCGTTGCGGTGGACGCGTTGTACCGCACCACCGCACCCGGTGTGTTCGCGGCGGGTGACCTGAGCGCACAGATGCCGCAAGTGGCCGCCGCGGTGGCAAGCGGTTCATTGGCGGCGGCTGCAGTGGTGCAGAGTCTTGTCGCCGACCAGCACGGTCTGGCTGTTCCAGGAGGGAGTCAACATGTCAACGCCTGACGCAAAAACCCATTGGGAAGAGCACTACGGCGAACGTAACCGGGTCTGGAGTGGACGGGCCAACGCCCGCCTCGTCGAGGTCGCTGAATCGCTAAAGCCCGGCCGAGCCCTGGATCTGGGCTGCGGTGAGGGTGGCGACGCGCTGTGGCTGGCTGAACGCGGTTGGCGCGTCGTAGGCGTCGATATCTCCGAAACCGCGCTGCAACGCGCGGTAGCCGACGCCGAGGAGCGGGGAGTCAGCGATCGCGTCGAGTTCCGTCAAGCGGACCTGCCGGAACAGTTTCCGGACGGCACATTCGATTTGGTGTCGGCGCAGTTCCTGCACTCCACGCTCCCGCTCGATCGTCCTCGGATCTTTCGACGGGCGGCTGATGCGATCCGCCCCGAGGGACTGCTGCTGATCGTCGACCACGGCGGCCCGCCGCCCTGGGCGTCGAAACTGCACCATCACCACGACTTCCCCAGCGCCAAAGAGGTGTTCGCATCGCTGAATCTGCCTGAGGCGCAGTGGGAGTCGCTACGGGTTGAATCGGCCGAGCGGGAGGCGTCGGGTCCCAGCGGCGAAACGGGCACGTTGGTCGACAACATCATCCTGCTGCGGCGACGCGCTTCCGACGCGTGAGGACGAGCGGTTGACCGTCGGTGATCGCGACGGTGTGTTCGCTGTGGGCGGTGCGCGATCCATCGGCTGATCGCAGGGTCCAACCGTCGGCGTCGTAGATGATCTTGTCGGTGCCGGCGGCGAACCACGGCTCGAGGGCGAGCGTGAGGCCGGGACGCAGTTTGAGCCCACGGCCCGCGCGACCGACGTTGGGCACATGCGGATCTTCGTGCATGGTGCGGCCGAGCCCGTGGCCGCCGAAGTCGGTGTTCACGCGGTAGCCGTAATCTGCTGCCACGGAACCGATCGCCGCGGAGATGTCGCCCAACCGGTTTCCGGGCAGTGCCGCCGCGATACCCGCCGAGAGGGCCTGTTCGGTGGCCTCGATGAGTCGTTGGTCCTCGGGTCGGGAAGTGCCGACGATGATGCTGCGCGCGCAGTCGGCGACCCAGCCGTCGATGGATACCGCGATGTCCATGCTGAGCAGGTCACCGTCGGCCAGCACGTAATCGTGTGGCAGCCCGTGCAGCACAGCGTGGCGCCGCGCTTGGCGATCAGTGCTCGTGCGCGGTCTTCCAGCTCGAGCAGGTTGACGCCGGGGCGAGCGCGATCGGAGAGTTCGTCGAGCAGCTCGGCGAGGAAGGCGCCGGTGACGGCCATCGCTTCCACTTCGCGCGGTGTCTTCAACTCGACCATCGGCTGGCCCTCCTCTGCAAGGTAAGCGGTATGAAAATACCAGCCTAGCGGGAGTGGCCGGTATTTTCATACCGGGGAGGCGGTAAGCTGGCCCCATGGTCCGTGTCCCGTTGACCGCAGAGCAGCTGGCCGCCGGCAAGCGCATCGGCGAGCGGCTCCGGCAGGCCCGCGGCGATCGCACCTTAGCGGAAGTGGCTGAGGCGGCGGCGATTTCACCGGAAACACTGCGCAAGATCGAGACGGGCCGGCTGCCGACGCCGGCGTTCACCACCATCGCGGCCCTGGCCCGCGTACTTCCGTTGTCGCTGGACGAGCTCGCCGATGTAGCCGCCGAACGGCGCCCCAGCCCTTAGGCTCACCTCGAGACTCTGGTTTCCCTTGTTTTGCCAAAGCGACCGTAGGAGATTGCGAGCCGATGAAGAAACCACCGATAGGGACGACGGCGGGACTTTTTGCCGTCACTCTGAGCCTTGGGCTCGTGGGCTGTGGTTCCAGCACCGACACCGCAGCCACGACGACGCCGACGTCGGCCGAAACCACTGCTGCTACAACCACAACGACTCCAGCAGCCGACGAGCCGGACACGATCAACGACTACATCGTCGAGAACGATATTGCCGAAACGCCGATCAAGCCTGGGGAGCCGGGAACCCCGAACGTCGATTTCCCGCTTCCGCCGCAATGGCGCGACGCCGGCGACGCGACGCCGGACTGGGCCTACGGTGCCATCCTCTACGACCATCCGACGGATCCCAACAATCCGCCCGATTTGTATGCGATTGCCTCCAAGCTCACCGGAGACGTCGACGCGGCGAAGATCCTCGAGCTCGCCCCTCAACAGCTGCGGGAGATGGCCGAATTCAAGCCATTGGGAGAACCGGAGAAAACTGCTTTGGGTGGCTTTGAAGCCATTTCATTCGCCGGCACCTATATGAACGAAGGTCAGGAGCGATTCGTCGCCCAAAAGACGGTCGTCATGCCGGCAGCCGATGGTCTTTTCGTCCTGCAGCTGAATGGCGACAGCCTCGCGAGCGAACAGAACGTGGTGCTCGACGCCGCGGATGTGATCAATGAACAGACGACCATCACCTTGCCGCAATGACCGCCGACCACCGAACCGACGCGGCGCGCTTTACCGATGGAGAAGCATCAATATGAAAATCCGAGCCACGGCTGCAGGGTTCCTGCTGGCCTCGGTGTGCAGTGCCGTGCTGATGGCATCGTCTCTGCTCACTGCGCCAGCCGCGCAAGCGCAGTGTACGGCTGGTGAGCAGTGGGATCCGCGCACCCGGATCTGCTGGCCGCATTCACAGGACACACTTGGCGTTACTGGGACGGGTGGCTGGTGTAAGCCGGGCAGGATCGGACTATGCATCGCGGCCTGGGAGAACTCGGTTCGTCCGGGGGCAGCGCTCGAGCCCACTCCTCCGCCGGGGCCTGCGCCGCGCTCGACTTGGCCTCGCGGCTGACCCCGGCTGCACTCGCCGACGCATCGATCTTGGCCGCAAATTCGTCGTAGGCCG
>NZ_JBEFRW010000021.1:0-79493 GCF_053483195.1 Mycolicibacterium sp. XJ2546 | reverse complement strand
TTTGATTTGACGGCGATGGTTTCACGGAGTTCGGCGTTGTGGATTCCGGGGACAGCGAACGGGTGACTTGCTATTCGTCGTTAGCGTCGATGACCGTAGCGGTAGTAGCCAGCCGCAGGACCGCGGCCGCGTCGAGGGAGATCGCCGCGCCGCCAACGCGATCACTTGTTAAGTCGTCCCTCGTCACCGCTTCTTCGCGCGCAACCACACCGTCCGGGATGGCCCCCACCAGCGAACGGCATTATAGTCCGGTCGAATCAGCCTTTTGACTAGATCTTTCGCGAGATTTACCGGAGTCAGACGTGGAAATCGGTAGCGCTTGACTATCTCAACATCCATACCAAGAGTGTCTACGATTAAACTCAAAGTCGGCCTGCCCGCGAATATGAGATGGTCAGGAAACCACAGTTCACCCGGTAGATCCCTTCGCTCGATATCTCCACCGTTGCCCGTTTGGATAAGCAACTCTCCACCCGGTACCAACAGGTCTCTCGCTTGCGCTAGGAACTTGACAGGTTCTGGCAAGTGCGAAAACACATTCAGCAGAGAAATGTGCGTGAATTGAGCCGACAAGTCACCGAGAACACGATATGAAACATCGAGTCCGCGAGAACGTGCATACGCAGCTTTGCGCTCATTCGGCTCGCTGCCGATAAGCGTTGAATCAGCATGGACCGTAGCTCTAAGCGCACTGAGAAATTCGCCATATCCACAGCCAATGTCCAGCCAATTCACATGACGATCGACCAGGCCCGCCCCGTACAGGTCTGCCAGTGTTTTGCGATACTCGCGCACGCGACCTTTACCTCGAGGCTTCGCGTTCGTATCTATAGTCTTATCACCCGAGTGTGCACCGTATTGCAACGAACGGTCACGATCGGCGAGACTAGGCCACGGCCAAAGGTAAACCAGACTGCAATTTGTACATCGGACGGCCGAGAACCCATTTTCTTCGCCCCATGGCGTCGCTTCGGTGTGAGCGCAAACTCTGCAGCCTTCGGTTACAACCACCATGCCGATTCCCTTTGAGTGATAGTACGACGAAGCTGCGGCAGCGGATCGCGGAACGGCCTGCCATCTGCATTCCGCATACCAGAGCTTTGGTATCGCTGTTTATCTCACGCCCCCTGATGTGGCTTCGGGACTAAATGTCCTGCTTCGTTCGACAAACTTCGCGAAATCCGGACTGGATATTAACTCAGCCCGCAGCTCGCACAGCTCCATGTGTGGACAACTGATCGTGGATCCACCGATACGTCTTTTCCAGACCATCTACCAGCCGCGTAGAGGGCTCCCACCCGTAGGTTGATTGGATCATCGTGTTGTCACTATTGCGGCCGCGAACGCCAAGCGGTGCATCTAGCTTGTAGTTGCGCTTGACCGTTACCCCAGCGATTTGTTCGATGATATCGACCAGCTGATTAATGCTGACAAGTTCAGAGCTGCCCAAGTTGACCGGCTCTCGACTGTCGCCCTTAGCAATTCGCATCGTGCCCTCGACGCAATCATCGATATACATGAAGCTGCGGGTTTGCTCACCATCCCCCCAGATTTCGATTTCGTGCCGACCGCTGAGGACGGCCTCGGCGACTTTGCGGCTCAACGCCGCGGGCGCTTTTTCGCGGCCTCCCTCGAAGCTACCGATCGGCCCGTACACGTTGTGGTACCGCGCCACCCGCGTTTCGAGGCCGAAATCCTCAAGAAAATGCCGACACATCCGTTCGGTGAAGAGTTTTTCCCACCCGTAGCCATCCTCAGCCATGGCGGGATATGCATCGGCCTCTTTCAACGCCGTCACGTCCGCATCCACCTGTTTGTCCGCTGCGTACACACAGGCCGAGCTCGAATAGAAGTATCGGCTCACGTCGGCATCCCGGGCAGCAACCAGCATGTGAGTGCTGGTCAGAACAGATAACATGCAATCCGCTTTATGGGTCTCGATGAATCCCATGCCACCCATGTCTGCTGCCAGCATGTAGACGGTGTCCACCCCATCCACAGCCTGCTTGCAGTCTTCGATCTTCGAGAGGTCCAGCTGCATCGGCTCGACGTCCGCGGGCACTTGATACCAATCCTCAATTGGCTTGATATCAGCACCTCGGACTTTTGCTCCCGACGCGGCCAATGTTTTGGCCAAATGTCCCCCAATGAATCCGCCAGCTCCGGCAACGAGGACTGTTTCAGTCTTGCCAGTCATGTCCAATCCCTCCGGTCACTACCCTTGCGCCTCAATCTTCCCCCGCGTTCTGCCGGCCGCCGTCGCTGGCCCAAGTTCTTGATGTAGCGTTTGGCTTTCGCCAACAGCGTATCGAATCACACTCTCGAAGCCGTCGCCTACGGTACTGATATCAAACGCATGCTCTGCATAACGACGGCCGTTTGCGCCTAGTTCTTGGCGCAGCTTCGGACTGGAGATGAGTTTGGCAAGTGCAGTTTTCGCGCACGCAGTGTCGCCAGGTGGACCAACGATTCCCGCATTAGCGTGCTCAAGCATTTGTGCCGCAGCATTTTCCGCGGGCAAGAGGGCTAGCACCGGCCGCTCCGCACACAGGTAGTTAAGAATCTTCGACGGAACCGAATAGCGGCTTGCGTCAGGTTCGAGGATCACGAGAAATACGTCGGCGCTAGCTAGCATGTCAGGAAGCTGCTCGTAGGGCTGATAATCCATGAGGACCAGGTTGTGTGCGCCGCGGCAGTGCTCCTCGAGCCACTCTCTGCCCTTACCTTCCGAGACCACGACGATTTGACAATCATCTGGCGCCGTACGCGCCAGTTCGGCGATAATCGACGGATCGTGTTTAAGCCCAAGGGTTCCGGCATACATCACAACAGTAGAGCCGTTAAGTCCATGGGCCAGTGACCAGGCGTTGACCCGCGGCTTACTCGGAACCTCGTCCAACGCGCCCCAGTTGGGGATGACACGCACCTTATCTGTCTGAATACCCCAGCGATTCAGTTTCTCAACGAAGGCATCAGCGATCGGCACGATGGCGGTCGCGCGACGCGCAATGGTGTGTTCGATGCGGTCTACAATCCTAGCTATGAGCTTGCCGATAACTCCAAGCCGCTGGCGGGCCGTCGTTCCGACTGCCTCGCTGTAGACGTCTTGCCACCACGAAATGTACGGAATTTCCCGAACTCTCAGCGCTAACGAGACAAAAAATAGTGGTAGGACGGGAAAATTCGCAAAGATCACCGCATCTGGACGAGCCGCGAGGATCGCCCGCAACGACAACCAACCGTACTTCAGTTCTTGGCAGATGCGACGAGCCGGCGAGTACCGCGCGAACTCAGTCTTTAGGGAAATCCCCTGCACCGAGAACGAATCCGGGTCATCGGACTGGCGCGCCGTCGCACCTTGTCCGGTTGCGACGGACTGGCAATAGTGGTGCGCCACAGTATGGCCACGGCGCGCCAGCTCGCGACTGAGCTGGAGTTGCCCGGGATGGCCCGCGAAGTCATGCACGACGAGCTTCATACGGCTACCAACCATCCTAAGACATTCTCAAATTTACATGCTTCCGAGGACCAAACCGGCCTGCCCCGGAACCAATCTTCGCTGCCCGATTCACCTTTCGCGGTAAACCAAAACTTCGCGGAAAGTTCGGATAACAATCTTGATATCTAGCCAGAGCGACCAGTTTTCTATGTAGAAATTGTCGTACCGGGCGCGGTCAGCGATCGAAGTGTCTCCTCTTAGGCCACTAACCTGAGCAAAACCGGTGAGCCCGACCTGCACCCGGTGACGGTGAGCATACCTGTCGAATTGCGTAGAAAACTGCTCCACAAAGTGGGGTCGTTCTGGCCGCGGCCCCACGAGCGTCATATCGCCGCGAAGGATATTCCAGAGTTGCGGCAGCTCGTCGATCGAAGTGCAACGCAGAAACCGTCCGACAGGGCCGACGCGATTGTCGCTCGCAACGCACCACTTCGTCTGGGACTCAACGTCATTGGCGGGCCGCATCGATCGGAACTTCAGGAGCTCAAAGTGCTTGCCGTCGCGTCCCACTCTAACTTGCCGGAAAATTATGCCGGGCCCACCTTCGATCCGTACCGCGAGCGCAGTCAGGGCCAGTACGGGCAGCACGATGGTCAGAGCCAAAACAGCGGCTGCAACGTCGAAGGTGCGCTTGACCAGCCGCGCCGGTCCATGGAGATTGGGATTGCGGACACGCATGATCGGGATGGAACCGATGTGGTCAGCCATGCCAGTTAGAGTGTGGAAGTGATGCATACGCGGGACGACAAGTAACTCTGTGCTTTGACACGCTCCTGTACGTACCGCATCCGTCAACGCATGTTCTTCGAAATTTCCGTCGGCGACCAACAACATGTCGGCGCCGGTTGTCAACACGGCCATGTCCAGGTCTCCAAGGTGGCCAAGGCGTGGCAGATACCGCGCTGCTGGACAGTCGTCTCCGTCGTCGACGAAGCCGATTACCTCAAGCCCATACTCGCGGTGCTGATCGAGAATTCGGGCCAACTCTGCGGCCAATGGACCGCCTCCGACCAAGACGGTCTGGTGCTTTGTAATTCCGCGTCGACGGGCCAAGGCGAGGAACCGGGTGATGACGACCCGGCCTGCAATAACAAGTGCTGCTGCCTGTAGGGCGGTCTCTACGAAGATTGACACCTGCGGCTTCTGGTGCAAGAAAAGAATGACTGCAGAGACCGCCGCCATCGCAGTGAGTAGCCGAGTAACAATGAACGGCAGTTCGTCCAACACACTGAGATGCAGTCGTGCGACGTGTCGACCGCCGCCATTGAGGAGAAGTGTCGCAAGGACAGCCATCGTCAGCAGTGAAGTCGGCTGGGGCGGCCGCCACGCAAGTGGAGCCAATATCAGTGCGAAGTCTACGACGGGTACAACCATCCACCATCGGATACGACCGAGAAACGGAACGCTTGCGGCCTTACGGATGGCGGCAGTGTGCGGAACATGCTCGATGACGTCGACAGGCCCGCGACATGCGCCACCGCCCGGCGCCGACGACGGCATAACGACACCCCGACGACCATCTAATACCCGGACATTGTCAGCGAAATGGCTCGCGCCTTCAGGATCGTCGTGAAATGAATTTCGTGGTGACGTATGCGGCACTGGATCGACAACCGTCACAACAACCCCCCGGCATTTGCTTCTGCGCGGCCCTCGAGGCCGCCCCCGTCCTGTCGCGCATGCGCGTACCACCCACAGTTCATGCCACACCCCCAAGTAGCCGCCTCACGACGGCGCTGTCGCTGAGAACTCCAATCCCGACACCCAATTAACGGCCCGCCGTGCGGCGCGCACCGGGTCTTCCCCTCGTTCTCAGCTAGACACTCAGCATATTAACTGAAAGGGGGTCGAGGAATCAGGGGTTTCCCTATCTTTTGGCCACCACCTGGGAAATTGACTATAGTGTCAGTGTTGCAATGCCGCTGTTGGCGACTGAACTCCAAGTGCGATCGCCGGACCCTTGGGCCTCCACTGACGAGCGATGCACTCGGCGCCCTTGAGGAACTACGGCAAAAGATTGAGTTAGCTGCACATAAGGGCGGGCAGGCTCGTTACCTCATTGTTAATATGAGCGGGGCCCCCAGTAACAGATGTTGGCAATCGCAATCTCACCGTTGCGCAGTGGCGTCGGGAAGTTTTGCCGAGTGCTTGTCTTTGCCTTCATAGGCGACCGCCGTTGGCCGGGCGCGGTAGGGCACTATGCCGGACAGCTCCGATCGTGGGTCACTCACGAAGACGAGGGGCTTGGCGGAAGCTGCGTTCGGCGAGCATGACATCAGCCATGCAGCGTCTGATGCAACCACCGGTTGATACCAGACTCTTCGATGAAGCGCGCGAAAGCGGCCTTGCTGGTCGGCTCCACCAATCGGCAACCAATTGTCGGCACGCGTGGTGGTCTGCTAGGGCCGCTTACCGAACCGAAAATGCCCATAGGCTGTGCACAGTGTGACCCCGTAACACCACCGATAAGGGCCAGGTATTGACGCCGGGTACTGTATGCCGTTCACTTCGGCCCAACGTCATTTCACAGGAGTTGCTCTGCGGTTACTGTTTATCTGCACTGGAAACATCTGCCGGTCACCTATGGCAGAGCGACTTGCCGCCGCGTATGGCGCCCGGCTTCAAATCCCGCACTTGCAAACAGCCAGCGCCGGAACCCAGGCAGTCATCGGGCATGCAATCCAATCCGACGCGGCATTGGTCCTTGAGAAGTTGGGTGGCGACTCGGCCAACTTCGCCGCGCGCCAACTCACGTCCAGGATCGCTTCAGACGCCGATCTAGTACTCACCATGACAAGGGCGCACCGCGATGCTGTCCTAGAACTTGCTCCGCGCCAACTCAATAAGACGTTCACCCTGAGCGGCGCGGCCCGACTCGTATCGGACTTCAATGCACGAAACGTCCCCGACCTCGCAGCACTTCGCCCGCAGTTTCGCACGTCCGACCTGTTGGACATCCCCGACCCAATAGGTTGCACACCGGACTTCCACGCGACCGTCGGTTCGCAGATCGCTGAACTTCTGCCGCCGATCCTCTCCCTTTGCCGACCCAAATAGTTCGGGATAGACCGGCGACGTCTCGCACCGCAATCGTGGCCTGAGCTGGAAACTAGTCGAGCGAAATCGATGGCCAGCATGACCATGCTCTCGCAGCGCAACTCAATGGAAGGGAAAGAACACGGGCACCAGTGCCGGAGTCGCAATCAACACAAGAAGAGTCAATGGTGCACCCAGACGCGCGAAATCGGTGTATCGATAGCCGCCCATCGCCCACACCATGGTGTTGGTTTGATACCCAATCGGCGTCAAGAACGACAGACTCGCGCCGAATATGATCACCACGGCGAACGGTAGGGCATTGAGGCCAGCTTGCTCGGCAATGGCGATGGCGATGGGGAACATGAGTGCGGCCGCTGCGGTGTTCGAGACCACCTCCGTCACCAGCATGGTGGCTGCAAGCACGGCAACCAGCAATCCGTAGGGGCCCAATGAGCCGGCGGCGCTCATCACCAACTGCGCCATGGTCGAGGCAAGTCCGCTGTCCTGCACCGCAATCCCAATGCCGAAACTCGTTGCCATCAGTAGAAGAACATTTGCGTCGATGGACCGACGTGCATCTTCGACTGTCACGATCCTGGCCACAACCAGCCCGAACGCAACCAGCAGCGATACCTGCAACAGACTCATTAACCCGGTTCCGGCCACGACCAGTAGCGCAGCGATGCAGACCTCGACCACCCTGGCGTGCTCACCGCGAAGAGGCCGATCCCAGTTGAGCGGAGCAACGACGGCGAAGTCTCGGTGCTGACGATACCGTTGAGCGAAGTCGGGTCCCGCCAGCACCAGGAGGACATCTCCCGCCCGAAGGCGCACCTCGCCGAGCTTGCCTTTCAACTGCTCACTGGAACGATGAACCGCAACGACTGCCGACGCGTAACGACGGCGAAAGCCCGAGGCTTTCAAGCTGGATCCCACCAGCGGTGATCCGGCACTGATCACGGCTTCGACGAACTGGCGCTGCGGATTACGCGCCAGGTCGTCGAAGTGGCGGGCTTCCGCCGAGACGAGCCCCGCCATCCGGTGCAGGTCCAATACCCTAGCGAGGTTGCCGACGAAAACCAACCGATCCCCGGCTGCGAGCGGCAGGTTCGGTCCAATCGCTGCAAGCACCTTCTTAGCGCGCTCGATTTCTACCAGAAACACACCGTCGAGGTTGCGGAGGCCAGCTTCAGCAACCGTGGCGCCGGCTAACGTACTATGGGCGGGAATGGTCATTTCCACGGTGAATTCCCGCTCCGACTCGGCCAGGCTGTCGGTCGGCGTGTGACGCTCCCGCAGCAGGTACGGGCCCAGAAGTACGAGAAGGACCACCCCGCCGATCGCAAGGGGTAGGCCAACCCCGAAAATCGAGAACACGCTCATGCGGCCCAGTCCGGCTTTATCGATCAGATCGTTGACGAACAGGTTGGTCGACGTGCCGATCATCGTCATCGACCCGCCCAGGATGATCGCGTAGCTCAGCGGCATGAGGTAGCGCGATGGCGACCGTCCGGTACGCCGACACCAGCGGACCACGCGTGGCGCAAGCATGGCCACCAATGGCGTGTTTGTGATGAACGCAGATACTGCCGCAGACGGTGCGCAGACCCGCATGAGTTCGCGATGGGGCCGTGACTGCGCTCCGTTACCCAGCAAGCGGGACGTGACCCCCTCGAATGCTCCAGTGGCGTCTGCCGCGCCGGCCAGCACATAGAGTGCGGCAACTACGGCTAGCGACTCGTTGGCGAATCCATCAAGAACCTGGCCTTGGTCAATCACACCGGCCAAAAAGAGAGCCAACACGGCGCCGCCCATGATCAATGTCGGATTGAACCGGTCCAGCACCAAAACCACTATCGCCACGACCACCACCGCAAGTGTGATCCAGCCGTCCACAGTCATATTCGCCGCCCCTGTCTCCCGCCCACGAGCGAGGACACCTCCCCAATCCACACCGTCTCATCGTGTGCTTCCACCATGAATATGCAGTCGCCGAGTCAAGCTAACCGACAAAGTACCTATAACTTCGCCGCATACAATGCAACATCCACACCGCGGATGACGAGTGTTTCAGCAGCAGTGCGATCCCATAAGAGGGCAACTGCACCTGACCCGAACCACCTCGGCGCGGTTCGCGTGGGCGCACTCAGCGTCCCTTAAACGTCAATCCGGTCGATCGACGGCACGGGTGACCCGCATCGTCATCGACTGGTAGCCTTCCGCCAATTGCAAGCACAGAGAGGACGTGCCGTTCCTTGTCCGGCAGACTTCGTGTGCGCCTGACAGTGCTGGCAGTCGCGGCTCTGGCGTTCTCACTCGCCGCGTTGTTCTTTCGGGCTCATCCGATTTCGAATGTCGTTGAGCTTGTCGCTGCCGTGAGTTCGCCTTACGTGCCGTTGCTGGCGCTGTCGGGCCTGACACTCTTGATCCTGTGCCGCCGGATCGTCCTGTCGATCATCGCGGTGGTTGTCGTGGCGACGACTTTGGCAGCCCAGCTGCCCTGGTACTACTTCGGAAGTCCGGCTGATGTCGGGCCACACGCCGATATCCGCGTGCTTTCGTCGAACCTCCGTAAGGGACGGGCGGACGCGTCGTCATTTGTCGGATTGGCCAAGGACAGCGCGGATCTCATCACCGTGGCGGAGTTGACACCCGAGGAGGCCCGACGCTTCTCACACGCCGGAATTGAAGAAGTATTCCCCTATTCAGTGCTCAAACCCGCGCCCAATGCCGGCGGTATCGGTTTATGGAGTCGGTTTCCGCTGTCTGCGGTGAGGCCGGGGAAGCATCGAGATGCTGCCATAGTGGCAGGGCGAGTGCGGGTCCCGCACGTGCGACTCGACCCGCTTATCGTGAGTGTGCACATCACCTCCCCGGTCACGGCCGAAGCGGGGTCGTTCGACAGGTGGCGAAACGGTATAGCCGAAACCAAAGAAGACCTAAATCGTTTCACCGAGCAGGCCGGGCCGGCAGCCGTCATCGTCGCCGGAGACTTCAACAGCACACCGGATATGCGTCAGTTCCGCGAACTGTCGACCAACGGTTATCGCGATGCCGTCGAACAGACCGGGGCAGGCTTAGCGCCGACATTCCCTTCCAACAAATGGTTTCCGCCCGTGCTGGTAATCGACCACGTACTGACCCGAAACGCTGCCGCTTCGTCGATCCGGACGGTAACCATTCCAGGCTCCGACCACCGCGCGCTGCTGGCAACTATTGAAGTTCCACTTGACCCGTAACCGATCTCGACAGGAGGCCAGGGTTAAGCCTTCTGGCAGAGATGACCGATCCTACTCACCAAACATTAGCAATAGGCTCTATTCGCGGCCCTAGCGAAGTCTGAAAGTTCGGTTCCGACCCATCCCATGTCGTCGTACAGCTTGTTGTACATGGGCCCCATGTTCGCGTTCGGCCTGCTGCGCGCGAGACAGTATTCTTTTCCAGCCCGAATCACCTCGGTTCGGTTGGCGTAGGTCACACCCTCGATGTCGAGCAACTCGATGAACTCGTCGTCGTTCGCGTCAGCATGCGCCGGCGCGACGGATACCACGGCGCCGGCCCCGACCAGAAGAGCTGCTAACGCTGCCATTGCGCTACGGCGAACGGCAGTTAATCCCATTATTTCTCCCCTCTTACTCGAGTCGCCCTCCCCTTGCGCATTTCGAGCGACCGAATCACCACCGTACCGAACGACTTCGCCGCTATCAGGAAATCAAACCGGTCAAGCGGTCGTACGGCAGCCCTGGCCCGTCGTCGTCGCCGACAACTGCGAAGTGCGCATCAGGATTCGACCTGACAAAGACCAGTGCGTTTACAGAAATTGATACAGTTCTTCATGCGGGCTCGCTCTTCTGACACTGCTCGGGGTGCTCGTTGATACTGGCCGCCGTCTTCTGATCCTTCTTCGCCTTGACACCTTCCGGCGTCACCGCTGAGTTACCTGGATGCCCTCGTGACGCAACGGGATTGGTGCAGTTCAAATCGAGCCGGTATTCCTTTGACCGATGACTCCTTCCGCGGGAGTCGAGGAAAATCGACTTCGGCCAATTGGTGACGATGCAGTCGTCCTGCTGCTGCTCGCTTCCACGCACGGCGGCAACCACCGGCGTGCCATTTCGTTTGCCGATCTGCGCTGCGGATCGGAGTACTTCTTCCCGATGTACGGGTCCGCAGACGCGACGCCTGACCCGACCATCACCAGCGAAAGCACCACAGCAATTCCGACACCCACTATGCGCACGAACCAACTTCTCATCGAAGATTCCTGCCCCGCGGAAGATGACGCGATCAAACGCTGCCCATGACGCTAGGCGCACCTGCCGTCGGCAATTTGTCGTTCCGTCGTCTTGCCAACCAAGTCCCAGCACACCATCAGGTACCTGCCAGCAACCGTCGTCGCATAGCGCAAACCCGCCCAGCACGCGTCGCACCAATTTTCGTGATCGCACCACCCGCCCGTACGTGACACTGGATTCATGCCCGGGACCGATCCGTGAGCGCGATCGATGCGTTCTATGCGGTGTGGACCAACGCGCGAGATACCTTCGGCCAGGGCACACCGCAGGACGGCGCGCCGTTTGACGACGGCGCAGCGCTTCGGCGGCTGGGCAGCGACGTCGCGAGCGCAGCACCCGGGTCGGTGTGGTCGGGCGACGCCGCCTCCGCCTACAACGCCAAGAACACCGGCCATCGGCGGTAATCGAGCGCATCGCCGACCTTGACCAGCGGTTGGGCAAGACCATCGACCAGTCTGCCCGCATCGTGGCCGCGGGGCGCCACAACCTCGACACGCTGCGCGACTGGGTAACCGACGCCGCCAACAGCGTGCCGCCCAGCCACCTCCGTGAAGTCCTTTTGACCCAGATCGCCAGCAAGGGCCTGGCACGGTTGGGCGAGATCGTGCGGGGCACCAACGCTGACCTCACCGACGTCGCACGCGACATGAGCAAGCTCGGCACCGAGTGCAGCGCCCTCAACCCCAAGGAGGGCCCCCCGCCCTCCTCAGCGAGGAGAAACCCAGCGACGAGACGGGCGCCGACGACGACGACAAGACCGACATGCCCTCCGGCGACATCAACCAGGTCGACCGCGCCAACCGCGAACTCCTCCAGGAAATGCTCGACCAGTACCAGCAGCTGCCCGACGGCCAGATCAAGACCGAGCGGCTGCCGACATCGCCGCCATCCGCGAAGCCCTCAAAGTCCCCGATTCCCACCTGGTCTACCTGGAAAAACCCGACGATCCATCCCAGATGATCCCCGCGGCCGTCTCGGTGGGCGACCCATCCACCGCCGACGATGTCGCCACCAGCCGCCGACATCGTGCGCGAAGAGGCCGCCCAGTACGGAGCCACCGACGACCCGTCACTGTTCAACGAACAAGCCAAACGCGACGTCGCCATCCACGGCAACGGCTACGAGTTCAAGCTCGGCCAGATCGACGTCGCCACGCTCAACATCACCGGCGACTGCTTCCTGATGCAGAGCGTGATCGACCTGCCCCCAGGCGAGTTACCGCCCGAGCCGCCGATCGTGCGGACGCGCCCTACCCACTCTGACTCAGCACCGCCGGTCGCTGCACGTCGTCCTGGCGCAGATCACCGGGAAAGCACGGCGAGGACCCGATCAGCGAGGGTGCCTCAGTCGGGTCGGGCCGGGCCTGAATCTGCAGCACATAACCGTCGGGGGCGTAGCCGAACCGGTTCGGCTTGTCGAAGCCGTCGCGCTCGAGCACGTCCCAGCCCCAGTCTTCCCAGATCCCACCGACTTGCGCCACCAACGCGTTAACGTCCGTCCCCGGCGGCACTTTCACGTCCCGCCAGTCCTCGAGCTTCACCGGTGCGTTGCGGTCGGCCGGCTCGTCCTCGCAGTAGGTCGTGCCATCCCCAACCCTGTACCGCGTCCCGTCCAGGCTGAAGCCCTCCGGCAGCGCGTCGAGCGTCTGCTGCAGATAGCGCAGCACCGTGTCCTGCGCCTCCTGCTGGCTCGCCGGGATCTTCGGGTCGGCGGCAACCGGCAACTGCTCCATGGGACCTCCTGGGATCTCGGTGGCCCCCGACGGCGTGGGCGGCCCGAGCGGACCCGGCTCGTCCGACGAATCCCCGCAGGCAGCGACGCCCGCCGCGAGCAGCGTCGCGGCGGCTACGGTGACGAGCTTTCTGCGCATCATGGTGTGAAGGTCGGTGGTGTGACGTCAGTTCTTCCGGCAATAATGCGGCCCATGTTATCCAGTGCCGGGTTGCCCGCGCTCCAATAACTGCTGTGCGCGTCGACCGTGGGCGTCCCGAACGGGCCCGCGGCCCCCGGCGCCGCCTCGAACGGAATCCCGCCGAACCGACTGTTCATCGGATCCGGGCCCAGCGTCGCATACGTGGCGATACCGATCATGTCGTTCTCCGCGCGCGACGCGAACACGTTGGCCCCCGACGCCAAACTCAGGTCGCTGGCATTTTCGGCGAGGATCCCCGGACTACCCACCGCCACAACGCTATTCACATCCAAATGATTGCCGTCGAGTGCGGCCGCGCCCATCAACGTCGACCCGTAGCTGTGCCCGATCACCGTATCGATCGACGGCACACCCTCGTGCGACGCGCGCATCCCCGCCTGGAACGCCGCCAGATCGTCGCCGCCGTCGCGCGCATAACCTGGTGACGCCGCCTCGAACAGGTTCATCGGCCGGTCATAGCCCATCCACGTCGTGACGGAAACGTCCCCGGCCTGCAGGTTCGAATCGGCACGCATCGTCGCCAGATACATCTGTTCGGACTTCTCGGCGCTGAACTCCAGCCGACCCACGTCCTGCCCGGTGCCCGGCACGAACGTCGCATTGCGCTTGGCGGTATCGGGATCGCCCATCGACACCGCCGCATGGCCCTCGTCGTCGATCAACCCGAGCAGCCGCGGCACCCCGTCGTTGGACTGCAGCTCCCCCTCGACCGCCCGGTAGCGGCTCATATCCTGATGCGCCGCGTCCCACTTTTCTTTCCACTCCCGGTAGGCCGGCGGATTCGGGTTCGGCGTGCCCGGGCGACCACCGGCCGCCCACGCCGGATGCTCCTTGGCCAGCCGGTCGATCTCGGCCTGCGTGTCGCCGATCAGCTCGCCCAGATGCCTGCGGTTGTAGTGGTCCTTGTCGACGAACGGCATCCCCGGATGGTTGCCGACAAAGTGGTCTTGTTCGTAGAGCCAATCCTTTTCGGCTTCGGTCAACTGCTCCCAGCGCTCGTTGAACTCCTTCGGGTCTTCCGGCAGCGGCTCGGCGACCGCCTCCGGCGAGAACTCCGGGATCGGCTGATCGCCGTCGGTCATGTCGATCGCGCGGGCGAGCTCGTCGTCGACCTGGTTGGCTTCCACCAAGATCGCGTCCAGCCTGGGCTGCAGCTGCATCATCTTCAGCTCGACTTCCATGGGCGACGCGCCCGCCAGCCCCGGGCCGGGCAGGATGCGGTTGCTCACCGGGTCGACCACCATGCCCAGGCTTTCCGCCTCGTCGCGCAGCGCCGCCAGATCGGCCTCGACCTTGTCGATGCCGTCGGCGGCATTAGCAGCCGCCCGGCCGACCACCAGCTTCTCGTCGCCGTTGAGCTCGAGTTCGCGCCGGATCTCGTCGTTGGTCTGCCCCGCGGCCTCGGCCGCGTCACCGCCCCAGCTTTCGAACGCCGGCAGCGACGCGAGCACCTCGGCGGTGTGAAACGAGGCCTGGGCGCTGGCCTGCGCGGCGTGAAACACCTGACGCACCGCCTCGGCGTTCCACCGATC
This sequence comes from Mycolicibacterium sp. XJ2546, assembly GCF_053483195.1. Classification (NCBI taxonomy): domain Bacteria; kingdom Bacillati; phylum Actinomycetota; class Actinomycetes; order Mycobacteriales; family Mycobacteriaceae; genus Mycobacterium; species Mycolicibacterium sp. XJ2546. Next base: position 65,195 of record NZ_JBEFRW010000021.1, on the reverse strand, counting down.
GATTTCGGCGACCGTCAGCCCCGTCACCGCGGCTCAGAGGTTCTGCTGCGACGCGAGCCGTTCGACCTCCGCCTTCGCCTGCTCGACCTGCTCGGCGCTGCGCTGATCCGTCGCGCCATACTCGGTGGCCGCGCACTTGAGCGCCTGGCCGTGCTCGACCACCCGAGCCTGCAGGGCCGCATCGGCCGCCTGCCACTGCGCCAACCGCTTCGCCAACGACATCGCCGACCGCCCCGTCCAGCCGGTCTGCGCCGACTCGATCTGGCCGTGCGCCGACGTGTGGCCGGTCGCCATCTCCGTGGCCTGACCGTCCGCCTGCACCGCGGAGGTGTCCAGGTGCGACAAATTGGCGCGTAGCTGCCCCGGCATGCGTCTCAGAATACCGGCAGCGTTGGCCATCCTCGTGCACCAATTCTTGGCGCCGAACAGACGCGAAAACCCCCTAAACCGCCACCGGTTTTAGGGGTTTTCGCGCCTTCTCGCGCGCGCAGCTTACCGGGGGCACATACCCGCATGACCGTGCTAGTCTGTGCATATGAATGGGTCGGCCGCACCCGCGCTAGACGCGTTACTGGCTAAGCACCAGATTGACCTGACCGTCGAGGAGGTCCTCGACGAGCTGGATTCCGCGTTTGCGGCAATTCCCGGGGCGACTTCCCTGTCGACGACGGAAGTGGACTTCCTCCGCAAGCACGCCGAACCCCGCGCAACAGCGGTGATCGACGCATGGTCGGCGGACAACGAACGAGAAGCCCGCGCCCGCATTGCGGTGCGACAACTCACCGGCGCGCTCTCAGGATCTGTCAGCATCAAAGAAGCCGCCGCGATCCTCGGCGTCGACCGGTCCCGCGTGTCACGGCGCATCACCGGAAAAGCTTTATGGGCCTTCGATCTTCAAGGAAGCCGACGCATTCCTCGCTGGCAGTTTCTTGGTGACAACCTGCTTCCCGGCTTGGATGTGATCGTCCCCGCGATACCACGCGGCACCACCCCCGCGGTCCTGGATGTGTTCATGCACACTCCGCAGCCCGACTTCGACGACCGGACACCGATCGAGCATCTGGCCGCCGGCGGCGACCCCGGCTTGGTTGCCGGATTCATCGCGGATCTCGGGCGCTGGTGAGCGCACGCCCCAAGCCGAAGGCGCCCCGAACGCCCCCACGACAGCTCATCAGGGAACCCCACGACGTCACCGACTACACCGGAATGCTGTGGCGGGTCCACCGCACCGAAGGCGAGTACGTGCTGCCCTGGAACAAGCTGCGCACCTACGGGCCGCTGCCGTCGATGCGATGGGACCCACATCCCGGCCCTCATCCCATCTCGGCGGCTGAGGGCGTTCTGTACGCCGCAACCGATATCGCAACCAGCCTCGCCGAGGTTTACCAGCTAACGCGCGTGGTCGACACCCGCGCCGGTGCTCCGACTCTCACCGCGTGGCAACCCGAACGCGTACTGCGTCTGCTCGACTTGTCGGGAACATGGCTGCTCCGCAACAGCGCGTCAGCCTCGTTACTTGCCGCACCCCGATCCGCATGTCGACGGTGGGCCCGCGCCATTTACACGACCTGGCCCGAACTCGATGGTCTATACGTCCCGTCGACCTTGACCGGCCACCCGAACATTGTGCTGTGGAGCAACGCCGCGGACTCGATACCCACGATGCCGTCGTTCTCCCGACCCCTCACTCATCCGCTCATGTGGTCAATTGTGCAAGCGGCCGCCGCCGAGATCGGCTATCAGATTCTTTGAGGGCATTGGCTGGCCTCGGGCGCCCAACAGACGCGAAAACCCCCTAAACCACCAGGCGGTCGCGCTCGAGCCCTGCCAGCCCCATCCTTCCTTCCCAGATCCAGCCGGTGTCGCCCGCCGGCCACTCGACGTGAGCCGTTGAGGGGCCAGCGCGACGGGCCGACCGTGCTGGCAGCCGCAGTGCCGACTACGCAGGATTGGCAGACCTCGCTTCATGGTTGTCCTGCGGTGGGCCGGAAGGTGTGCATCGTCCATCAGTCCGACCAGCTGAGGCGGTGCAGGCGCATCGCCTCGCTGAGGTCGGGGTCGTCACAGTCGACCGGGTCGGCGCTGACCGGGCTGATCTGCGGTGGTGCGGCGGCGGCGGTGTCGCGTTCGTAGACCGCCCACAGCATCAGGTTGTCGCCGTGTCGGGAGGCGAATTCGATACCGGTAAGCGGCGTTCCCTCGTCTGTCGACAGCGTGTAGATCCACGCGGAGATGGCTTGGGTGAGTGCGCGCGGGCGACTGTCACGGATCGCCGCGGCGTCCAGGTCGGCCAGGCCGAAACCCTGGGCGTCTTTGAGGAATCGGGCCCGCAGCGTGGGTAGCGACTCCTGGTGGCCCGGTGCCGCGAACGTTCCGGCGAGTCGGCCGGACGCGAGCAATCTTGGCGTACACCAGGATCGCGACACACTGCCTGCGAGTGCGGTGGGGTAGGAACCGCTGTCGTCGTCGTTGTCCTCGATGTCGTCGAGTTCCTCGACCACCGCCGGGTCTGCGCGGAAGACCGCCAGGACTTCCAAGTAGCAGGCCAGCGCCGAGGAGCCGGTGTAGAGAGTGCGCCAGGTGCCGTTCGGGTCATCCCAGCGGCCGTGGAACCGCCCGTCGGTGCCGGCGTACTCCCATGGCGTCCAACTCCATGGCTCAGGCTGGTAGCCGACCCGATACACCGCAACATCGCGGCGGCCAACGGTGTGCAGTTCTCCAAAGGAAGTGCGGGTGGGCTCGCCTCGACGCATTACCCGACTGCGGCGAACTGGCGGGCGGCGGTCAGGACCTGCGGGCCCACCTCCTCGAGGTCGCCGTCGCGCAGCACCCGGGCCGGGCTGCGGTCATCGAGCAGCGGATTGAGACCCTGAAACCAGGATTGGGCGACCTCGGCGCTCTCGCGCGCGGTGATCATTGCCGCGGCGCGGTAGGCGACGCGCAGCCGGTCCACATCGGTCGGGTTGGCGATCGTCCGGGTACCGTCGGCCCACTGACGCACTGCCCGCGTCTCCTTGACTTTGCCCAGGTAGGCGACGAGCTTGGAGCCCAGTAGGTCGCGCAGCACCGTGACAAGTTCCGCGGCGCTCATGCTCATCGCGCTGTTGTAGGCGTCCAGATCGGGCTTGGCCGATGTCAACATCGATACCACCTCCGATCACAGTATAGATCACGCAAATACGGAACGTATTACATGCACACCTTCACCAACAGAGAGCCCGTCTGTAGCGGCTGCTACACACATCTTTGTGCGCTACAATTGCTACATGAGTCGCACAAGTTTTGACGTCACAAAGCGTCGCGACCACCTACAGATTCGCGGGCTAACAGAGTCTGAACTCGATGAGATGCTGGAGCAGCTCGAGCTGATCCGAAGCTTGCAGGCTGAGAACGTCGTGAGTAGTGGTGAACTAACTGCAGCGCTCTCGGAGCTGGTCGAGCTTCTTCGCACGCTGCAGGCTGAGCACACCGCGGCTATTCGAGACGATCTGATGCAAGTCCTGATGAGCCGGGAAGTAAGCCTCACTCCTCCAGCGACGCTAATTCAGGCGCAACGATTGGCAGCCCACCGCGTTGCGTTGCTCGCGACGCCCGTCCTCACCCATGAAACGCTGAGCGAGTTGCGTGGGGCCGCGAGCGAGTCAAGCACCAGAACATGGCTTGCCCGACGAAGGGATGAGCGCGCACTGTTCACCGTCAACTACAAGGGCAAAACGGTAATCCCGGCCTTCCAACTGGACGAGGGCGGAGAGCCGCGACCCGAGTTGCAGCCCATGTTGTCGGCGCTTCAAAAGGGCGGAATCGAGGGCTGGTCCCTGTGGACGTGGCTGACCAAGCCCACCAGCTTCCTCTCCGGCGGTGTTCCCGAAGAAGTGGCACGCACCAATCCGGATAGGGCGCTGCGCGCCGCCCAACGCTTCGCTGCCGCCCCGGCTGCCTAACCCTCTTGCATGGCCTTTTGCATGACGGCCTACCCGCCGGAAGACATCGTCTGCCCAGACCCAGGCAATTGTGTTGTGGCTGCGACACTTCCGCGGTTGCAGGCAGTCACGTTGGCGGGCGGTACACCCCTATTCCGCGTCTATGACGGGACGTTCGGCTACGACCAACACAACCCTGGGTTTGGTGATACGAGGTTCGCGCCGATAGACGACCCCAACACCGGCAGTCGGCTACCGAGCATGTATTTGGGCGAGACGCCGACCACCGTGTTGCTCGAAACCATTTTCCATGACGTTCACGACACGGGAAGCAACGTGATCTATGAGCAACACTTATTGGAAAAGCTCTTGGCGCACATCCGGGTTCCGGTCGACGCGACACTCGGCGATCTCCGTGATCCAGCGCTGGACGACCTCGGCCTGAGCCGCACTCAGGTGGTGTCGAGCCCGGCGGAGCACTACCCCTGCACGCGCAGGCTGGCCATCACTGCACTCGCGCAACCGCACACTCCGCCACTGCAGGGCCTCATCTGGCATTCGCGGCAAGCCGAGCTCGCCGGTGCACCGCCGCAGGAAGTGATAGTGCTGTTCGGTGCGCGGTACCAATCCAAGCCCGGCAGCTGGCAGCGCGTCCCGCCAGGTCTGCAGAATCTGTACGAAGGACCGGGCCGCCTGTTAGTGGACAAAATTGCCACGGACTTGGGCGCGGTGATCGAGACCGGCGCGCCGTAGCGCAGCTACACCTCGGCGAAGTTGCGCGTCACGGTCGGGTCGACCGGGATGCCCGGGCCCGTCGTCGTCGACAACACCACCTTCTTGAGGTAGCGGCCCTTCGACGACGTCGGCTTGGCCCGCAGGATCTCATCCAGCGCGGCGCCGTAGTTCTCGGCCAGCGCCTTCTCGTCGAACGACGCCTTACCGATGATGAAGTGCAGGTTGGCCTGCTTGTCGACGCGGAAGTTGATCTTGCCGCCCTTGATGTCGGACACGGCCTTGGCCACATCGGGCGTCACCGTGCCGGTCTTGGGGTTCGGCATCAGGCCACGCGGACCGAGGATGCGCGCGATCCGACCCACCTTGGCCATCTGATCGGGCGTCGCGATCGCGGCGTCGAAGTCCGTCCAGCCGCCCTGGATCCGCTCGATCAGGTCGTCGCTGCCCACCACATCGGCGCCAGCGGCCTCAGCAGCCTCGGCCTTGTCGCCGACCGCGAACACCACCACCCGCGCGGTCTTACCGGTGCCGTGCGGCAGGTTCACGGTGCCGCGCACCATCTGGTCGGCCTTGCGCGGGTCGACGCCCAGCCGGATCGCCACCTCGACGGTCGCGTCCTGCTTCTTGCTCGACGTCTCCTTGGCCAGCTTCGCAGCCTCCAACGGGTGGTACAGCTGCGAGCGGTCGACCTTCTCGGCGGCTTCGCGATATGCCTTGCTGTTCTTGCTCATTGATCTCTCCTGTAGTTAGAAGTCGTGGTCCTCCGGGCCGATGCCAGCCCTCCCACTACGGTCGAACTATTCGACCGTGATACCCATCGACCGGGCGGTGCCGGCGATGATCTTGGCGCCCTGCTCGATGTCGTTGGCGTTGAGGTCTTCCTTCTTGGTCTCGGCGATCTCACGCAGCTGATCCCAGGTCACCTTGGCGACCTTGTTCTTGTGCGGCTCCCCCGAGCCCTTCTGCACACCGGCGGCCTTCAGCAGCAGCTTGGCCGCGGGCGGCGTCTTCAGATTGAACGTGAAGCTGCGGTCCTCGTAGACGGTGATCTCCACGGGCACGACGTTGCCGCGCTGGTTCTCCGTCGCGGCGTTGTACGCCTTGCAGAACTCCATGATGTTCACACCGTGCTGGCCGAGCGCCGGACCCACCGGCGGGGCGGGGTTGGCCTGCCCGGCCTGAATCTGCAGCTTGATCAGCCCGATGACTTTCTTCTTCGGGGCCATTTCTTCCTCTCGTTTTCAGTGATTTCGGTGCGCTAACGATCGCTCAGCGCTGGTTTGCGCACCGAAATCGCGACTAAGTCGCGACTAAAGCTTGGCGACCTGGTTGAAGGTCAGTTCCACCGGGGTCTCGCGGCCGAAGATCGACACCAACACCTTGAGCTTCTGCTGTTCGGCGTTGACCTCGCTGATCGACGCGGGCAGCGTAGCGAACGGCCCGTCCATCACGGTGACCGACTCGCCCACCTCGAAGTCCACCTCGATCGGCGTCCGCTCGATACCGGTATCGGCGGCCGCAGCCGACGTCGACGCCGCCTTGCCCGGCTTCTTCGCCGCCGCCGGCGGCAGCAGGAACTTCACCACGTCGTCCAACGACAACGGCGACGGCCGCGACGTCGCGCCGACGAACCCCGTCACGCCGGGCGTGTTGCGCACCGCACCCCACGACTCGTCGTTGAGCTCCATCCGCACCAGGATGTAGCCCGGCAGCACCTTGCGGTTGACCTGCTTGCGCTGGCCGTTCTTGATCTCGGTGACCTCTTCGGTGGGCACCTCGACCTGGAAGATGTAGTCGCCGACGTCCAGGTTCTGCACGCGGGTCTCGAGGTTGGCCTTCACCTTGTTCTCGTAGCCGGCGTAGCTGTGGATGACGTACCAGTCGCCGGGCTTGAGCCGCAGCTCCTTCTTCAGCGCGACCGCCGGATCCTCTTCCTCTTCCTCGGCGGGCTCGACGTCGGCCGCGGGCGCCTCACCGGCAGCGTCGGCGGGGGTGGCCGCCTCATCGCTCACGGCGTCACCGGCGACGTCGGCTTCCTCGGTCGCCGGGTCGGTGGTGGCTTCCGTCACCTCGCTGTCGACAAGGTCGACGGCCTCGGCCGAAGGCGTGTCGCCCTCGAAGCTAGTCACGTGTCTGTCCTCTCACTTCTTCTGCTCGTCAGCCGAACACCAGGTTGATGAGCTTGCTCAGGCCATAGTCGACTCCGAAGATCAGCGCGACCATGAACGCCAGGAAGATCAGCACCACGGTGGTGTAGCTGATCATCTGCTTGCGGTTCGGCCAGATGACCTTGCGCAGTTCGGCGACGACCTGGTTCAGGTACGTCCAGACGAACAGGAACGGGTTGCGCCCACCTTTTCCGGGACCGTCGCCCCGCTTCTTGGCGGTCCGCTTCTTTTTCCCCGCGCCGTTCTTGGTCGGAGCGGCCTCGGTACCGGTGTCCAGGTCGACGGCCGAGCTCTCGCCCTCGGCGGCAGCACCGCGCCGCGACCGCTTCCCGGTGGGCCGCTGCGGTGTCACCACGGCGGTCCGACCGTCGCCGTCGGGCCCTGGGTTGCTGCCGGCGCCTGTCGAACCAGGGCGTGCCGGCTCGGAATCGCTCACCGCATGCCTTTCGTCTGTGTGGTGTGGTCACCTTCCAGTGTCCACACTTGTCGAGTATTCAGTTGAGCAGGGGCGACAGGACTCGAACCTGCAACCTGCGGTTTTGGAGACCGCTGCTCTGCCAGTTGAGCTACGCCCCTTCAGGATGGCACGGCAGGCAACCATCCGTTCCGGGGCTCACACAATTCGCGCGCTCCCCGTTCGGCTGATCAAAGCCGGTGGACAGCGCGCTGTACTGGGAAAACCCCGAGGTACGAGTGTAGCGCGCCACCCTTGTCAGTTACTAATCCGCCGGTTGACCGTTGACCTCGTCGGGATCGGTCGGGTCATGCACGACGGGTTTGCGCGTCACCTGACCCGTCTTGGGGTCCCAGCCCGCCGAGATCGAGTTGTCCCCCTCATGGCCCATCAGCGTCGTGAAGGACTCCATCACGACCTCGCCGGTGGGGTCGGTGAGCACGTTTCGAGTGGTGACGATGTCGGCGCCGAAGCGTTCGTCGACGCTTTCGATGCGCAGGACGCCGGTCAGCGCGTCACCTTCTTTGATCGGCCGGTGGAACTTGAACTTCTGGTCGACCTGCACGATCTGCATGGTCTCGAAGCCGATGTCGTTGTGCTGGAAGAAGTGGCGCTGGATCATCACCGCGAAGATCGACATGAATGTCAGCGGCGCGACCAGGCCCTCGTGCCCGGCGGCCTGGGCGGCCGCCACGTCGAGGCTTTCGGGGTCCTCGGCCTGGATCGCGTTGGTGTACTGGCGGATCTGCTCGCGGCCCACGACGAACGGTTCGGGGTACTCCCAAACCATGCCCCGGATATCGAGTTTGAGCGCCATGACCTATGCCAACTTCGCGATGGCGATCGCGCGGCCGAAGATCTTCTTGCCCCCGGCGGTTGCCGACAACGCGATGGTGACGGTCTTGGTTTCGGGCTCAACGGATTTCACGCGTCCGTTGAAGATGATCTCGGCGCCGACGCCGTCGTTGGGCACCGGCACCACCGCGGTGAAGCGCACGTTGTACTCGCTGACCGCGGCCGGATCACCCACCCAGGAGGTGACGTAGCCGCCGCCCAGACCCATGGTCAGCATGCCGTGGGCGATGGCGGTGTCCAGACCCACCTGCTTGGCGATGTCGTCGTCCCAGTGGATCGGGTTGAGGTCACCGGACACCCCGGCGTAGTTCACCAGGTCCTGCCGTGTCAGCGGGATCACTTTCTCGGGAAGCTGATCACCCACCTTCACCGAATCGAACTCACGCAGTGGCATCGCTGAAACCCTCTTCTTCCTCACCCGCACGACCCGCCAGGGTCGTGTACGTCTCCTGCATCACGTCACCCTTGTCGTTGGTGACGACGGTCTTGAGCACGACGATGTCGGTGCCGTGGGCCTGGCGCACGGAGTCCACTGACACATCGCAGTAGAGCTTGTCGCCGGCGAAGATCGGCTCGATGTACTTCAGCACCTGGTCGACCTGCACGATCTTGGCGTCTTTGATCTCGACGTTGGCGTGCTCGAAAAACGCCACCTGGGCCATGTAGCCCAACACCGAGGTGAACGTCAGCGGCGCGGGCAGCCGATCGTGGCCCAGCTCGGCGGCGGCCTTCTCGTCGAAGAACGGCGGATCATCGTTTTTGACCGCGGTCGCGTATTCGCGCACCTTTTCGCGGCCCACCACGTAATGGTCGGGATAGCGAAAATGGATCCCGACGATGCGCTCTGACAGAGACACGCTTGGGCTGAACCTACCTAGTTACCGCGACTCTTTGTGCGGTTGGTGCTTGCCGCAGTTCGGGCAGAACTTCTTGATCTCGAGCCGGTCGGGATCGTTGCGACGGTTCTTCTTGGTGATGTAGTTGCGGTGCTTGCACACCTCGCAGGCCAAGGTGATCTTGGGCCGTACGTCGGTACTGGAGGCCACTTGTGTCGTCCTTCTACGCGTTCGTCTTGGTGTTGTAGCGGTGGGGGGACTCGATCCCCCGACCTCACGATTATGAGTCGTGCGCTCTAACCAGCTGAGCTACACCGCCTTACCGGCGCCGCCGCGCGAACCAAGCTACCCGTCGCTTCGCTCGCCCCGGCTGTTCCACCGAGCCCCCTAACGGAATCGAACCGTTGACCTTTTCCTTACCATGGAAACGCTCTGCCGACTGAGCTAAGGGGGCCTGCTCCCGCACCGTGCGGCGGGCCTTAAAGAGGGTACAGCCTCGCCGATTGGCGCGCCAAACCGCTGGTCGGTCCAGTCGCGGCCGGTCCGGCCGACCGGATCCCACCCGAAAGCGGTACCGGGACGGCTTCGCCGCGCTATGCATGAACCACGGAGGTGCGGCGATGAGCGTGTGGTCAGGGGTCAACCAACGGCGGGTGCTGCTCGCCGACGCCTGGCGCACCAGGCTGTGGCCGGTGCCCACCGTCGGCATACTGCTCGCCATCGCCAGCGGCGTCGCGCTGACCCGCCTGGACCGCGCGATCGACGACGTCCTGCCGCCAGCGGTGACCGAGGTGTTGTTCGGCGGCGGCCCGGCCGCGGCCCGCGAGGTGCTCGGCGCGGTGGCGACCGCGCTGATCACCGTGACGTCGCTGACCTTCTCCCTGACGCTGGTCACCCTCCAGTTGGCCAGCAGCCAGTTCTCACCGCGATTGCTGCGGACCTTCGCGCGCGACCGCTTCGTGCAGCGCACGCTGGCGCTGTTCTTGGCCACCTTCACCTATGCGCTGACCGTGTTGCGCACCGTTCGCGACGACCCCGAGTTCGTGCCGCGCATCGCGGTGACGATCGGCTTCCTGCTGACGCTGCTCAGCGTCGTGGCCCTGGTGCTGTTCCTGGCTCACCTGGTCCGCGAGATCCGCGTCGAGACGATGCTGCGCAGTGTCTACGCCGACGGGCTGCAGAGCGCGTGCGAGCTGCTGCCCCTGGAAGACGACGGCGACCGACACGACGGCGCCGCGCCGCACCCTAGCGTTCGGTCCATCGACATCCCCGGCGACGCGTCGGTGGTGCCGGTGGCGGCATCGGGGTTCCTGGTGCACCTCGACGAGGACGCGCTGCTGGCCGCCGCCGTCGAGCACAACGCCGTCATCGCCGTGACCCGTCCGCCCGGCGCCTGGCTGGTGGCCGGGACACCGGTGGGCTGGGTGTGGCCCGACCGGGGCGGCGCCGACTTCGACCCCGACCAATTGGCGACGCTGTGCAACCGGGTCGTCGGCGCAATTCACACCGGCGACGAGCGCACCACAGTGCAAGATGCCGGTTATGCGATCCGTCAGCTCACCGACGTCGCGGTCAAGGCGCTGTCGCCGGGCATCAACGACCCCACCACCGCGGTTCATGCGCTGGGACACAGCTCGGCGCTGCTGTGCACGTTGGCCAAACGACGGCTGGGACCGGTGCTGCGCTCCGACGAAGACGGCGCCCCGCGAGTGATGCTGGCGCGCCCCGACTTCGCCGACCTGCTCGACGAGGCCCTGGCGCAACCCCGGCACTACGGTGCCGCCGACGCCGCGGTGCTGCGAGGGATCCTGGACCTGTTGGGTGAGGTAGCGTGGTGCGCCGCGAACACGGATCAGCGGGCCGCCATCGCCCGCCAGCTCGCGCTTGCGAAACGCAATGTCGCCGAACGAGATTTCGACCAGGAGCGACGCGACGCGCTGATGCGTGCGTGCCGATCGGTCGAGTCGATACTTGACGGACGGAGCCCGACATGACCGATACCGACATTGCGCGCGTGGCGGTGTACCTGGACTTCGACAACGTCGTCATCTCCCGCTACGACCAGATCCACGGGCGCAACTCGTTTCAGCGCGACAAGGCCGCCGGCTTCCACAAGAATCCCGGCCGGCTGGCCGAGGCCCGCGTCGACGTCGGCGCCATCATCGACTTCGCCTCGTCGTTCGGCACCCTGGTGCTGACCAGGGCCTACGCCGACTGGTCCGCCGACGTCAACGCCGACTACCGCGACCAACTCGTCGGCCGCGCCGTCGACCTCGTCCAACTGTTCCCCGCCGCCGCGTACAGCAAGAACGGCGCCGACATCCGGCTCGCCGTCGATGCCGTCGAGGACATGTTCCGGCTGCCCGACCTGACCCACGTGGTGATCGTGGCCGGCGACTCCGACTACATCCCGCTGGCCCAGCGCTGCAAACGCCTCGGCCGCTACGTCGTGGGCATCGGCATCACCGGCTCCATCAGCCGCTCGTTGACCGCGGCGTGCGACGAGTACGTCTCCTACGACGCGCTGCCCGGCGTCACCCCGGTCAAGACGCCGGAGGCGCCCAAGCGACGACGCACCAAGGCCGACGCCGACCAGGAACCCGAGGCTCCCGATCCGCAGGTTGCGGCGACGGCATTGCTGGAGCGCGCGCTGCGTATCGGACATGAGAAAGACGACGCCGACTGGCTGCACAATTCGGCGGTCAAGGCGCAGATGAAGCGGATGGACCCGTCGTTCTCGGAGCGGTCGCTGGGCTTTCGCTCGTTCAGCGACTTCCTGCGCTCACGCGACCAGATCGCCGAACTCGACGAGAGCAGCACCATCCGGATGGTCCGGCTGCGCAGCGACGAGTGACCCGCCGATACCCTGACCTCATGGCTGACTCTGACCGCCTCTATTTCCGCCAGCTGTTGTCGGGTCGCGACTTCGCTGCCAGCGACATGATGGCGCAGCAGATGCGCAACTTCGCCTACCTGATCGGCGACCGCCAGACCGGCGACACCGTCGTCGTGGATCCGGCCTACGCCGCCGGTGATCTGGTCGACGCCCTGGAAGCCGACGGCATGCACCTTTCCGGCGTGCTCGTGACGCATCACCACCCCGACCACGTCGGCGGGTCGATGATGGGCTTTCAGCTCAGCGGTCTCGCCGAGCTGCTGGACCGGGTCAGCGTCCCGGTGCACGTGAACAACCTCGAGGCGGACTGGGTTTCGAAGGTCACCGGGATCGCACGCAGCGAGCTCACCGAGCACCAGCACGGCGACGTGGTCAAGGTCGGCGACCTGGACATCGAGTTGTTGCACACCCCCGGCCACACCCCCGGCAGCCAGTGCTTCCTGCTCGACGGGCGCCTGGTCGCCGGCGACACCCTGTTCCTCGAGGGTTGCGGGCGCACCGACTTCCCCGGCGGCAACATCGACGACATGTTCCGCAGCCTGCAGGCGCTGGCCAAGCTGTCGGGTGATCCGACGGTGTTCCCGGGGCACTGGTATTCCGCCGAGCCCAGCGCGTCGCTGTCGGAGGTGCGCCAGACCAACTACGTGTACCGGGTCAGCAACCTCGACCAGTGGCGAACGCTGATGGGCGGCTGATCCGGCGCGATGCCCACCGCCCCGCCCACCGAAGACGTCCGACGGCTCGTCATCTCCTACGCCGCCGCATGCTCGGCGCTGTTGGCGGTGCTGGTGTTCGTCGTGATCTACGGGTTGTTTATCAACACGACCGCGATCGTCGCAGGCGAAGAAGTCGAACGCGACACTGCCGCAAGGGCGATTGCGACCAGCGGTTGGGTCGCCCCGCCGCAGGCTTCCCCGGTCGACGCCGGCGTCGACGGCCCCATGTCGTTCACCGTGCGGGGCTACGAGTCCGACGAGGCGGGCGAGCACGTCGTCGTCAACCTGACCGTCACCAACGTCGGCGACGCGCCCGCCACGTTCCTTGGCACCTACCAGACGCTGAAGGCCGACGGCGCCGTCTACTACATCGACGACGAGGCCACCGCCGCGCTCGGCGGCGGCGTCGCCGAACTTGCGCCGGGCGGCAAGGCCGACGTCGCGCTGGCATTCACCGTCCCGGCGGGCACGGTGCCGGGCACGGTCGAACTGCGCGCCGACTCCGCCAGCGCGGGTGTCGAGCTGGCACTCACGTAACGGCACGTTTTTAGCGAACCGCGCATAGACATCGCCTGCTTTGCCAGGCACACTGAGACGAGCGCGTCAATCCGAGCCGTGGGGGGCCTCGTGAAGAAGCTCGTGTTGTGTTTCGACCGGTTCCGCGGTGATCCGGTGGGGCCGGACTGCACCAACCTGCAGCGCTTGCTGGGTTTGCTTGTCGAGGGAAATGAGCAACTCAGCTGGCACGAATCATGCGCGTCGGCGCCGCATCGACTGCACCGGCGCGCGGCAGCCGCCGACGACGCCAGGACCGCCATCGCGCAGGCCTACCGCTTCCTCGTCGACCACTGGGCACCCGAGGACCGCATCTTCCTGTTCGGGTCCGGCCGCGGCGCGTACTGCGCGCAGACGCTGACCCGGCTGCTCGGCACCGTCGGGGTGCTGCCAGACCTGATGGATTACGTGCTCGATGCGTATGCCCTGCCGCGCACCGAGCGCACGGCACAAGACTGGCAGCGGGTGGCGCGCATCGCAGCCGGGTTGTCCTCGCGACACGACGTCAGCGTTCCGGTGTGGTTCCTGGGGATGTGGGACACGCTGCGGATTCCGGGCTTCACCCGGCGCACGACGCCGGCGCCGCTGCGCAACGTCGTGTTCGGCCGCCACGCCGTCGCGGTGGACGGGTTGCCCGGTGAGCGGCTGGTCGGATGGGCATCGGAGCGTACCGAGGAGGTCTGGTTCCGCGGCACCCACGCCGATATCACCGGATCTCCGGGCGCGTGTGGGCCGTTGGCCGCGATCACCTTCGATTGGATGCTCGACGGGGCGCTGCGGGCCAGCCTTCGGGTGTCGCCGCGGCTGCGGTATGCGGTCCCGCTGCCCACCGAGTTCGACGCGGTGGCCGGTAGCCCGCACCGGCTGGCGATGCGCCGGCTGCCCGACGGCGCGGCAGTGCATTCCAGCGTGGATGTGTATTTGCGCGAGCATCCGGAGTACTGGCGGCGCCTGCCCGCGCGGGTGACGTGGGCGGACCCGGAGTGGCTGGCCCGCGGTGAGCGGCTGGTCTCGCGCGACAAGCTCGTGTCGTAACCTATTGCGCCGTTTGCGCCTGTTGCACCGAGATTGCAGCCACGGTCGCAAAACCGGTGCGCAACGACCGTGGTTTCACTTTCGGCGCTAGCATCCTGTCGGACACCTTAAGGAGAACCGATGACCAGCGCCGTTGGCTATGACCTGACCGAATCCGTCGCGACCATCACGATGGACGACGGCAAGGTCAACGTGCTCGGGCCCGCGATGCAGGCGGCCCTCAACGACGCCCTGGACCGCGCCGAGAAGGACAACGCCAAGGCCGTGGTGCTGGCGGGCAACGGGCGGGTGTTCAGCGGCGGCTTCGACCTGACGGTGTTTCAATCCGGCGACGCGAAGGCCGGGCTCGGGATGCTGACCGGTGGCTTCGAGCTGGCGGTGCGGTGCCTGACGTTTCCCAAGCCGGTCATCATGGCCGCGACGGGCCCGGCGATCGCGATGGGATCGTTTCTGCTGCTGTCCGGGGATCACCGGGTGGGCCAACCGAAGTCGAAATGTCAGGCGATCGAGGTGGCGATCGGCATGACGATACCCATTGCGGCGCTGGAGATCATGCGGATGCGGTTGACCCCCGCGGCGTTTCAGCGGGGCGCGTCGATGGCCGCGACGTTCGCCGGCGACGAGGCGATCACCGGCGGCTGGCTCGACGAGATCGTCGACGCGGATCGGGTGCTGACCCGCGCTCAGGAGGTGGCCGCCGAGGCGGCGTCGGGCATCCACGCGGGCGCGCACCTGGCCACCAAGATGAAGGCGCGCGAGTCGGCGCTGGCCGCGATCCGCGCCGGAATCGACGGCTTGGCAAGCGAATTCAGTCTCTAGGACGCTGTGAAACGGGTCCGGGGGCGGGTGTGGCGCGGCGGTAAGCCGCAGGACGACTTCGACTTCGCGTCGATCTCGGACTACCTGGCCGACGCCGACGCCCTGGTGTGGTGCGACATCTACGACCCCGACCATGAGACGTTCAAGGAGCTGGCCGAGGAGATCGGGCTGAACACCTGGGCGGTCGAGGACGCGATCGCCGAGGCCGAACGCACCAAAGCCGTTGCCTACCATACGCACACCTTTTTCACCGTGTACGCCGTCTCGGTCGACGAGGCGACGATCCAGACCCATCGCATCTCCGGGTTCGTGCTGCCGCGCGGGCTGATCACGGTGCGGCTGCCCCCGGACTTCGAGATCGACTCGGCGTCACAGCGGTTCGACGAACTCGGCGGCCACGAGTACGGCGTGGGTGCGTTGGTGCACGGACTTCTCGACGTCGTGGTCGACGGCCACTTCGACGCGGTACAGGTGCTCGACGACGCCATCGAGGGGATCGAGGACGAGCTGTTCGCCGACCGGCCGCGTGATGAGTTGCAGCGCCGCACTTTCCAGCTGCGCAAGGACCTGGTGAAGCTGCGGCGGGTGGTGTTGCCGATGCGCGAGATGGTCAACTCGATTCAGCACCGCCGCCTGGACGCCAAGACCGCACCCGAGCTCGACCCGCTGTATGCCGACCTCTACGACCACGTGCTGCGGGTCTCGGAGTGGACCGAGTCGTTGCGCGACATGATCACCACGGTGTTCGAGACCAACCTCTCGCTGCAGGACGCGCGGCTGAACACGGTGATGAAGAAGCTCACCGGCTGGGCGGCGATCATCGCGGTGCCGACGGCGATCACCGGCTTCTACGGCCAGAACGTGATGTTTCCGGGCATCGACACGGTGGCCGGCTTCCTGACCAGCAGCATCATCATCGTGCTGCTCGTGATCATCCTGTACGTGAGCTTCAAACGCCGAGACTGGCTGTGAGCACGCCGACTTCCTTGCCGTCGGCCTCGTACTCGACGGTGAAGCCGTTGTGGTCGTCGACGAGCCTGCTGACGTCGTAGCCGGTGCCCCACCCGCGGTACCTGAGCGCGGAATTGCCGATCAGGCAGGAGAACTGGGGCACCTGGTCCCAGCGGGCGCCGTAGCCGGCGGCGGTAAGCCCGGCGACGTAACCCTGCTGGGCGGCGTCGCGCCAGTGCTCGGCGGGGATGTGCCTGCCCGCGGTGACGTTTCGGGCCAGCGCGACGTCACCGGCGGCGTAGACGTTGCGCGCCGACGTGCGCATGTGCTCGTCGACGACGATGCGCCCGTCGTGGATCTTTAGCCCGGCCGCGCGGGCCAGCGTGACGTCGGGCCGCACCCCGGTGGCCGTCACGACGACGTCGGCGTCGACGGCTTCACCGCTACCCAGCAGCACGCCGGCGTCGTCGATGCCGATGACGGTGGCTTCGCCGACGAAGCGGACGTCGTTGTCGGACAGGATCTTTACCACGCGTTCACCGGCTTCCAGACCGAAGCGACGGTGCAGCGGCACGGGTTCGGCGGCCACCAACGTCGTCGCGACACCCTGCTCGGCCAGGCAGGCGGCGGCCTCGCAGCCGATCAGCCCGGCGCCGATCACGACGGCCGAGTCGGCGTAGCGGGCGGCCATCTTGAGCGCGACCGCGTCGGCGAAGGTGCGCAGGGTCAGCGCCGACTCGACGCCGGGGATGTCGGGCCGCACCGCGGTGGCGCCCGACGCGATGACGAGGTGCCAGTAGGGGTAGCGGCTGCCGCCTTTGGTGATGACCTCCTGGCGGTCGACGTCGATGGCGGCGACGGCGACGCCGCGGATCAGGTCGACGCGGTTGCGGGTGAACCAGGCGGGGCTGTGCAGGTCGCGCTTGTCTTCGCGGCCGCACAGATAGCCCTTGCTCAGCGGCGGTTTGGCATACGGCAGGGCGGGGTCGTCGGTCAGGATGCGCACGGGGATGTCGCGGTGTTTGGCGCGGAACGTCTCCGCGGCGCTGACCCCGGCCGGGCCGGCGCCGACGGCGATGAAACCTGCTGCCACCACACCGTCTTCATACCCATCTGGGGCGCCGGGCACGCTTTAGTCGTCGAAGTCCCAGACGAGGCAGAAGGTGTGGCCGGCCGGATCACGAAAGACCCGGAAGTTGTCTTTGCCGACGGCGTCGGTGACCCGGGCGGCGCCCAGAGCCAGGATGTCGCGTTCGGCGGCGTCGGCGTCGTCGACTGCGATGTCGAGGTGGAACTGCTGGGAGCCACGCGGATCGGGGAACGTGGGCGGCTCGTGCTCCGGCGAGTGTTGGAACGCCAGCCGTCGACCCGAGGGGTCGGTCAGCACCACCCAGGTGTCGTCTTTTTGTGTGATGGTGCCGCCGAGCACTTTGGCATAGAAGTCCGCCAGCGCTCGGGGGTCTCTGCAGTCCACGACGACGGATCGCAAGTTGCCGATCATGAGGGCCGAGTTGCCGCTAATCCGCCGTCGCAAACGGGAGTGTGCCAATATCTGCCCATGAATCCGCAGGACGACCCCGAGGAGCGCATCCGCCAGCTCGAGCAGCTGCGGACCGGGCCGGGCGCCGTCGAGTTGGGCGCGACCCAGCCGACGCCACCTACACAGCCGCTGCCGCCGCCGGTGTGGGCGGACCCGTATGGCGCGCCGCAATACGGGGTGCCGTACCCGCAGCAGTCCCACAGTCGGACGCCGGCCATGGTGATCTTCGTGGTGATCGCGGTGGCAGTGCTGGCGGTGTTCGGCGTGGTCGGGGCGATCGTGTGGAACATGAGCACACAGACGACGGCCAGGGTGGACCCCGGGGTGGCCGGCGGGGGCGGATTGTTGGACCCGGTGCCTGCGCCCGACGTCGACTTCCCGGCCATCGAGCCGATGCTGCCCGGCAACGACTCGGTGGTGACCGCGCCGCCGGGCGGCAAGCTCAGCGTCGCGGGCGTGGACGGCACCAAGACCGTCGAGTGCGACGACAGCGAAATCAACATCAGCGGGGTTAACAACACCGTCACGATCACCGGGCACTGCGCGATGGTCAACGTGTCCGGCGTCGACAATCAGGTGACCCTCGACAGCGCCAACGCCATCATCGTGTCCGGGTTCGACAACGGCGTGATCTACCACTTCGGCGACCCCGAGATCAACGCCTCTTCGCGGAACTCGGTGGCCCGGGGCTGACGGGTTTCATCGCAACGATGTTGCCTCGAGGGTGGTCATCGCCGCGATCACCTCGAAGTCGGTATCACGGTGGACAATTCGAGCGTCATGCCGAATGGCCAACGCCGCGATCAAGCAGTCGTTGATACTGCGAACCGTGCGGCCGGCGCGACGGGCAGTGCAGTAGATCTGTGCGGCCGCCCGAAAGTCGGTTGCGCCGTCGACGGCCAATGACGGCAGCCCATTGACCAAGCGCTCGAGTTTGAGGTACACATCCTCGCCGCGCGCACCCGACAGGATTTCCATCGCGACGGGCTCGCACATCGCGACGTCGTCTGTTTCCTCGGAAAGCAAGCGCCGGACTTCGACTGCAGCCGCCGAACCCGTCGCCCGGAAGTACTCCACCCACGCCGAGGTGTCGATCAGGATCACGACAACTCGTCGGGCTGCTCGCGTCGCAGCTCGTCGAGGTCGCCGTCCCATCCGACGCCTTCCAGCCCGAGGAGGAACTCCTTGTCCAGCGGGGCGCCGACCAGTCGTCGCAACGCCAGATCGACGGCGTCTTTCTTGGTGGCGACGCCGAATCTGCGCATCACCTCAGCGACCAGCGCATCGTCGAGATCGATGTTTGTGCGTGCCATACACCAAGCATACACCTCGCAGTCTCGCCGTCCGGTGGCCCCGGCGCTCTGAAGGATGGTGACCGAAGGTGCCAAGCTATGCGCGAAAGATTCGCTCTTACCGACCACCATGGCCATTAGCAGCGAATAATTCGCGCAGAGCTTGGCACTTGCCACATACCCCCCGGCGCCCCAGCCCCCGCTACGGCGCGTCCGCGTCGCTTCCGGGATCGATCAGGATCTTGGCGTGCGCCTCCGGGTCGCCCAGCGCGTCGAACGCGGCCTCGACACCGCCCAACCCGACGGTTCCGGTGATCAGCGGGGCGGCGTCGATCTTGCCGTCGGCGAGCAGATACAGCGTGTCGCGGAACTCCAGCGGCGTGTAGCCCAGCACGAAGCGCAGGTCGATCTCCTTGTTGATCGCCATCGACGGCCGAATGTGGTCGGCGCCCATACACACCCCGACGACCACCACGCGCGAGAACACCGGCGCGCTGGTGATGATGCTCTCGATAATGCCGGGCACGCCAACGCATTCGAAGATGACCGGGTGCTTCGGCGTGGTCGCGCCGGCCTTGTCCGCGGCGCGCCAGACGTGCCACCATGGCAGCCGCAGCTTGTGGATCTTCTCGATCGTGCTCAGCGCGAGATCCCCGGCGTCGGTGAAGGATTCGAGGAAGCCGTGCTCACCGGAGAACGGCGATTCCTGCGCGGGATCCACGACGACGTCGGCGCCGCAGCGGGTCGCCAGCGCGCGCCGGCCGGCCGAGAAGTCGCTGGCGATCACCGTGCGCACACCCTTGGCCTTCAGCGCCAGAATGACCGCCAGCCCGATCGGCCCGCAGCCGATCACGAAGGCGACCTGGCCCTTGCGCACGTCGCCGCGCTGCACGGCGTGCCAGCCGACGGCCATCGGTTCGGTGAGTGCCGCCACCTCGACAGGTAACCCGTTGGGCACCGGGAACGTGAGGGCCTGTTCGACGAGCAGCTGCTCGGCGTACGCGCCGGGCGCCTTGGCGGTCAGCCCGATGCCGTGGACGTCCTTGCCGCGCCGCAGCAGCGGCATCGCGACCACGGTCGTGCCGGGCTTGGGCGCCTTGCGCGTCTTGGGCCCGTGGTCGAGCACGGTGCCGCAGAACTCGTGGCCGAATACCACCTGCTGATCGGAACGCATGAACTCGTCGTAGCCGGTTTCGGCCATCACGTCGGCGAGCTCGTCCATGGAGTGGCGGGCGTGCAGGTCGGAGCCGCAGATGCCGCAGCGTTGCACGTCGATCAGGAGCTGGCCCTTCGCCGGGATCGGGGTCGGTTGCTCGACCACGTGCAGGTTCGCGTTGGTGCAGACGACGGTTTTCACGCGTCCGAGCGTATCCGCGCAGTGTGGCTCGGTGGGCGTCATCCCAGCAACGCGACCGTCCCCAGCAGCGCTAACCCGGCTAAGAAGCTCAGGGTGTACACGGCCTTCTCGCGAAGGCGCGGCGAGCTTGTGATTTCGGGCAATAGATCAGCCAGCGCGATGTAGATGAAGTTGCCCGCGGCGAACGGCACCAGAACCGCGACCTCGACGTGCCCGGCGAAGCCGTAGGCGATCAACCCGCCGAGCGGGAATGTCAGTGCTGAGGCTACGTTGTAGGCCAACGCGTGCCGCACGCGCCAGCCGCTGTGCACGAGGATCCCGAAATCGCCCATCTCTTGCGGGATTTCGTGTGCGGCCGCGACCAGCCAGGTGATGATGCCGAGCCGGATGTCGATGATGAACGCGCTGCCGACGGCGACTCCGCCGATGAGGTTGTGCAGTCCGTCGGCGGCCAGGATCAGATAGCCGATGGGACGATGTTCGTCGATCGGGCGATGGCAGTGGTGCCAGTGCAGGAATTGCTCGAGGACGTGAAACGAGACCATGCCGGCCGCCACCCACAGATAGACCGATAGCTGGTTGCCGAGCACCGCGATCGATTCGGGCAGCATGTGAAACAGCGCTCCACCGAGCAAAGTGCCTGCGGCCAGCGCCACCATCGGCAGCACCACGCGCGAGAACAGCGGTGGCGGTAAAAACAGCGCCGCGCCACCGATCAGCGCTAATGCGCTCATCGCCAGGCCCGAAACGACGATCCAGCCCAGCACCGACATGGCCAAACACGTTATCGGCCAAAGTGCTCGGCCGGTTAGGGACTAAAGCCCACTGACATCCCGTCGAATCGCACCTAATGTCGAGAGCACCTGCGCCTGGTGTGCTGGGAAGGAGACTGAAGTGTCGGACCAACAAACTTCGTTGGGGATCGTGGTCGGTGCCGACGGCTCACCGTCGTCGATGGTGGCGGTTGAGTGGGCCGCACGCGATGCCGAGCTGCGGAACGTACCGCTGAAGGTCGTGCATGTCGTGGCGCCGCTGGTGACCACCGAGGGATGGACCGAGGCCTCGGATGACTACGCGAGGTTGCAGCAAGACCAGGCCCGCCAGATCATCGAGCACGCGCACAAGGTCGCCGTGGCGGCCGTGTCTTCGGACCGCGCGGCCCAGGTGAGCACCGAGGTCAGTTACGCCCCGGTCGTGCCGACCCTGCTGGAGCTCTCCAAGCGGACCGACATGATCGTGGTGGGCTGCCGTGGACAGGGCGCCGTCTCCCGTGCCCTGATGGGCTCGGTCAGTTCCGGCGTGGCCCATCACGCGCACTGCCCGGTGGCCGTCGTCCACGACGAGGTACCGCTTACCGAGCGCTCGCAAGCCCCGGTGGTGGTCGGCATCGACGGATCACCGACCTCGGAACTCGCGACACAGATCGCCTTCGACGAAGCTTCGCGCCGCGGTGTCGAGCTGGTAGCGCTGCACGCCTGGAGCGACATGGGCCCGCTGGGCTTCCCGCCGACGGACTGGGCGCCGATCGAATGGCGGAATATCAAGGACCAGGAGGAAGAAGTACTCGCCGAGCGGCTGGCCGGATGGCAAGAACGGTATCCCGACGTCGGCGTGCGCAGGGTCGTGGTGTGTGACCGCCCGGCGCCGCGGCTGTTGGAGCAGGCCGACAATGCCCAGCTGGTGGTGCTCGGCAGCCACGGCCGCGGCGGGTTCACCGGCATGCTGCTGGGCTCGGTCAGCACCGCAGTGGCCAACGCTGCCCAGGTCCCGGTGATCATCGCCCGTATGCCTCGCGGCTGAACACGGCAGAATCGCTTCGATGGCTCTGTTTATCCATCGGGCGGAACGTACCGACCTGCTTGCCGATGGCCTTGGTGCGCTGCTGTCGGATCCGCTGGCCGACCCGTTCGCGCAGGAACTGGTCATCGTGCCCGCCAAGGGTGTCGAACGCTGGCTGAGCCAGCGGCTCTCGCACGTGCTGGGCCGCGGGGCCGGCGACGACGGTGTCTGTGCGGGTATCGCGTTCCGCAATCCGCGCTCGCTGATCGCGGAACTCCTCGGCCTCGACCGCAGCGCCGACGACCCGTGGGCGCCCGACGCGATGGTGTGGCCGCTGCTGGAGGTGATCGACGCCAGCTGCACCGAGGCCTGGTGCAAGCCGCTGGCCACCCACCTCGGCCACTTCGAAACCGGTGAGGAAAAGGAACTGCGGCAGGGCCGGCGCTACGCGGTGGCCCGCCGTCTCGCGGGCCTGTTCGCCTCCTACGCCCGGCAGCGTCCGCAGCTGCTCGTCGACTGGGAGAACGGCGACGCCGGTGACGTCGCCGAGGATCTGCGGTGGCAGCCGCCGCTGTGGCGGGCTCTGCTCGACAAGATCGCCGCCGATCCGCCGCACATCAGGCACGCCAAAACCGTTGCGATGCTTGAGGAGTCACCCACCGATCTGCCGCAGCGGATGTCGTTGTTCGGCCACACCCGGCTGCCCAGCACCGAGATAGAACTGTTGCGCGCGCTGTCCACCCACCACGACCTGCACCTGTGGCTGCCGCATCCCAGCGACCGGCTGTGGTCGTCGCTGCGCGGCGTGCACGGGCAGATCCCGCGCAGCGAGGACACCAGCCACCGCGAGGTCGACCATCCGCTGCTGGCCACCCTCGGCCGCGACCTTCGCGAGCTGCAGCGCAGCCTGCCCGCCGACGCCCACACCGACGAATACCTGCCCGGCCCCGAGCGCCCCGACACCCTGCTGGGCTGGCTGCAGGCCGACATCACCGCCAACGCCCTGCGCCCGAAAGGCCGCTCGCACAACGCTACTGACCGCTCGGTGCAGGTGCACAGCTGCCACGGCCCGGCCCGCCAGATCGACGTGCTGCGCGAGGTGCTGCTCGGGCTGCTCGCCGACGACCCGACGCTGGAGCCGCGCGACATCCTCGTGATGTGCCCGGATATTGAGACCTATGCGCCGCTGATCGTCGCCGGGTTCGGGCTCGGCGACATGATCACCGGTGTGCATCCGGCGCATCAGCTGCGGGTCAAGCTCGCCGACCGCGCGCTCACCCAGACCAACCCGCTGCTCGGGGTGGCGTCGCAACTGCTGGCGCTGGCCGGCGGACGCGCCACCTCCAGCGAGGTGCTCAACCTCGCGCACGCCGCGCCGGTGCGCACCCGGTTCGGTTTCACCGATGACGATCTCGAGGACATCACCCGCTGGGTGCGCCAGGCCAATATCCGGTGGGGTTTCGACCAACAGCATCGCCATCCGTTCGGCGTCGACTTCGTGCAGAACACTTGGCGTTTCGGTATCGACCGGGTGCTCGCCGGGGTGGCGATGTCCGACGATTCGCACGCCTGGATCGAGACCACGCTGCCGCTCGACGACGTCAGCAGCAACCGCGTCGAGCTGGCTGGAAAGCTGGCCGAGTACGTGGACCGGCTCCAACAGGTTGTCGAATCCCTTACCGGCGCACAGCCGTTGACGGACTGGCTGAAGGCACTGACCGACGGTATCGAGCTGCTCGCCGACGTCGGCGACGACGACGCGTGGCAGATCAGCCAGCTGCAGCGCGAGTTCGGCGACGTGCTCACCGACGCCGGTTCCCGCGCCGACACCCTGCTGCGCCTGCCCGACATCCGCGCGCTGCTGCAGCGCCACCTGGCCGGCCGGCCGACCCGGGCGAACTTCCGCACCGGCACGCTGACCGTGTGCACCATGGTGCCGATGCGCTCGGTGCCGCACCGGGTGGTGTGCCTGGTCGGCCTGGACGACGGCGTGTTCCCGCGGCGCGGCATCGTCGACGGCGACGACGCGCTGGCCCGCGACCCGATGACCGGTGAGCGCGACATCCGTTCGGAGGACCGCCAACTGCTGCTCGACGCGATCGGCGCGGCCACCGAGACGCTGGTGATTACCTACACCGGCGCCAACGAATACAACGGACAGGAACGCCCGCCCGCGGTGCCGCTGGCCGAACTGCTCGACACGCTCGAGCACACCACCGAGCACCCCGTACGTAAGACCGTCGTCGTCGAACATCCGTTGCAGCCCTTCGACACCCGCAACGTCGTCCCCGGCGCGCTGGGTATGCCGGCGGGGCAACCGTTCACGTTCGATCCCACGGTGCTGCGGGCCGCCCACGCCCGCGCCGGCGAGCGCGCCGAGCGGCAGCCGTTCATCGCCGGGCCGTTGCCCGCTCCCCCACCCGAAGATGTCGCGCTGGCCGACCTGCTCAACTTCTTCCGCGACCCGGTGAAGGGATTCTTTCGCGCGCTGGAGTACACGCTGCCGTGGGAGGTCGACGGCGTCCAGGACGCCATGCCCGTCGACATCGACGCGCTCGAGGAGTGGACGGTCGGTGACCGGATGCTGCACGACATGCTGCGCGGCATGGAACCCCGCGAGGCCAAAGACCTCGAATGGCGGCGAGGCACCTTGCCGCCGGGCCAATTGGGTTGGCGCACAGCGAACAAGATCTGCGAGCAGTCCGGGCTGATCGCGGATGCGGTGCGGCCCTTTCGCAGCGCCGAACCGGGCGCGGTCGACGTCGACATCGACATCGGCGGTGGGCGGCGCGTCACCGGCACGGTGGCGCCGGTCTACGGCGATCAGCTGGTGTCGGCGACGTACTCCAAGCTCGACGGGCGACATCTGCTGCAGCCGTGGATTCGGTTGCTGGCGTTGCTCGCCCACGCTCCGTCGCGCAACTGGACCGCGGTGTCGGTCGGCAGGCCCCCGCGGGGCACCACCCCCCGCGTCGAGGTGATGGGCCGCCCCGAGTCGTCGGCCGTCGAGCTGCTGGCCGATCTGGTGGCGCTCTACGACGAGGGCCGACGCGAACCGTTGCCGCTGCCGGTCAAGACGTCGTACGCGTGGGCCGAAGCCGTCCACGGCCACGGCGAGCCGGAACGGCGGGCCGGCTACCGGTGGCGCTCGGACCGTTACCCCGGCGAGGACACCGAGGCGGCATACCAGCTGGCGTTCGGCAAGAACGCCTGGCTCAAAGATCTGGTTTCCCGCGGCCTCGACACCTACGCATGCCGGTTGTGGCTTCCGATGCTGGGAGCGCTGCAATGACCATGCCGCCCTTCGATCTGCTGGGCCCGCTGCCCGCCGAACGGTCGACCACCGTATTGGAAGCCAGCGCGGGAACGGGTAAGACGTTCACGCTGGCCGGCCTGGTCACCCGCTATGTGGCCGAAGGCGTTGCGACGCTGGACCAGATGTTGCTGATCACGTTCGGCCGGGCCGCCACCCAGGAGCTGCGCGACCGGGTCCGCCGCCAAATCGTCGATGCGGTCACGGCTTTCGACGATCCGTCGCTGGCCGGCGACAACCAGGTGGTCAAACATCTGCTGGACTGCGCCGCCGACGAGTACCAGAACCGGCAGCAGCGGCTGCGCGACGCGTTGGCGGCCTTCGACGCCGCGACGATCGCCACCACGCACCAGTTCTGCCAGACGGTACTGCGCTCACTCGGCGTGGCCGGTGACACCGACGCCGGCGTCGAGCTGGTGGAGAGCCTCGACGAGTTGACCACCGAGATCGTCGACGATCTGTACCTGCGCCACTTCGGCCGCGAGCGCGAAGCTCCGCTGCTGGACTACGACGATGCGCTGACCCTGGCCCGCGAGGTGGTCAACAAGCCCGCGACCGAACTTCGGCCCGTCGACCCCGAACCCGACTCACGCGCCGCGGTCTGCGTTCAGTTCGCCATAGACGTGCTGGCCGAGCTGGATATCCGCAAGCGTCGCCGTCGCATCCTCGGCTACGACGATCTGCTGGGCCGGCTGGCTCTCGCGTTGCAGGCCGAGGACTCCCCCGCTCAGCTGCGGATGCATCAACGCTGGCCGATCGTGTTGGTCGACGAGTTTCAGGACACCGACCCGGTGCAGTGGCAGGTGATCGACCGGGCCTTCACCGGCCGTTCGACGGTGATCCTGATCGGCGATCCCAAACAGGCGATCTATGCGTTCCGCGGCGGTGACATCGTCACCTACCTCGACGCCGCAGCGACCGCCGGTGTGCAGATGACGTTGGGCACGAACTGGCGCAGCGACGGGGCGCTGGTCGACCGGCTGCAGGTGGTGTTGAAAGGCGCCGAACTCGGGGATCCGCGGATCGTCGTGCACGAAGTCTCTGCGGCGCACCAGGGTTCGCGGCTGGTCGGTGCGCCGTCGTGCGAGCCGTTCCGGTTGCGGGTGGTGCGTCGGGAGACGGTGGGCCGCAGCGGAACCAACCCGGCGTTGATCGGTGATCTGCGCAGACACATCCCGCTGGACATGGCCGCCGATATCGCCGCGTTGCTGACCAGCGGCGCGACGTTCGACGGCAGGCCGATCGAGGCCAAGGACATCGCGGTGATCGTCGAGAAGCATGTCGATGCCCGCGCGTGCTACGACGCGCTGTGCGAAGCCGGCATTGCCGCGGTGTATACCGGTGATTCGGACATCTTCGGCGCCGAGGCCGCCGAGGACTGGCTGTGCCTGCTCGAGGCGTTCGACCAGCCGCACCGTCCCGGGATGGTGCGCGCGGCCGCGGCGACGATGTTCTTCGGCAAGACCGCCGAGGAGCTGGTGCATGGCGGTGACGCGCTGACCGATTCTGTCGCGGATACGTTGCGGGAGTGGGCCGGTCATGCCCGCGAGCGTGGGGTGGCCGCGATCTTCGAGGCCGCGCAGCTGGCGGGTATGACCGATCGGGTGCTGTCCTGGCGCGACGGTGAGCGGCGCATGACCGACCTCGCCCACCTTACCCAGCTGCTGCAGGAGGCCGCGCATCGCGAGCATTACAGCCTGCCCGCGCTGCGGGACTGGCTGCGGGAGCAGCGCGGTGAACGCAGCGGCGCCACCGAACGGTTCCGCCGCCTCGACAACGATGCCGCGGCGGTACAGGTGATGACGGTATTCGTCGCGAAAGGCCTGCAGTTCCCGGTGGTGTACCTGCCGTTCACGTTCAACCGGCACGTGCGCGATCCGGAGTTGGTGCTCTATCACGAAGGCAACACCCGCTGCCTGCACATCGGCGGACCCGACAGCCCCGACTACCACGCCGTCGTGCAGCAGGGCCGCGCCGAGGACGCCAGCGACGACAGCCGGCTCACCTACGTCGCGTTGACGCGGGCCCAATCCCAAGTGGTGGCGTGGTGGGCGCCGTCCAAAGATGAGCCCTGCGGCGGCCTGTCGCGGGTGCTGCGCGGCCGCACGCCGAACCAGGCGCAGGTGCCGCCGGCCGTCGTTCCGTCGAAGGTGACCGACGATGACGCGTGGGCGCATTTCAAACAGTGGGAAGCTGTGGGCGGGTTGGTGGTCGAGGAGTCGGTGCCGCGGCCGATACCTCAGTTGCCCCGAGCTGAGGCGCCGGACACACTGGCGGCCAGGCACTTTCACCGATCGATCGACACGTCGTGGCGGCGCACGTCGTACTCGGGGCTGATCCGCGCCGCAGAAGCCACCCCGGTGAGCAGCGAGCCGGAGATCGCCGAGCTCGACGACGAGGTGGCCGAGATCCCGCTGACCTCTTCGCCGGTCGGTGCCGACGTGCCGTCGCCGATGGCCGAGCTGCCCGCCGGCGCGAAGTTCGGCACGCTGGTGCACGCGGTGCTGGAGGACGCCGACCCGTTGGCGCCCGATCTGGCCGCCGAATTGCAGGCCCGCATCGAAGAACATTCGGTGTGGTGGCCCGTCGACGTCGCCGCCGACGACCTGGCGGCCGCGATGGTCCCGCTGCACGACACCCCGCTGGGCCCGTTGGCACCCGGGATCACGTTGCGGCAGATTGGGCTGGCCGACCGGATGCGGGAGATGGACTTCGAGTTCCCGCTCGGCGGCGGTCGGCTGCGCGCGGTGGGCGAGCTGTTGGGCCGGCACCTGCCTGGCGACGATCCGCTGGCGTCGTACGCGCAGCGACTGACCGGCGCGGCGCTGGGCGGGCAGCCGTTGAAGGGGTACCTGTCGGGGTCGGTGGATGCGGTGCTGCGCGTCGACGACCGGTACCTGGTGGTCGACTACAAGACGAACTGGCTGGGTGACCCGTCGCGGCCGTTGACCGCCGCGGACTACGGGCAGCCGCGGCTGGTGGAGGCGATGCTGCACACGGACTATCCGCTGCAGGCGCTGCTGTACAGCGTTGTGCTGCACCGCTTTCTGCGATGGCGGCTGACCGGATACGACCCGGAGCAGCATCTGGGCGGGGTGCTGTACCTGTTCCTGCGCGGGATGTGCGGGCCGTCCACGCCGGTGGTCGACGGGCATCCGGCGGGGGTGTTCAGTTGGCGGCCGCCCGCGGCGCTGACGGTCGAGATGTCGGAGCTGCTGGCATGACGAGCGGCCGGTGGCGACGGGCTTTTGGCGCGACAGGTCTGCTGCGCACGTTCACCGACGCCGAGCTGATCGAATCGTCGGATGTGCATGTGGCACAACGGCTGACGATGCTGGCCGGCGACAACGACGAGCGGGCGGCGTTGGCGATCGCGCTGCTGGTGCGCGCGTTGCGGGGTGGGTCGGTGTGCCTGGACCTGCCGTCGACCGAAGCGCAGGTCGAGGTGAAGGGGCTCGGTGCGGCGGTGCGGGCCAGCCCGTTGACCGGGGTGGCGCTGCGCGTCGAGGGCGATCTGCTCTACCTCGACCGGTACTGGCGTGAGGAGGAGCAGGTCTGCAAGGACATCCTGGCGATGTATTCGGCCACGCCGACCCGGGCCTCCGCGGACGTCGACCGGCTGTTTCCGGCCGGGTTCGAGGAGCAGCGCGCCGCGGCCGAAGTGGCGCTGTCGCAAGGGTTGACGGTGTTGACCGGCGGTCCGGGCACCGGTAAGACGACGACGGTGGCGCGGCTGCTGGCGTTGTTGGCCGGCGGCAGCAGGTTGCGCATCGCGTTGGCGGCGCCCACGGGTAAGGCCGCGGCCCGGTTGCAAGAAGCGGTGCAGACCGAGGTCGACAAGCTGTCGGCGGCCGACCGCTCCGCGTTGGAAGGTCTGCAGGCGACAACCCTGCACCGGCTACTGGGCAGCCGGCCGGACACGTCGGCGCGATTCCGGCACAACCGCGCAAATCGGTTGCCGCACGACGTGATCGTCGTCGACGAGACGTCGATGGTGTCGCTGACGATGATGGCGCGGCTGCTGGAGGCGGTGCGCCCGGACGCGCGGCTGATCCTCGTCGGCGATCCGGACCAGCTGGCATCGGTGGAGGCCGGCGCGGTGCTGGCCGACCTGGTCGACGGGCTGGGCGGCGCGCGGATCGCGGAGCTGAAGACGTCGCACCGGTTCGGCGAGTCGATCGGCGCGCTGGCGCCGGCGATCCGGGCAGGTGACGCGGACACCGCCGTCGAGGTGCTGCGCGAAGGTGGCGATCACATCGAGTGGGCCGACACCGACGCACCCGCCGAACATCTGCGGAAGGTGTTGGTGCCGTGGGCGGTTAGCCTTCGGCAGGCCGCGATACTCGGTGACGACTCCGCGGCGTTGGCGACGTTGAACGAGCACCGGTTGCTGTGCGCGCATCGACGCGGCCCGTACGGCGTGCGGTACTGGAACCATCAGGTCGAGCGGTGGCTGGCCGAGCGCACCGGCGAGCCGATCTGGTCGGACTGGTACGTCGGGCGGCCGGTGCTGGTGACGGCCAACGACTACGGGCTGGGCCTGTACAACGGCGACACGGGCGTTGCGGTGCAGCGCGACGGGGTGTTGCGGGCGGTGATCGCGGGCACGTCGCGGGTCGAGTTCGCGACCAGCCGGCTGGCCGACGTCGAGACCATGCACGCGATGACGATCCACAAGTCGCAGGGCAGCCAGGCCGACGAGGTGACGGTGCTGTTGCCGCCGGAGGACTCGCGGCTGTTGACCCGCGAGCTGTTCTATACGGCGGTGACGCGGGCGAAGAGGCGGGTGCGGGTGGTCGGCCCGGAGGCGTCGGTGCGCGCGGCGATCCAGCGGCGGGCGGTGCGCGCCTCAGGCCTAGCCCGCCGCCTGTCCACACCTTGACCGCCGAACGTGGGTTACCCGCACGCTCCGGCGCCGGTTGGCGTGACACGACCCCACACTCGGCGGCAAGAGGAAGTGGCGGAAGAGCCTGCTAGGTTTGGGCGGATGAGTTCTATCGCCGTCATACCCGGGGACGGGATCGGTTCGGAAGTGATCGAATCGGCGCGCACCGTACTCGATGCCGTCGCATCCGAACACCGAATCGAGTTGTCCTACACCGAATTCGACTGGTCCTGTCAACGCTACGAGCGTGCGGGCGCGATGATGCCCGACGACGGCATCGAAACCCTGGGCGGCTTCGACGCCATCCTGCTCGGCGCGGTCGGCTGGCCGGGTGTGCCCGACCACGTCTCGCTGTGGGGGCTGCTGATCCCGATCCGGCGGGCGTTTCGGCAGTACGTCAACCTGCGGCCGATCCGGGTGTTCGACGGCGTCTCCAGCCCGCTGCGCCAAGCGGCCGACGTGGACTTCGTGGTCGTGCGGGAGAACGTCGAGGGCGAGTACAGCGAGATCGGCGGGCGCCTCAACCGCGGATTCCCCGACGAAATGGCGGTACAGGAGTCGGTGTTCACCCGCGTCGGCGTCAGCCGCATCGCCGACTTCGCGTTCGAACTGGCCAAGACCCGGCGCGGATACGTCACGTCGGCGACGAAGTCCAACGGGATCGTGCACACGCTGCCGTTCTGGGACGAAGTGGTCGCCGAACGCGCCGAACGGTTCCCGGATGTGCGGTTCGACAGCGAGCACATCGACGCGTTGGCCGCGAAGTTCGTGCTGCAACCGCAGCGGTTCGACGTGGTGGTGGGCTCAAACCTGTTCGGCGACATCCTCTCTGACCTCGCCGCAGCGGTCGCCGGGTCGATCGGCATCGCGCCGTCGGCCAACCTCGACCCGACCAAGCAGTACCCGTCGATGTTCGAACCGGTGCACGGCTCCGCCCCCGACATCGCGGGCCGCGGCGTCGCCAACCCCGTCGGCGCGGTGTGGTCGGCGGCGTTGATGCTCGAGCATCTCGGCCACCCGCAGGCCGCCGCCGACGTACTGGCCGCCATGGAGGCGACGCTGGCCAATCCGCAGACCCGCACCGCCGACCTCGGCGGCACCGCGTCGACCGCCGACGTCACCGCGGCCCTGGTCGCCAGCGTGATTTCGGCGCGCTAATGCCCCGCTAGCGTCCTTTAGCGCGCCGAAATCGCTGATAGCTTGGGGGCATGGGACGCCTGCTGATCAAGAACGTCGAGATTTTCGACGGCCGCTCGGACCGCCTGACCTCCGGGCATGTGCTGGTCGACGGCCACACCATCGCCGCGGTCGAGACCTCCCCGATCAGCGAAGACGACGTCGCCGACGTCATCGACGGCAACGGCCGCACCTTGATGCCCGGCATGACCGACGCGCACGTGCACCTCGTCGGGATGGCAAACACGCTGATCGACTTCGTCATGGCGTCACAGACCCAGCTCGCCGCGATGTCGCTGGCCAAAGCCAAGGACATCGTGCTGCGCGGGTTCACCACGGTGCGCGACATGGCCGGCGACACCGCGGGCATCAAGAAGGTGATCGACGCCGACCTCGCGCTGGGCCCGCGCATCTACCCCAGTCAGGCGGCGCTCTCCCAGACGGCCGGACACGGCGACTTCGGCTGGGTGTATCAGACGCCGACAGCGTTGGGCGGCAAGGAGTCTCGAGCCGAGCAGATCGGCTTCATGCGGGTGGCCGACGGCCCCGACCGGGTCCTGGCCGCGGTGCGCGAACAGCTGAAACTGGGCGCGTCGCAGATCAAGCTGATGGCCGGCGGCGGGGC
The DNA here is from genome assembly GCF_053483195.1 of Mycolicibacterium sp. XJ2546. Classification (NCBI taxonomy): domain Bacteria; kingdom Bacillati; phylum Actinomycetota; class Actinomycetes; order Mycobacteriales; family Mycobacteriaceae; genus Mycobacterium; species Mycolicibacterium sp. XJ2546. The sequence continues at coordinate 33,288 of NZ_JBEFRW010000021.1, read as the reverse complement.
GGCCTCGCTGTACGACCCGCTCTACACGCTGCAGTTCACCGAGGCCGAACTGCGAGCCGCGGTGATGGCCGCCGAGGACTACGGCACCTACGTGGCCACCCACGTCTACAACGTCGCAGGTATCCGCCGGGCAGTGGAGGCGGGGGTGAAGTCCATCGAGCACGGCCATCTCGCCGACGAGGCGACGGTCGCGTTGCTCGCCGAGCGCGACGTGTGGCTGTCGATGCAGCCGTTCGAGGAACACGACCACGGCTTCATCAACGAGGAGAGCGCGGCCAAGAACCGCGAAATCTGCGGCGGTACAGTGCAGGTCTATGACTGGGCGAAAAAGCACGGCGTGAAAACCGCCTGGGGCACCGACCTGCTGTTCGAGCCGGAGCACGACGCGCGGCAGAGCGACATGATGGTGCGGCTCGGCGAGTACTACACCAACGCCGAGGCGCTGAAGATGGTGACGTCGGGCAACGCCGAGCTGTTCCGGCTGGCCGGTGAACGCGATCCGTACAAGTCCGCTCGGCTCGGCGAGGTCACCGCGGGCGCGTGGGCTGACCTGCTGCTGGTCGACGGGAACCCGCTGGCCGACCTCAGCGTGCTCGGCGACTCCGGCAAGAACTTGGTGCTGATCGTTAAAGACGGGGCGGTCGTCAAGAACACATGCGATATTGGTAGCCGTGGCAACGACTGACCGCACCCGTACCATCGCGGCGCCGATCAAGGAAATCTGGGACGTACTGGCCGATTTCGGCGCGATCAGCACGTGGGCCGACAACGTCGAGCACTCGTGCATCCTGATCAGCGGAGTCGAACCGGTCGGCACCACGCGGCGCCTGCAGGTCGGGCGCGAAACGCTGGTCGAGCGCATCACCGAGTTCGACCCGCCGCACACGCTGGCCTACGACATCGAGGGCCTGCCCAACCGGCTGGGTGCGCTCACCAACCGCTGGACGCTGCAGGCCGCGGGTTCCTCGACCACGGTGACGCTGACCAGCACCGTCGAAATCGGCTCGCGCGTCGACCAGCAACTCGCCGAACGCGTGCTGTGTCGGGTGCTGGCCCGACAGTCCGACTCGATGCTGGCCGGACTGGCTCAACGATTGGAGAACGCACGTGTCTAAACCCGACATCGTCATCATCATGACCGACGAGGAGCGTGCGATCCCGCCCTACGAGACGCCCGAGGTGCGGGCGTGGCGCGACCGAACCCTGCACGGCCGCAAGTGGTTCGACGAACATGGCGTCAGCTTCGGCCGGCACTACACCGGTTCGCTGGCGTGCGTGCCCAGCCGTCCGACGATCTTCACCGGGCAGTACCCCGACCTGCACGGCGTTACCCAGACCGACGGCATCGGCAAGGTGTACGACGACACCCGGATGCGCTGGCTGCGGCAAGGCGAGGTGCCCACGCTGGGCAATTGGTTCCGCGCCGCCGGTTACGACACCCACTACGACGGCAAGTGGCACATCTCGCACGCCGACCTGCACGACCCGGCGACCGGCGAACCGTTGGCGACCAACGACGAAGACGGCGTCATCGACCAAAACGCCGTGCAGCAGTACCTGGACGCCGATCCCCTTGACCCGTTTGGCTTTTCGGGCTGGGTCGGCCCGGAACCGCACGGGGCGCCGCTGGCCAACGCGGGTATCCGGCGTGACCCGCTGATCGCCGACCGCGTCGTCGCGTGGCTGATGGACCGCTATGCGCGGCGTCGCGCAGGAGATCCCGAGGCGCTGCGCCCGTTCCTGCTGGTCGCCAGCTTCGTCAACCCGCACGACATCGTGCTGTTTCCGGTGTGGGCGCGCAACAACCCGTTGTATCCGTCGCCGCTGGATCCGCCGCCGATACCGGAGGCGCCCACCGCGCACGAGGACCTGTCGACCAAGCCGGCCGCGCAGATCGCCTACCGTGAGTCGTACTACTCGGGCTACGGCGTCGCGCCCGCGATCGAGCGGGTGTACACCAAGAATGCGCAGACCTACCGTGATCTGTACTACCGGCTGCACGCCGAGGTGGACACCCCCATCGACCGGGTGCGACGCGCGGTGACGCAGGGCGGTTCACAGAACGCGGTGCTGGTGCGCACGTCGGATCACGGCGATCTGCTCGGCGCGCACGGCGGCCTGCACCAGAAGTGGTTCAACCTCTACGACGAGGCGACGCGGGTGCCGTTCGTCGTCGCGCGCATCGGTGAGCAGGCGACGGACGCGCGGACGGTGTCGGCGCCGACGTCGCACGTGGACATCGTGCCGACGCTGCTCGGGGCGGCCGGGGTCGACGTGGACGCGGCGGCGGCCAAGTTGGCGGAGACGTTCAGCGAGGTGCATCCGCTGCCGGGCCGCGACCTCATGCCGGTGGTCGACGGTGAGCAGGCCGACAACTCGCGGGCGGTGTACCTGATGACGCGCGACAACGTCCTCGAGGGTGACACGCTGGCCTCGGGACTGGCGCGGCGGCTCAACCAGACAGTGAAACCGCCTGCGCCGCTGCGGATCCGGGTGCCCGCGTATGTCGGATCGAACTTCGAGGGCCTGGTGCTGCGCGTCGACGACGTGGCCGGCGGCGAGGGCCACCTGTGGAAGCTGGTGCGCACGTTCGACGATCCGGGGACGTGGACGGAGCCGGGGGTGCGGCACCTGACGGCCAGCGGGGTGGGCGGCGAGACCTATCGCAGCGAGCCGCTCGACGACCAGTGGGAGCTGTACGACCTGGACGCCGATCCGGCCGAGGCGCAGAACCGGTGGACCGATCCCGCGCTGCACGAGCTGCGCCAGCACTTGCGTATGGAACTCAAACAAGCACGGGCGGTATCGATTCCGGAGCGCAACAACCCGTGGCCGTACGTATCGCGCAGAGCACCTGAGCCGACGAAGCGGGGCGTGCGCGGTGTGCTGGAACGGGTGGGAATCCTGCCGAGTTGACCAACGCGACCAGCCCCGCGCCGAGCCGCAACTCGGTGCGGGTGACGACGTGGCGGTGGATCGCCGCGGTGTTGGCGCTGTGCCAGTTGGCCGCGCCGTTCATCAGCCGGGCCGCGGCGGGCTCGGACGCCGCCAACCAGGCGCTGATCACGCTGATCACACTGCTGAGCGCGGCAACGATGCTGGCGGTGCTGCGCTACGGCCTCGGATCGTGGTGGGAGACGGCCGTGCTGGTCGACGCCAGCGTGGTGTTCGTCGGGTTCAGCGGGTGGCTGCTGGTGGCGGCGCAGGGCTGGTTGTGGGTCAGCGTCGTGGTGTTCGCGGTGATGGTGGCGGCGTTGGTCCACATCATGCGGCTGTTGGTGCGGCGCCGCCACGACCTGACGTGTCAGCGGTGGCTGGCGGTGTTGGCGACCGCGACGTTCGGGCTGTATCTGGGGTGGAGCAGCATCGCGGTGTTCGCGAACGTCACCGCGGCGCTGATCGACAGCGGGGCGCCGGCCACGGTGGTGTGGTGGCAGCTGGTGGTGTTGGTGGCGGCCGCGGCGTTCGCGGTCGGGTTGACGAGGATGCTGCGCGGAACGCCGGGTTATGTGGTCGGGGTGTTGTGGGCGCTGGTGGCGATCGCCATCGGGGCGGCTCAGCGCGACAGCACGGTGTTGTCGACGACGGCGGTGGTGGCCGCGGCGATGGTCGGTGCCACGGCGGCGACGGCGCTGCGCCGTCGGAGGGTGCCGTAACGTCTCGGCGCGACCCGACGATGATCTTGACGTAACACCGTTTCGGAGTCGGGGAGGCCGTGTGCGTCGTCGCTGGGGTGCCGCTCTTGCAGCGCTAGTACTGTCAGTCGCCGTCGTCGTCGGGGAGTTCACGCCAGCTGTGGCGCAGGCTCAGCCGACGGCCGCAGCGAAGGACTTCTCCAAGCCGGCGATCGTCATTCTGGGGTACGGCCTCCATCCGAACGGCACCATGCGCCCGGTGTTGCGTCGTCGCGTGCTGATGGGCCTGACCGTGGCGCAGTTCTTCCCGCAGTCGCCGGTCATCGTGACCGGCGGCAACCCGCGCAGCGGTGTCACCGAAGCCGCGCAGATGCGCAGGATGCTGACGCTGCTGGGCTTCCCGCCCCATCGGATCATCGTGGAGGACCGGGCCAACAGCACGGTGCAGAACGCCCGGTTCTCGGTGCCGCTGGCCAAGGAGGCGGACACGTCGGGCATCATCCTGGTGACGTCGTCGTCGCACCAGGACCGCGCGGACACCAACTTCATCAACGAAGGCGCCGACATCCTTGCCACGGTGAGCTTTCCCGATGACAACCCGCAGACCAACGTGGTGCAGTTCGTGCACGACGTGATGAGCCCGTTCATCGCCGTGCGGTAGGTAGGTCCGCGTTGGCGTGCTAGGACCGAGATTGACGTCAGGGCTGTTGGACCTCCATCACAGCCGTGGCTGCAATCTCGCCCATAGCATCATTTTCGGTAACAAGCTGATCACTCCCCGCGCGGGGGCGACGACACCGGCGGCGCTGCTGTTAGTTTCGCGCGGTGACGAACGGGTTGGGGCGTGCCGTGCGCCGGATGGGCGCGGTGATGGCCGCCGCGGTGACGATGGCGGCTCTGGTCGTCGCGCCGCAGGCGTCGGCGTATTCGCGTGAGGGCCTGCCGGTGGAGATGCTGCGCGTGCCGTCGCCGTCGATGGGCCGCGACATCCTCGTGCAGTTCCAGGGCGGCGGGCCGCATGCGGTGTACCTGCTCGACGGCCTGCGCGCCCAGGAGGATTTCAACGGCTGGGACATCAACACCGGGGCGTTCGAGTGGTTCTACGAGTCGGGCATCTCGGTGGTGATGCCGGTCGGCGGGCAGTCCAGCTTCTACAGCGACTGGTATGCCCCGGCCAAAGGCACCCACGGCACCGTCACCTACAAGTGGGAGACGTTCCTGACGCGGGAGTTGCCGACGTGGTTGGCGGCCAACAGGGGTCAGGATCCGCGGGGCAACGCGGTTGTGGGGTTGTCGATGTCGGGTGGTGCGGCGTTGACGTTGGCGGCGTGGTATCCGCAGCAGTTCATCTTCGCCGGGTCGCTGTCGGGCTACCTGAACCCGTCAAAGGGGTTGTGGCCCACGCTGATCGGGTTCGCGATGAAAGACGCCGGCGGTTTCGAGGCGGTCGACATGTGGGGTCCGCCGACCAACCCGGCGTGGCAGCGCAACGACCCGATGCTCAACATCAACCGGCTGGTGGCCCACCGCACCGCGCTGTGGGTGTACTGCGGCAACGGCGCCACCAGCGATCTGGATGCCGGCGGGGATTTCGGCACCCAGTTCAGCGCCCAATACCTGGAGAACATCACGCTGAGCACCAACAAGGAGTTCCAACAGACGTACCTGGCCGCCGGTGGCCGCAACGCGGTGTTCAACTTCCCGCCCAACGGCACGCACAGCTGGGGCTACTGGGGTGCCCAATTGCAGGCGATGAAACCGGATTTGGTGCGGATCCTCACGACGCCGATTCCGCCGCCGCCACCCCCACCGCCGCCGCTGCCCGGAGCGCCCATGCTGCCGCCGGCACTCCCGCCCGCGCTCCCGGTACCCGCGGGTTAGGCCTCGCCGTGGCGGTGCAGGTGCCGCCACCACCGCGCCCCGCCGGCGAACGCCACCAGCAGGGCGATGCCACCGATCACGATCCCGGTGAACAGCGACAAGAACATCGGATCAACGGCGTCGCCGCTCTCCCCGACGCCGACCATGCCGCCGACCAGGAAGCCGAACAGCGGAGCCAGCACCGCGACGGCCAACCCCAGCAGCGCCTGCCACATCCCCGGCGGGGTGGGCTCGAGCACGACCGGGCGCCCGGATTCGTCGATCGATTCGGGTTCGGGTGGGGTGTTAGTCATCGGACCTCACTCTTCTGATGTGCGAGACGCCCTCGCCCGCACCGGCTGCGTGCTGTCCGGCTTCGAGAAACGGGCGAACGATGTCGATCGGAATGGGGAAGACGACGGTGGAGTTCTGGTCGGCGCCGAGTTCGAGCAGCGTTTGTAAATAGCGCAGCTGCAACGACGCCGGGCTCTCGCTGAGGGTGATCGCGGCGTCGCGCAGCTCGGTCGACGCCTGCAGCTCACCGTGCGCGCTGATCACCTTGGCGCGTCGTTCCCGTTCGGCCTCGGCCTCACGGGCCATCGCGCGCTGCATCATCTCGGGGATCTCGACGTCCTTGATCTCCACCACGTCGACCCGAATGCCCCACGGCTCAGTCTGTTTGGCAATCGAGGCGGCCAGGTCCTCGTTGAGGTCGGCGCGGTGGGCCAGCAGTGTGTCGAGGTCCGCGCGGCCGACGACCGACCGCAGGGTGGTCTGCGCGATCTGGGAGGTGGCAACCGCGAAGTTCTCCACGGCCATCACCGATTTCGTCGGGTCGGTCACCCGGAACAGCACGACGGCGTTGACGCGGGCGGTGACGTTGTCGCGGGTGATGACCTCCTGCGGCGGGATGGTCAGCGTCACCGTGCGCAGGTCGACGCGGACGAGTTTGTCAATCCCCGGCAGCACGAGGATGATTCCCGGCCCGAGCGGCCCACGCAGCCGGCCGAGGCGGAACGCCACACCGCGCTCGTACTCCTTGATGATGCGCACCGACGCGACCCCGACCGCCACCACCACCACGGCCAAAAAGACCACGACCACCGCCCATGCGCTCATCCGTGCGGCTCCCGTCGATCCGATGCATACGTGGTGCGGCGACGTACTTCTGCTTCGGCCAACCGGTTTCGCTCTTCGAGGTTATCGTCGAGGGACTGGAACACCACACCCTCGGGTACCGCCGGGGTGCGGCGCAAATGCGACCACAGCGGCAGCGACACCAGCCCCGCCAGCACCGCCGTGCCCACCAACAGCAGCGCCTCGGGTGCGGTGTCAGCGGCAAGCGCCATGGCCAGCGGCCAGATGAGCGCGATTGCGCTGACCGCACAGGCAATTCCGCGGTGGAACCGCGCGGCCTCCGATGCGGGCCAGCTGTCGATCGCGCGGCTCACCTCGCGGCCGTCCTGCGAGGTGGTGCAGGTGTCCTTGACCGGACACGCGTTGCAGATCGACGGGGTGCCGCGGTAGCGCATCACCCGGTTGTCGGGGTCAAAGGAGGTGGGCCACAACCACTGGTCCTCGGGGCACTGCCAGGCGTCGTGGTCGTCGTGGTAGACGAACGGTCCGTTGCGGTGCTGTTCGACCTTGGCCGCCGCGCGCCGGGCGAATGTGTCGATGCCGTAGGCGATTGCGACCAGCACCGCGGCGTAGCCCATCACCAGAAAGGTGGCGGCCTGCATACCCGCGATCACGGGCTGGCCTCGGTGTCACGGTCGTCGGGCGCCGGCGGACGCCGATCGGAGGCATAGCGCGAGGCCGCGCCGCCGCCGGTTCCAGTTCCGGTGGCGGCCAACCCGGTGCGGTCCTCCTCGGCCTCGGCGTGCTCCTCGACGAACAGGGTCTCCGGTGGCAGCGTGTGCGTCCTCGCCTTGATGCCGTAACGCACACCGAGCCAGGTGATCCAGAGGAATGGCAGCACCCCGCCGATGATGAACAGGAAGTCACCGGGCATGCGCAACCACTCCAACACCGCGTTGCCGGGCTCGGTGATGTAGCCCAACGTGCGGGCCTCGTAGTAGCCGTCGTTCACCGAATGCCACAGCTGCAGCACGCCGAGCGGCAACAGCGTGGCGAACACCATCCACGCCAGCCCGATGTTCAACGACCAGAACGAGATCTTCGCCAGTCTGTCCGGCCATCGTTCCGGCGGAATGACGTAGCGCAACGCGAACAGCGCCAGGCCGACGGCGAGCATCCCGTAGACGCCCATCATCGCGCCGTGCGCATGGTTGGCGGTCAGCGCCGTGCCGATCTGGTAGTAGGACACGATCGGCAGGTTGATCAGGAAGCCGAATACGCCTGCGCCCACGAAGTTCCAGAAGCCGACCGAGACCAGGAACAGCACCGCCCACCGGTGCGGGAACGGCGCGCTGCTGCGCGACTGCTGTCGCGAGCCCAGCTGCAGGAACGTCCACGCCTCGACCGTCAGGAACGTCAGCGGAATGACCTCCAGCGCCGAGAAGAACGCGCCAAGGGCCATGTGCTCCACCGGGGTTCCGGAGAAGTACAGGTGGTGCATGGTGCCGATGACGCCGCCCATCGAGTAGAGGATGACGTCGAGGAAGATCAGCTGGATCGCGATCTTGCGGCGCACCACACCCAGCATCACGAAGATGTAGGCGACCATGACCGTGGTGAACAGCTCGAGGAAGTCCTCGACCCACAGGTGCACCACCCAGAACCGCCAGAACTCGGCGACCGTGAGATGTGTTTCGGTGCCTGCGAGCAGGCCAACCGCGTAGAACGCGGGGATGGACAGACCGGCGTAGAAGAACAGCCACGGCATGTTGAACTTGCTCTCGGTCTTCAGCCGCGACCGAATCGACCGGAACACGATGGCGATCCAGATGAACAGCCCGAGAACGAGCAGGATCTGCCAGAACCTCGGCAGGTCGAGGTACTCCCACTGCTGGTCGAAGAAGATCGAGCCCTTGGCCCAGTCCACGCCGAACGTGCTCAGCGCGGTGCCCACCACGGTGCCGCCGACGACGACCACCAGCGCGCCCAGCAGCGCGTAGGCCAGCCAGGACTGCCGTCGCGGCTCACGCCCGGAGATGATGGGCGCCAAGAAGATTCCGGCGGCCAGGAACGCTCCCGCCGTCCACAGCAGCGACAGCTGCACGTGCCAGGTGCGCGCCAGGTTGAACGGCAGGAGGCGGGCCAGGTCGATACCGAAGAAGTCGCTCAGGTCGGCGCGGTAGTGCTCGATGGCGCCGCCCAGCAGCGACTGGCCGAGGAAGAGCGCCGCGATGACGAGGAAGAACCAGGCCGTCGCCTTCTGCGACGGGGTGATCTGGACTTCGCCGGGTTGGCGGAACCGCAACGACGGGGTTTCTGTTGCATGCCAACCGATCCTGCGGCTCCACCGGCCGTAGAGGGCGAACAGCGCGCCGAGCCCGGCCAGCAGCGCGATCAGCGACATCGCCGACCAGACCAGGATGTCGGCCGTCGGGGTGTTGTTCACCCGCTGTTCGGGTGGCCAGTTGTTGGTGTAGGAGTAGGCGTGGCCTTCGCGTTCAGCGGCGGCCGCCCAGGAGGTCCACGCGAAAAACGCGGTCAGCTCCTTGATTTCCTGCGGGTCGGTGATGACGCGCGGAATCAGGCCGTATTCGGTGGAGTCGGTGCCGAAGATGTCGGCGTAGTGGGCTTGGATCGCATCGAAGGCGCGGGCCTGCTCGGCGGTGAACTGCAGTGTGCCGGTGGACTCGTCGTAGCGGTTGGTGCGCATCATCTCCGCGACGGCGGCGGTGGGGTCCTGCACGCCGCGGTCGCGCAGCTGCTGGCCGACGTGGTCGGCGGACAACCGCAGGTACTCCGCGGTGTAGTCGGGCCCGAGATAGCCGCCGTGGCCCATCACCGAGCCGTACTGCTGCAGGCCGCGGCGCAGGAAGATCTGCTGTCCGGCGGTGATGTCCTGTTCGGTGAACAGGGTCTGGCCGTCCGGGCCGACCACCCGTTGGGGTTGGGGCATCGAGTCGGTATAGGTCCTGGCGGCCAGGATGCCCATGACCGTGAAGCCGAAGATCATGACGAGCGCGACGCCCTGGACCCAGCCTTTCGAGATGGCGAGCTCGGCCTTCGTCGGCTGAGGTTCCAGGAACTGATCCGTCATACCACACCCCCCCACTGCTGGAATTTAACGCATTCTGCTAGTAAAAATAACGGTATGCGTTGAGATATGTGCTGTTCTGGTCGATTCCGGCCCGGTCCGGATTCGGCGGACCACCACACCGTCCCCGGACGGATGCGGCCTACCAGAGCGCGGCGACGGCCGCCGCGGTGAACGACAGCACGCCGACGGCGACGAAGACCGGGCGCGGCACGGCTTCGCCGGTGCGTTTCTGCCGTGCGCTGCCCATACCGAGCAGCCCGCCGAGGATCACGAGCAGGACGAGCTTCACGCCGATCTTCGGGTAGTTCAGTTCGATGCCCGCGGGCCAGGGCGCGGCCAGGACGAGCCCGGTGAGCAGCGAGAGGAGCAGCCCGTAGTCCATCGGGCGGGCGATGCGGAACCGTCGTGCGGCCGCCTCGGCGACCCACGCGCCGAAGGTCACGGCGAAGCCGACGATGTGCAGCAGTACAACTACGTTGCGTAGTAGTTCCATGGTCCGAGCTTAACCCGTAGCGTCCGATCCATGTTTGTCGACGCGATGACGACCCCGCAGCCGTTGGGACAGACCGGCGACCTCGCCAGGCGCACGCAGCAGGCGGGTTTCTCGGGTCTGCTGTTCACCGAAACCGGGCGCACCGCATATCTCAACGTCGCGGTGGCGTCGCAGGCGGCGCCGGGTCTGGAGCTGTCGACGGGGGTGGCTGTCGCGTTTCCGCGCAGCCCGTTCGTGACGGCGGCGACGGCGTGGGAGCTGGCCGAGTCGACGGGCGGCAAGTTTCGGCTGGGCCTGGGCACGCAGGTGCGCACGCACGTGGTGCGGCGTTACGGGGTGGAGTTCGAGCGGCCGGGCCCGCGGCTGCGCGACTACGTGCTGGCCGTCAAGGCGTGCTTCGCGGCGTTTCGGACCGGCACGCTGGACCACCACGGCGAGTTCTACGATCTGGACTTCATCACGCCCCAGTGGAGCCCCGGGCCGATCGACGCGCCGGACCCGAAAGTCGATGTGGCGGCTGTCAATCCGTGGATGTTGCGGATGGCCGGTGAAGTGGCCGACGGGGTGCATGTACATCCGCTCGGCGAGCCGGGCTACATGTGGCGTCACGTGGTGCCGAACATCGCGGTAGGGGCGGAGAAGGCGGGCCGATCGCCCGATGACGTCGCGGTGATCGTTCCGGTGATGACGATCGTGGGTGACAGCGACGCGGAACGCGATCGCGAGCGTGAGCTGGTCCGGGCGAGCATGAGCTTCTACGGCAGCACGCCGAACTACGCGTTCATCTGGGACGAGGCGGGCTTCGAGGGGACGACGGCGCGGATCCGCGAGAAGCAGAAGGCCGGCGACTTCAAGGGGATGGCGGCACAGATCACCGACGAGCACATCGCTCGGTTCGCCACGGAGTCGACGTGGGATGGGTTGGCCGACGCGCTGGTTGAGAAGTACACCGGGCTGGCGACCCGCCTCGTGTTGTACAACGCGCTGGCCGATCCCGAGCGCATCGAGCGCTACGGCGAGGTCGCGCGGCGGATAGCCGACAGATAGCTCGTATCATCGCTGCAGAGATGACAGAAAATACCCTGGCGCCCGCTTCGGCAACTCGCCGTATCGCCGCCGAAGCCGCCCGACGTAGAACGTTTGCCGTAATCAGCCACCCCGACGCAGGTAAGTCCACGCTGACCGAGGCGTTGGCCCTGCATGCGCAAGCCATCACCGAGGCGGGCGCGGTGCACGGCAAGGCAGGTAGGCGCGCCACGGTGTCGGACTGGCAGGACATGGAGAAGGCCAGGGGCATCTCGATCACGTCGACGGCGCTGCAGTTCCCGTACCGCGACTGCGTGATCAACCTGCTCGACACCCCCGGCCACGCCGACTTCTCCGAGGACACCTACCGGGTGCTGACCGCTGTCGACTGCGCGGTCATGTTGGTGGATGCGGCGAAAGGTCTTGAGCCGCAGACGCTGAAGCTGTTTCAGGTGTGCCGGCATCAGGGGATTCCGATCATCACGGTGATCAACAAGTGGGACCGGCCGGGCCGCTACGCCCTGGAGTTGATGGACGAGATCCAGGAGCGGATCGGCCTGCGTCCCACTCCCCTGACCTGGCCGGTCGGTATCGCCGGGGACTTCAAGGGCGTGATGGACCGCCGCCGCGGTCACTTCATCCGGTTCACCCGCACCGCGGGCGGGGCCAAGGCGGCTCCGGAAGAGCACATCGCCGCCGTCGACGCCAACGCTGCGGCCGGCGCCGATTGGGATACCGCGGTGGAGGAGTCCGAACTGCTGTCCGCCGACGGTGCCGATTACGAACGCGACGAGTTCCTCAGTGGCACAGCGTCTCCGGTGTTGTTCACGTCGGCGGCGCTGAATTTCGGCGTGAACCAGCTGCTGGATGTACTCGTCGAACTCGCGCCGGCGCCGGCGGGCGCGGTGGATGTCAACGGGGTGCATCGCAGCACCGAATCAGCTTTCAGCGCTTTCGTTTTCAAGGTGCAGGCGGGTATGGACTCGGCGCACCGGGATCGCATCGCGTATGCGCGGGTGGTGTCGGGCACGTTCGAGCGTGGTGATGTGCTCACCCACGCGGCGACCGGTAAGCCGTTCGTCACGAAGTATGCGCAGTCGGTGTTCGGGCAGCAGCGGTCGACGTTGGATACCGCGTGGCCGGGGGATGTCATCGGGTTGGCGAACGCGGCGGTGTTGCGGCCAGGGGACACGTTGTATCGCGATGAGCCGGTGGCGTATCCGCCGATTCCGAGCTTCTCGCCGGAGCATTTCGCGGTGGCGCGGTGCAAGGATCCGAGCAAGCACAAGCAGTTCCGGCGGGGTATCGAGCAGTTGGAGCAGGAGGGCGTGGTCCAGGTCCTGCGCTCGGACCGGCGCGGTGAGCAGGCCCCGGTGCTCGCCGCCGTCGGCCCCATGCAGTTCGAGGTGGCGTCGCACCGGATGGCGACCGAGCTCAGCGCCCCGATCTCACTGGAGTCACTGCCGTATCAAGTGGCACGGGTGGTCGACCCAGCGGACGCCGACTTCATGGCCAAGCAGGTGTCGGCCGAAGTGCTCACCCGCACCGACGGGGTGATGCTGGTGCTGTTCTCCACCCCGTGGCGGCTGGAGGGCTTCCAACGCGACAATCCGGACGTTCAGTTGGGTTCGTTGGTGGCCGCGGGGCAATAGCCCTGGGTGGATGTGCTCGAAAGCGTGCTACGGGCGAGATTGCACTGAGGGCTGTTGTGGCCATGCCGTCGAGGCGACCGAAGGCCGGGCTTTAGCCGGACGAAAATAGTGATTCCGTTGTCGGAGAGCACCGCTAAGCTCGACACGTGGAGTCCGGGGACCTCGAATCACGCGTTAGCGCGCTCGAAGCGCAGGTGCACGACCTGACCGGCCGGGTGCGCGCCAGCGAGCAGGACGCGGCGGCCGCCCGTGTTCTCGCCGGGGCCGCCGACCGCGATGTCAGCGAGTTCCGAGGCGAAATTCAGAACTTCCGCCGGGCAACCACCGCGAGTTTCAATGCCGTGCGACAGGACTTCGCCGACCTCCGCTCCCACGCCGACAACGGCTTCCCGGAGATGCGCGGGAGGTTCGACGTGATGGCCGCTGGGCAACAACGGATCGTCGACCTTCTTCAGAGCATCATCACCGATCAGGGCCATAACGGACCGGCACAGTAGCCAGCCTGCACCATGGCGAATCTTCAGACCCGGGTCGCGCGAATTGCCGAGGCAACGATGGCCGAGCAGGGGTTCGTCCGGCCCATCGACATACTCGTCGGCCTCGGGTGGCTCGCGCAGTCGAACGTCGACCAGTGGGAGCGCGGCCGGGTTCCGGTGCTCGGCCGGTGCATGGGAGTCGACGCGGACAAGGTCGCCGCCGGGCTGGCCGCGTTACAGCAGTGGGCCCGAGATCGTGAGCTGAGGCCATCCGAGGACTACTACCGCGACCTGCGATTCACCGATGACGATGATCCCGAGCTCGACCGCGCCTACCGCACCCACTGGATGCCGGCCTACGGGCCCGACCCCGTCTCCGAGCGCCCACGCCAGCGGCCTCAGGAGATCGTGGTGATCTCGCCGCACAACGCCTGGACGTGCGATTCGTGCAACCAGCCCGGCGGCTTACTCCTAAAGGACAAGGCCGGAGCGCTGTGCCTGGATTGCGCCGATCTCGGCCACCTGGAGTTCCTGCCGTCCGGTGACGCGGCATTGACGCGTCGCGCACGCAAGGCCAGCCGGCTGTCGGCGGTGGTCGTGCGCTGGAGTACACGGCGCAAACGGTATGAGCGGCAAGGGGTTTTGGTGGAACCGGCGGCCGTCGAGCAGGCGGCGCAGGAGTGTCTGTCCGACGCGGACGCGCGTGCCCGTCGCAGGGAACGTGATCAGAATCGTCGGGCCGAGGAGGATGCGCAGTTTCGCGGTGAGTTCGCCGAGGCCATTCGCCAGCAGTTTCCGGGTTGCCCGGCCGAGCGCGCCGAGGCGATCGCGATGCACGCCGCGGCACGCGGTAGCGGACGGGTCGGGCGAAGCGCGGCGGGGCGGTCGTTGGACCCCGATGCGGTACGGCTTGCCGTCGCGGCGTCGGTGCGCCATGTCGACACCGACTACGACGACCTGCTCATGTCCGGATATGACCGTGAATCGGCTCGCGCACAGGTGTATACGCGTGTCGAGGACGTGCTCGACACGTGGCGCGACGGTGTTGTCAGGCTCGACGACTCGCCGAGTGGCTAATTACCGCACGCCTTTTGGCATATTTCGTCGAATAACCGGCCACTCGGCGCGACGTTCAAAGTCCCTTGGCGTCCAGTGCTTTCATCAACGACGGTCGCCTTCCGTAGTCCTGGCGGATCTGCGCGATGAACGACGCGAAGTCGTTGCTGCGGCCGCCCTTTTCGTAGAGGTGCGCCATCGTCGCCAGCCTCGCGGCGATATCGGGATAAAGCTTGGAGTTGGGATGATGCAGGTCCTTCTCCAGCTCCGGCCGGTACAGGTCCGCGGCGGCCACCGGCCGGGCTTCGGCGCCGCGGTCGGCCAACTCCCGCCACGCCCAGCCCGGTCCGTACCGGTCGGCGGCCTGCCAGGCGGCGTCGACGTCACCCTCGCTCAGATGGAGCTGAACCAGGACCGCGCCGGCGGCGAAGCGGTCTGAGGCCAGTTCGCGCGCGTGATCGAACGCCCACCCGCGTTCGGTCTCGGCGCGGTCGACACGGGCTGCGAAATCCATCAGGACACGGTAGGTCTGGACAGACGGTTGCCGAACGAAGTCCGCACGAAGGACGGCGACGGCGTCGTCGATTCGACCCAGTCCCTGGTACGTCGCGGCGACGTCGTCGGGACTCAACCAATATGCGTTTCCACCACCGTGGCTGGAGATCCGTCCCTCGGCAACAGCGCGGTCGATCCATGCCACCGCCTCGTCGACGCGCCCGGCGGCACGTAACCGGTCGATGATCGCCCCATACTGTGGGTGTTCCCGCTCGTTGAGCAACTGGACGGCCCGGTCGACGTCGCCGTCGTGGTCGGCAAGCTCCAGCAGCATGGCGTCGACGTCGAATCGCCCCCATTGGTTACCATCTGCGAGCTTGCGGTCCAGCGCGGCCACCGCGCGGCGGTAGGTCTCGAGGGCCTGATCGTCGAACGCGTCGACGAAGTCTGCCAGCACGACGTTCGGCCACCCCGGCGAGTCCGCCCGGAACTTCACCAGCCACGTCGCGAGTTTGACCGGGTCCGGGCTGCCCAGCCGGCAGGCCCGTGCGTAGAGGTCGGCGGCCCGTTGACATTGGTCACCGATCGAGCCCGAGGAGTCGTCGGCCTGCTCCATGATCTTGCGCAGCCGGGTGACCGCGCGCAACAATGCCGGCCGCGCGACGTCGGCCGCCCCGGTGTCGAGATAATCTTCGAGTTCGTCGAGCATTTCACCGGCTGCTTGCGCGACCTCGAAGGAACGTCGATAGTCGATCAACCCGCGGAACGACAGCGTGTTTCGCGCATACGTTTCCAACTCGGCTTGCACGTGAGCGTCGTCGCCTACGGCGGTCGCGCCGCGAATCTCGAGCATGCGCCGCACCCCGTCGTCGCGTTGTGCGAGCGTCATAACCAGCTGGCGTAGTTCGTCGACGCTCATGGCCTCTACGACTGCCTCCAGCCCAAGGGTGGGAGCGTCGTCTACGCTGCCACGGCCGCTGTCGATCGCGGCGAGTCCGACGGCGACCAGATGCTTGCAGAAGTTGCCGTCGGCATTGTGTGGGCAGGTGCACACTCCGTCGGGTAGCGGACCGGACCAGTCGAGCTCAACGGTGTAAACATTCTTGGCCTGGATCGACGCGTAGGCCTTGCTGCGCGTGATGCGCAGTCCACGGACATAGCGGACGTAGTCTTCGCCGCGGGCGTAGACCAGATCGCCGGCCATATCGAACAGCGTCGTTTCAGAGAGCGGCACTTCACCATAGTGCCCGATCGGAGTGACCCAGGCGCGACTGAGACGCCGTCACGGCGCAATATCGACTGCCAACACTTCGGTCCTCACCCCGAGTGCCTCGTAGGTCGACCTGGCACGCGCGTCTCGGGTGACCAGGACTACGCCGTGTTCACGAGCCGCCAACGCAACGAGTCCGTCATATGTTGCGCCGCCGGAGATCCCGCGTCGGGCCAACTCGCGATGGGCGGCTCGTGCGGCCCGTGCACCGAGCTGTAGGGGTTCGTGGAAATTCTCGTCGAGCAATGCCACGGCATCACTAGGATCCACGCGCGCATCGCCAGGAAGGCGTGTGAGCACAGAGTATGTTTCGACCAGCGCATGACCGCTAAGGCCAAGAGTTCGCCCCTTGGCCCACTTCGCAACCATGGCGTGTTGTGGGTGGGAGGTCATGAGGAGCGGCACTGCAACGCTTGTGTCGACCGCTGTGACACCCGCCGGCGTCAACGGCGTCCTGAATCGATGAGCGCGAACATCATTTCGTCGGTGACCACGGTGTCGGCTGTGGCGACCAGGCGCCCGTCCTCATCCCGCCGAAGTCGTGCCGTTCGCCCGCCGGGAATGATCTGTATCCCACCGCCGTAGGCAGAGATATCGACCTTCGTACCGGGCGCCAGGCCCAATGCATCACGAAGTTGCTTGGGCAAAACAACACGCCCGCCGGAATCGATGACAGCCTCCATGGGATTAGAGTACCAGTCAGATCCCATCGCCCCGCGGCAGGAAGTGAAGGGCCTTAGCTGAAGCTCCTATCCACGCTCGGAAAGGCGACGACGCGCAGGGCGAAACCGGCTAAGGTTTCCTGGCCAGCAGCCACGCTTCGCCGTCCCCTTCACCCGAAGCGATGACGTCCAGCTGAGCGAACGCGGTCGTCAACTCCCCTGGCGTCACCCGAAACGGTCCCGGGTCGGCACCGACGACACTCAGCGCCGAGATCGCCAGCAGCCCACGGGGCGCCAGTCGCTCGATGATCGGTTGGTCGAGCCGGCGGTCCCGGAACCGATGGCACACAACGACATCGGCGGGCGGGCCCGCAGGCAGGCCGGAGTCGAGGTCGACGACGTCAAAGCGGCAGCGATCGCCGACGCCGCTGCGCGCCGCCAGATCGCGCGCGTGGTCGATGGCCGTCGGCGAGACGTCGACGCCCCAGACCTCCATGCCGCGACGGGCGAGCCATACGCTGGCCAGCCCCGGCCCGCACGCCAGGTCCAGCACTCGTCCCTCGGTCGGGAAGATGTCCTGGTAGGCGGTGAAGACGGCAGGAATGCGCACGTCGGCCACCGACGGTGCCGCGCGGGCTTGGTAGCGCTCCTCCCAGCGCTCGCGGTCCTGCTCGCTCATCGGCTACGGCAGGTTCAGTCGCCGCGCCAGGTCGGGTCCACCCACCTCGCGAATGAAGTCGGCGTCTCCGCAGACCACCAATTGATCACGGGCCCTGGATAATCCGACATAGAGCCGCTCCCGGGAGCGGTCGAACGCGGCTTCTTCGTTGACCACCAGCACCACCGCCCGTCGCTCAAGGCCTTTGAAACCGAGCACATGCCCGTAGAACACCTGCTCTGCATCCCAGAAGCTGTCCCAGTAGGCCCGGTGCCCGGCCCGCTGGCGCTCGACTTGTTCGGGATGACGACTGCCGGTGGTCAACAACGCCACGTCTTCGGGTCGCCAACCGTCCTCGAGCAGCCGCTCGACCTCATCGTCGCCGACACCCATCGCCTCCTCACGCGCACAGGGGATGAACCGCACCGCGGGCCCCTCCCCACCGAGGTAACGCATCGGGTGATCGACAAGCGGCTGAAACGCATTCGCGATCTGGCGGGTGTTGCGCAGGTTGTGGTCGAGCAGCAGCGGCACCAACGGTACCGGCGGCGCCCCGAACCGGTTGAACACCCGTTGGCCCTCGTCGGTGAACACATAGATGCCGCCGGTCTCATCGTCGGTGAGCGCGGCGAGCAGCGGATCCCACCACGCGTCGGCGAAGTCCTGTGCCTCGTCGACGACAATCGAATCGAACCGATGCCCGGGCTCCAATTGTGTTGCCAGCTCGGTCATCTGCAGCGGAAGATCGTGTTCCCAAAACTGCACCGTTTCGTCGGTACGAAGCGCCTCGTCGGGCCCTTCCGGGGCGCCCCACAGCTTGCCGAGGTCGTGGAACTCCCCGACGTAGGCGGGTTGTTGGCGTCGCGGCCAGGTGGCGCAGATGCGCTCCAGGTACGACGCCAGCCCGTGCGAGTAGCAGACCAGCGCGACGCGCTGCCCCTTAGCCGAGAGCCGGCGCGCCTGTTCCATCGCCAGAAACGTCTTACCGCTGCCCGCTCCCCCGCGGATCTCGACGCGGTTGAGCAGCTGGATGGCGTCGAGAATGACGGCCTGATGTTCGGTGAGCGCATCGGCGGAGTCCTCGTTGGCCAACGCGCGGGCGACGATGCTGCGCTGCGGTAATCCCCTGCCGCTCAACGCTGTTGAGAGTTGCTCGATACCGGTCGCGGTCAGCAGCGGGCGGTCAAGCTCCTGGCGGATGAGCACGGACTTGAGCTTGTCGACCAGCGTCGGCAGGTCGTTGCGGTCGATGACCTTCCAGCGCGGGCACTCCGGTCGCGCGAAGTCGGCAGCGATCTCGGCGTTGGGGAAGACGACGACGTGATCCCAACGCAGCCGGCCCTGGGTCCAGCGGTCGTCCTTCTCGATGAACTCGCGCAGCGCGTAGCAGGCTTCGCGGGCCTGACGCACCGGGTGGATTTTGTGCTCGTGGCCGCGGCGGCGCTGCCACCAGGACTCGCCGTCGTGCCAGACATCGTTGCCCTTGACCTCCAGACAGACGATGCCCGCACCCTCGATGGCGACGACGAAGTCGACCTCGTGGTCCTTGAGGTGGTCAGTGACGCGCTGGCCGGCGATCACCGCGTCGTTGGGCTCGAGCTGCTCGAGCAGGCACTGGTAGACCCGGCGCTCGGCGGCGTTGGCCAAGCGCGGCGTCTCATCAGGCGTGATCGTCATAACGTTCCCCCACAGTTGCTAGGGTAGGGCCGTCGGCCGACAATTTCGCGGGTTGACCAATCGGTCCGTCCGGTTGAACCTAACCCGCGTCGGCGCCGAAGCCTTCGCGCCATCGCGCCGCTTGTTCCAGCACCTCCCGTTTGTATGACTGTGCCATCCGGTCGACGACGGCGACCGCCGCTTCGGTGAGCTCTGCGCGAATCCCGCTCTGCGCGTGCGCGAACGGAATATAGGCCCGCAGAATTTCGGGCACATTGAGGACGGTGGCGATGGACATATAGTCGTCTCCGTATGACGATGCGTCCAACGCACTCTCGACGCGCGTTGCGCTCCAGCGCAGCGGGTCGCCGGTGCCGGTATCCAGGAGCTCGAGCACCAGTTCCCGGTAGTCGCGGACATTGAACGGCGCACCCGACGGCGACGCCAAGAACGCGTCGACGACCTCCTCGCCCTGCTCGAAATCGACTGCGGGCGGCAGATATTTGGTGCCGTTCTCGGGCAGGTACCGGATCAGCCAGGTCACCAATGCTCGCCACTCCCGCCAGCTGCCGTTCCGGTACCGAATCAGCGGATGCTCGAGCCCTTGGGTGATCCACGCCCGGGCATCGCCGAGGGGCATATCCACGATGCTCATATCGGGGTGCCTGGCGGCGCGGAGCACGTTGGCGATCGAAGTCTGCAGGACGAGCACGTCGGTGACTTCCGACCCGTCGTTGTGATCGATGTACACCAGACAGGTCAGCTCATGCCCGCCGGTGAGCCGCGCGCCGATCAGCAGCTGGTCGGCGTCACCGAGCACGTGGGGCATCCGCACCGCCCGGTAAGCGTCGACCTCCCCGAGCCGGTACGCCCAGGCCGGAACCATGTCGTCTCGCGCGGCAACATGTTGACGGCACCGCTCCCGCAGATCCTCGTCGTCGACGAGCAGTTCGGCGAGCACCGCGAGCAGTGTCGTCGTCTCGCGACACGGCTCGTCGATGAGGTGGGTGACGACTTCATCGAGACAAAGTGGCTCGCGGGGGCGGGATTTCAGCTTCGCGAGGGGGTCGGGCGTCGCCATGTCGATCAGCGCGCTGGCCAAGGCGAGCAGCTTCAGCGGACGGCCCGTGGACAGCAAGTCGCGGATCAGGGCTACCAGTGGCGCCTTGTTCGCGGTGTCACGTTTGCCTCGACGTCGTGCGGCACGTCGCGCCTGTTTGGCCCGGCGTCGTCTGCGTCCGTCGTTCATGGCGCGGACGGTACGCGCGGACACTGACAAGCTCCGCCGAACGTGAGGCGACCGGTCAGCGGTTACGGCCGACGATCAAATCCTTGATCTCGACGAGATGCTCATCCACCGAGCGAAATCGGGCTCGGGCTTCTTGACGGAATTCGGCCAGTCCGGTCTCGACGCTGGTCAGACGAATCGTGTGTTCCCGTTGGTTCAAGCCCAGCGCATTGACTGCCGCCAGCACGGCGCGGTAATCACCCTGCGCCGCCTCCAGCGCCGAAATCCGCGCTTCATGGTCCTCGAGCATCCACACGACGATCAGCGTAGGCGACGATGGCCGCTGGTGTTGTCAGTCGATGAGGTGGCTGTGGATAGCGCCTCGTATGGTGGCCGAATGCGCAAGGATCGAGTTCTCCACACCGCCCGGCAGGTCGGGGCGTTGGCTGTCACGGCTGTGACGGCCGCTGCGACGCTCAACGGCTACCGGCCGCTGGCACGGCGCGGACGCCCGTCGATCGTTTCGTTCGGGCTCGGCCTGGTGGTCAGCGAGTTTCCGCTACAGACGCTGGCCAGCCAGCTCGGCGGACTGGCGTTGACGGCTCGGCGCATGACCCGGCCCGTGCGCATCATCGCGGCGGTGGTGGCCGCCATTTCGGCGGCGGGTCTGCTGAACTTCAACCGCGCGGGTCATCGGGCGGGGATTCCGCTGCGCGAAGCGTTGGACAGCGGCCTGGGTGCTGATCGCCGCACCGACTCGACAGGCCTGTGGCGCCAGCCTGCCGGCGCCGGCACCGCCAAGAGCCCCGGTGCGCTGAGGATGCTGCGGATCTACCGCGACTACACTCACGACGGCAACATCAGCTACGGCGAATACAGCAGCGCCAACCAGCTCGACATCTGGCGGCGTCCCGATCTCGAACCGACCGGGAAGGCGCCGGTGCTCTTCCAGATTCCCGGTGGCGCCTGGATCACCGGAAACAAACGCGGACAGGCACATCCGTTGATGAGCCACCTCGCCGAGCTCGGTTGGATCTGCGTGGCGATCAATTACCGGCACAGCCCGCGCAACACGTGGCCCGACCACATCGTCGACGTCAAGCGCGCGCTGGCATGGGTCAAGACCCACATCGCCGAGTACGGCGGCGACCCGGACTTCATCGCGATCACCGGCGGCTCGGCGGGCGGGCATCTGTCCTCGCTGGCGGCGTTGACGCCCAACGACGCGCGGTTCCAGCCGGGCTTCGAGGACGTCGACACTCGGGTGCAGGCCGCCGTCCCGTTCTACGGGGTCTACGACTTCACCCGATTCGAGGACGCGATGCATCCGTCAATGCCCGAGCTGCTCGAGCAGATGGTCATCAAACAACCGCAGTCGACGAACTTCGAAACGTATGCCGACGCGTCGCCGGTGAACCACGTGAGCGCCGACGCGCCGCCGTTCTTCGTGTTGCACGGCACCAACGACTCGCTGGTGCCCGTCGAGCAGGCACGGGCGTTCGTGGCGAGGCTGCGCGACGTCAGTACCCAGCCGGTCGTGTACGCCGAATTACCGTTCGCCCAGCACGCTTTCGACATGCTGGGCTCGGCGCGCGCCGCGCATGCGGCGGTGGCCGTCGAGCAGTTCCTGGCCGAGATCTACGCGGACCGGCAGCAGGCGACGGAATCACAACGTCTCACCGGGTACTGACGGCCGACTCCGACCTCCGCTCCGATTACTGGTTTGCGCTTGCTGAGCCAACACCATCTTGACGCTATGACCGAGACTGCACTGAGGGCTGCTGCACTACCGCACGACCCTGACTGCAATGTCGTGCATAGGACCGCAGAGGCGCCATGCGCCCGCCAACGCGCGCAGCCGGTTCACTGCCGGTTCATAGCATCGCCGACCCAACGACTCGGCCCGTCGCTCAGAAGTGGTGTCAGACATGCACTATCGCCAGACCCGCAACACCCTCCAGGGCATCGAAGTCCCCATCCTGCGTGACTACCGGCAAGTGCTTGGCGGCTGCGATGGCAGCGATCCACAGATCATTGACGCGGACCCGTCGCCCCGCCTCGGCCAGGTGGACGCGTAGCAGCGCCCAAAGTTGCGCCGCCTCTTCGTCGACCGGTAACGCGGCCATATCTGCAACCGCATCCAAGGTACGAAGGCGACGCGCCCGGACCTCGGAGGTCCGCGCCGCGAGCACACCTGCATTCAGTTCTGCGAGGGTCACCACCGTCGTGGCTAGCTCCTCCGGAATCAGCGACGTCTCCAGTTGGCGCCCGTTCTCGTTGGCGATGAAGACCGAAGTGTCGAGGATGCCGGCCGCAGGCTGATCGACTATCACAGCTCATCGAGGTCGTCGGTGGTTTCACCAGCGAGCTCCGCGAGGTCATCACGCAAGCCGGGGTCCGCCTGGCTGGTCTGGAGCCGCTTGACCAATTCTGTCTTCGACACCCACCGCCGACGTTTCGGCGCCACAGCGGCGATCACCGCGACGGCTCGTCCATTTACGGTGATCGTCACCTCTTCGCCTGCTTGAACCCGACGAAGCACGCCGGCCGTGTCGTTTCTCAGTTCGCGGGACGGCACCACAGACATGCTACGAGCGTAGCATTTGTGTAGCACACCAGCCGGTCGCTTTCCAGTCGCAACGACCGCCTCGACGTGAACCTGGGTGCGCCGACGCTGCTGCACTGGTGCAGTCATCCGGACGCAAATGCCTGCATCTTCTCCGAGAGCTCTGCCAACTCCAGATCTCCTTGTGTTGCAACGGCATTCATGAAGTCCTCGGCGTCGTCGACGTCGAAGCCGGGGTCCAACTCGACGTCATTGAGGTACAAGAACGTCCATGCAGCGGCCCATGCGGTGCGCTTGTTGCCATCGACCAACGCAGGGTTGCGCGCCAGCGACTGCAAAAGCGCCGCTGCCTTGGTGAACAGGTCGGGATATGCGTCGACCCCGAAGGCGGTGGCCTGGGGCCGCGCCACTGCCGCATCGAGCAGGCCATAGTCGGCCACCCTCAGCTCGACGCCCACGGCTGCAGCACCGGCGACGAGAACGTCGTCGCGATCCAGGTATTCGGTCACGCCAGGCGACGATTGAGCGCTGCGCTGCGCTCTGCGACGATGCGCGCGCCTTCACGCACGCGGCGCTTGTGATCGCTCGCGGCATCGAGGGCGGCGCGGTGCACGAACGCGCGCAGCGACAGGTCCCCATCCGCGGCTGCGGTGCGCAATTGCTCCATCTCCTCGTCACTGAAGCTGACGTTCAATGCAGGCATACTTCGAACGGTACCAGATTCAGTACCGAGACCGGTACCATGCAGTTGCCCGTCGATGCCGGAACTGCTTAAGCGCCGAGCCCCGCGTACACCGCCGCCTCGAACCCGAGGATCGTCTCGACCATCTTGTCGTCGAAGAACGGCAGCAGCTGCGTGGCGATCACCGCGGCGATGCCGGCCTTGCGGTCGATCCAGAAGAAGCTGTTGAACAGCCCCGACCAGTCCGCGGAGCCGGCGCTGCGCATACCGGGCAGGTCGGTCAAGTAAAGATGAAACCCGAGGCCCCAGCCCTGCGGGACGTCGAGCGACTCGACCGGCTTGGCCAGCTCGGGGATGGTCGGCTCGAGCTTTTTGGGCAGCGGCGCCCCGTCGAGGTGGTCGCGCAATGCCAGCTCGACCGTCTCCGGTTTGAGGATGCGGCTGCCGTCGAGCTCGCCGCCGTTGAGCCAGACGCGCAGGAAGCGCCCGTAGTCGCTGATCGTCCCATAGGACCCGTGACCGGCCGCATCCCATTCCGGCTCGGGCGGCAGGTCGAGCTCGGTCGCCACGAGGCTGCCGTCGGGTGCTCGAAAGCGGATCGGTAGCAGTCGGGCGCGCTGCTCGTCGCTGGGGGCAAACGTCGAATCCGCCATGCTGAGCGGGCCGTAGACGTGCTCAACAAGATAGTCGGCCAGCGTCTGGCCGCTGACGGCCTCGACGACCAGGCCCAGCCAGTCGGTGCTCATGCCGTACTCCCAGACCGTGCCGGGGTCGTGGACCAGCGGTGCGCTGAGGCTGCGCTTGACGCCCTCGAGCGGGTTGGGAAAGCCGTGCTCGGTGCAGTAGCTGAAGAGTTTCTCGTTGAGGAAGTGATAGCCGCAGCCGGCGGTGTGCGTCATCAGCTGCCGGACGGTCGCCTGCGTCTTGGGCGCGCGCAAAACCGGCTCACCACCCTCGAAGCCGTCGAGCACCTGCAGCTCACCGAACTCGGGCACGATCGAGGCGACGGGCGCGTCGAGCTGCACGCGGCCCTGTTCGACGAGTTGCAGCGCGGCGGTGGTGGCGACGGCCTTGGTCATCGACGCGTTGCGAAACATGCTGTCGGCCTTGGCATCTCCTGCTGCGCCCTGGTAGAGGACGCCGTCGCGGCCGACCACGGTGGCGGCGACGCCGTGCAACGTGCCGTCGGCGGTCACGCCGTTGAGCAGGTCGTCGATGCGCTCGAACCCCATTCGAAGCTCCTTTGCTTTGGGATACGCGGGCCATCATTGCACGATGCCCCGGGGACCGAGTCGGTGTCAGCTCGGTGGCGGGTCGAGGGGGACGACCTCGCCCCGGTTGATCGAGACCCAGTCGCGGGCCTGCAGGTACGGGCGGAAGGACTCGACGATCGCCTGCTGGTCGGCCGGTGTCTTGGGGCGCTGCAGTTCGTAGAGGTGCGGGAATTCCGTCCAGGCGACGACGGCGTCCCACAGCCGCACCGCGGCATCGCCGACGGGTGGGTCGATGAGCACCGGTCCGAACAGGCACTGGCCGTCGGGGAAGAACAGGGTCGGCACGCCGTAGCCGTCGGCGTCGACGACGCGTTGGTGATCGGCCATCACCTCGTCGTTGGTGGTCGGGTCGGCGATGGCTTGGTCGACGAGCCCGGGGTCGAAGCCAAGTTCTGTCAAAAGGATTCTGGCGACGTCTTTTTCGTGCGGTTTGAGACCTTCGGTGTGCAGGGCGCGGGCGGCGCGTTCGTACCAGGCGTCGACGTCGGCCATGGACTGCCGGCGCAGCAGCGCGCCGATGCGCATCATCGACCAGCCGTAGGACCACTCGCGTTCCCACGGGTGCTTCTTGCCGTCCTGGCGGTTGATCTCCTCGAGGCTGAAGAAGCGCCAGTTCACCTGCAGACCCGTCTGATCGCGCACCTCGCGGATCCACCGCGACGTCTGGTAGGCGAACGGGCACATGATGTCGAAGTGAAAGTCAACGGAGACAGGGCGATTGGTCACAGCGAGTACCTCAGGCTGGGCGGCAGGTGGTCGCCATCCTGCCAGGCGATCGCGCCGGAGTCGATGACCATGTAGCGGTCAAATTGGCGTACCGGGGGGTATCGGAGCGGTGTTAATGTGCGATTAGCGCGCGGAAGGGGGATGCCGTGTCACATCCGGATGAGCCGCTGAAGGTCGATCCGACGGAGTTGCGCATGGCCGCAGATCAGCTCGCCGGTCACGCCAGCGGTTTTCAGGCAGCGCATCGATCGGCGCAGGAGCGGGCGGGCAGGGCGGCTCTCGGGTCGGGATCGGCGGCCGCGGCGTTGCCCGCGATGGTGGCGGCTTGGGACGCTGACGGTGCGCGGTTCGGCGAGCATTTCGCCAGGTATGTACAGGCGCACCGAGAGGCCGCGGACGGCTACGTGCGCACTGACGCCGCCAGCGCCGACGAAATCGACGACGCGGGTTCTGCGCCGTGAGCTGAGCACGTGACGTTGAATCTGGAGGAGCTCAAGCAATGGCCTCCTGAGATCGCCGATTTGGCTCGAGCAGCGCGCGATGCGGCGGCGAACCACACCGGTTCCGCGGACTTCTATCGCTCGTTGATCAGGGTGTCTACCTGGGAGGGACGCGGCGCGCAGGCGGCGACGTCGGCGATGGAGGCGTCGGCGGGCGAGCACGAGTCGGTGGCCGACAGTCTCGGCGCCGCGGCGAACCGGATGGAACTGGTCCACCAGGACGCTGAGGATCTCGCCGACACGATCAAGCGCATCCTCGATGATGCCGCCGCTTCGCCGGCGGTGGTCGTGGACGAGTCCACCAATCAGGTGATCCCGCCGGACACCAGCCACATGACCGAGGAGTACGCCGCGCAGGTCGCGGCCAAGGTCGCCGATCTGCAGGAGCGCATCGCTGCGGCGCTCGCCGACGGTGAACGGATGGACGCGGACCTGGCGGGCGCGATCACCGCGGCTAGTGGCACTGCCGAACCGGCGGTGAAGTCGGCGGCGTCGCTGCAGGATCTGTTGCTGCCCGACGACGGTGATAAGCGTGATAAGCCCGGTGAGCGGTCGGCCACGCCGGACAGTCTCGACAGCGCGTTGGGTCAGCTCACCGGAGAACCCGAGCAGCGGTCTTTTTCGTCTACGCCAGATGGTGTGGGCGCCACCGGGCCGGTGCGGATGGATCCGGCCAAGGTCGAGCAGTTCAAAGACCTTGCGCGGCAGACGATGCTGCGTAGCGGTGTGCCGCCAGACCAGGTCGAGCAGCGGCTGGATGCGGTTGTCGCCGCCGCGCAAAAGCCGCTTCCCACAACGAAACCGGCTGAGCGCGACGCGGTGCCGAAGCCCGGTTTCGCCGAGGGGTTCGCCGACGGCTGGTTCAACACCGAAGATGGCATCAAGGACCTGATTGGGGCCAACGGGTGGGAGGACCTCAAAGGCGCGTGGAGCGATATGGCCAAGGGTGCCTGGGAGCACGTGACCAACCCCGTCGACACCTTGACGGAGGAAGTCGAGCACGCGACGAAGTACCCTGGGCACTTCCTGGGCGAAGTCGCCGGCGAGGCCGCCATCACGGCGCCGGGTGCCATGTTCGGCGGTGAAGCCGCTCTCGCAGCCCGCGCGGCCGTGCCCGACAATGTCGTCGACATGCCAAGTGGTACAGGCACAGTCGATCATCCGACGCCACTCGCTGATGCTCCAAGCCACCACGGCACTCACGCGTCGATACCCGATGGACCACCGCCGCCGCTCCCGCTAGAGTCGCCGTTGTTCGACGGCTACGATCCAGTACCTCCGGGCCCTGAATTCACCAGGCCGGACGGCAGTCTCATCTACCCCGACGACAGCCTGCCGAGCAAGCCGTATGCGATTCCTGGCACCGTAGTCCCCGATGCCCAGCTATCCGCAGGTACCGAGCTCGGGCGCTTCGGATACCCGGGTGGGACGTACCTGGCCCCAGAAGGAACGCCCTTCGCCGAACTGTCGTTGCCACCCGACAGTGCCGCGAAGCCCTATTACCGGTACGTCGTTGACGACCCCACCGCGCTTCCGCCGGGATGGCGCATCGAACAATCACAGGCGGCGCCCTGGTTCCACCAACCCGGCGGTGGAACGCAATACCGAATCATCGCCCCCGACGGGGTAACGCCCTCAGTCCAAACGCTGGTTAACTGGGGATTTTTGAGGCAGGCTAAATGAGATGGCGGACTTCACTAGGTTGTCAAGAAATTGGGCTGAATGGACGGCCCGGGCCCGCATGACGCGTGTCTCGGTGTCTGAAGACTGCGATGACTGCCAGATCTTCTTCAAATCCGATGACCAAGCCTTCCACCTACGGCAGGACGGCGCCTGGTGGTCAGTTGATGCCGTGGATGACCGCGGCAGACGCTATGCCGACACCGCAAGGTTCTCCACCTTTGACTTGGCCGAGGCGTATCTCATTTGGACTTGGGCCTCGGTGACTAGGAGCGCAGTTGGCGCTAGACCACTCGGACGCGACCTTCATGCGCTGGGGATGGCACCGGATGTTGAGACTGTGCCGACAGAACGCGACTATTTTGTCGAACTGCGAGCACCTAATGGATCCGCCGTTCTGCCCATGTCTAGCGCGGCGATGTTTAGTCACCTTATGTCAAAATCTGTATACGAGATCGAGCAATTGGTCCACCAGGGACTGACTGACTACTGAGGCCCCGGGGCGGCACGCCGGTCGCAGCGGACCCGCGCGACGTGCCCGCACGATAGATCTCTCAAGTGGCAGTGCCCCGGACCAAGTTCACGCCGATGCCCCGGGCTATGTCGACGGAATCATCGGCAATAACGTGTGTCCCAAATGAAGGTTCTCCCCATCGCGATCATCTGCACGCTGCTCTTCGGACCCGTGGGCATTATCGGGGCGGTTTGGGCAGTCATCAACATTGGGCGAAGCGAATACCTGACGGCCGTTGTATCGCTTGGGTTCGCGATGTTCTGCCTGGGTCTTATCGCCCCGTTCGCCAAGACCGTTCCGGGGAAGCTGATCCCAAGCGGTGAATTCGACGACGAGGGGACGACGATTCGGCCGGATCGAGGCGTTGACATACCTCTCCAGATTTCGCTACTGGGACTGACGGTAGCTAGTGGATTGTTCGCGATATTCGGACCCACTGGGCTACTGGACATTCCGGTGCCAGAGCAGATGCGCTTGTACATTCCGTTCGTCAGCGCGGCCACCGCAATCATGGGTGCGCCAATCATGTGGAGAACATTGCGCCGCGGCAGCTTGCAGTACCTGCGTCTGACCCCCAATGGATTCACGTTCGTGCAAGGGTGGCGCCCGCAGCGCGGTGACTGGGCGCAGGTGGTAGACGTCCCTGACGCCTCGGCGAACGAGTCGGCTCCAACACCGAGCGCGATCGTCGTAGTGATGTCCGATGAGAACGTGCTGACATTGCCGGGAGCGTCGTTCACTCCAGAGGGGCGAGCTATTCGGGAGCTGGTCCGGTTCTATTGGCAGAATCCGGGCCACCGCGACGAGCTGACCGACGGCCAGGCGCTGAAGCGCTTGGCTGACGGTCGATTCGGGTAAGGCAACTCGATGCGATCCGCCGCCCGGCTTCACTGAACGTTTCGCCGAAGGCTGGTTCACACCGAAGAAGGCATCGAGGATCTGATGGGAGCCTACAAGAATCACTGTGATCAACCCCGACACTGGTGCTGAGACCGTAGTATTCCACCAATTAGGATGACCGCCGAAAATGGACGCAGACACGATCAACGAAGCAATCACAATAGGTATCAGCGGATCGCCGATACCGATAGTCGACCGACAAAAGCTCATCGATCGCTACGGAGATGACAAGGGCGGCGTCGTCGCCGACCGAGTCACGGACCTAGTGCGGGAAGCCGTTGCGATGCCGATTGATTGGGGCAATATGAATCTCGCTGAAGGCGTCAGCAACATCCTTTACAGATTCAGTCAGCGGCATCCTGAACTATCACCAGAGGCGTTGGAGGAAATCGGACGATGCGTCGGCTGGCAGCTCCGTTGAATCGGTCACCGCGATAGTGGTCGTCATCTCCCGGTTGTCGAACAACTGGCTCATGTGGTCGAATCTGAGCCAGTGGGCGAACGCATCAGTATCGACCGACTGCGACGGCGCTCAGGTCTGCTTCAAGTCTGACGACGCATCCTTTTATCTCAGACAATCCGCCGATCAGTGGATACTCGATGAAGTAGACGACCGCGGCCAGCGACGCGATGACGCCGCCAGGTTCTCGACGTTCGATCTAGCCGAGAAGTACCTCATCTGGAACTGGGCATCGCTGGCACGTAGCACAATTCGCGCACCGTCTCTCGGCCGTGAACTGTACGCGCAAGGCTTCAGCCCCAAAGTCCAAATGCACCGGCTACGAGAAGGCGTGTATAGGCTGACTTCTCCGGCGGGCGAGGCGATCGTGAAAGGAGTGCCAGCGACAATCTTCAGCCATCTCATGTTGAAATCCGCCGATGAGATTGACCGCATAGTTAAGAGAGGTCTCGCGTAGCCGGTCACGCGGTACCTGACCCTCAGCCGTGAAATCGCCGGCCAAGCCGCCGCCACCGCGCCGAGGCCCTCCCAGCGGCAAAGCACGTGCTCGCAGCCGGCGGCGTCGAAGCAGTGATCCCCGACGACGGCCTGCCGAACAAGCCCATGCGATTCCCAACACGGGTCGTCGATGACCCCACCGTACTCCCACCGGGATCGCGCATCGAACGCTCGCAGGCAGCGCCATGGTTCCGCCAGCCAGGCGGCGAGTTGTCATTCCGAATCACCGCCCCTCCCGGCATGGGCTCCCCGTAGAATTCCTAGCGATGCGGGCTACTTAAGAGAGATTGGTGAATCGGATGCCAGATTTCTCACGCCTTGCCAACGTCTGGACCGAGTGGACGCGCAGGATCGGAATGGCGAACGTGTCGGTAGATCCGGCCAGAGGCGACGCTGAAATTGGGTTCTTCTCTGACGACCAGTCTTTCTTTCTCCGAGAGCAGAACGGCTGGTGGAAAATCGATGTCGTCGATGATCGCGGCAGAAGGTACAGCGACACCGCCACCTTTTCCACGTTCGACCTCGCCGAAAAATACCTCGTCTGGAGGTGGGGTTCTCTGCTGCGCAGTGCACTCCGCGCGAAGTTGTACGGTACCGAGCTTTATGCCTCAGGCCCCAACAACGACGTTTCCGTTGGGCCTTCCGACAAGGAGTGGTTCGTTGAACTGCAGTCTGATGCCGGTCGAGCTCGTCTGGCGGAGCCAGCTGCGACAATCTTCAGTCATTTGATGGCGAAGTCTGTCGAGGAGCTTGAGCAGGCGGCCGTGGAAGGGATCGCTTAGTGGATGCTGCGCATAGCATTTGGACGAGACCGAGGCCATGACGAAATGGTGGATTTATCCCGCCTGTCCGAGAATTGGGTTCAGTGGACCAACCTCGCCCGCATGCGGCATGTTGCAGTATCGACCGAATGCGAAGACTGCCAAGTCCTCTTCACGTCAGATGACCAATCCTTCCACCTGAGGCGGGACACTAACTGGTGGGTGGTAGATAAGGTCGATGACCGTAATCAGCGGCACAATGGGCTGGGGCCAAATTCTCCACGCTCGATCTTGCGGAGAAGTACCTCATCTGGCGATGGTCATCCGTCACGCGTAGCGCGATTGGTGCTAAACATCTCGGGCTCCAACTTCAGTCTCTCGGTATGGCGCCCAACGTGGACACCATACCCACGGAACGAGAAGGAGCCGTTGAGCTGCGCACACTCGATAATTCAGCCATAGTGCCGAGGTCCATCGCCACGATCTTCAGTCATCTCATGTCGATGTCTGTCGATGAGGTCGAGCGAATGGTCAAGGAGGGCGTCGCGTAGCCGGGGCCGGTCCATGTGCCCAGGGCAGACACTCGATACATAAGGAGGTTCCATGGGTCTATTCAAGAAGAAGAAGGAGCAGCACGAGCCAGCTGACAGTGAGGCCAAGGTGTATTACTCCACCCCTTTCGGCGACACGCGAGATGGCAAGCAGAGGCTGTTTTTACTTGAACGCGAGGGCGTTCGGTACTTGCCGGTCTTTCGTAGCGTGGAGTCGATGAAGGAGTTCTACGAGCGAGTCGATCGTGCCACGTACATGATTCTGGAGGGAGACGTACAGAGCGTGATGGACACTAACCGCTCAATTGAGCAGATGAAGGAAGTGGGCATCGTCATTGAGCCCTTGAGCGAACACCCGGTCGAGATCCTGCCTAACTCTTGACCGGACGGAGAAAAGCCGTCAGTCCGAATGCTTCAAAATCGATGTACGAGATTGAGCAACTGGTCCACCGGCTGGCTATGTGACCCGGTGGACGGGCACCACACGAATTCGACTCGCACGACGGTTCTTTCAATGGCCCTGTCGACCAAGTTCGCGCGTATGCCCCGATGTGCATCGAAATCTAATTGAGTCGGTACGCGCACTACGGCCAAGACCAGCGTGGAGCACGTCCGATGGGTTCGCTTTCAAAATATTGGTGAAGACTACGAAGCGGCCCCGCCGGAACTTAGGAGCGGCAAGGTAGTCGGGCCGTCATTTTGCCATTGATCGCGCCCGACGAGGGCCATCACGCACGATCGGGCCCGCGTTTCGAAGCACCTAGGACGTGCCGTGGAGGTTAGGCGTTCGCACACTGCGGCCCAAAGCCTGTTCGTACAGAGCGAGTACTCGCGGCGTCTCCCTGGAATCAATGTCCTCAACTGAGTGGTCCGGCACGCTTTCGTCGTCGTCCATTTCCCAGTCGATATCTAGCACGCACAGTGTCTCCATATCGCGATGGACGCACCTGATGGCCCGCTCCACATCGCACCAGTGTTCGTGCATGCACCGCGCCACCAAGCTTTCACATACGGAACCGACAAGAGGGATGTGCTCGGTCAGTTCGCCGTCGCGATAGCGCGCGAGGGTAACGTCGCTGAATGCGTATCCCGAGTCGGTGTCCACTTCAGTGATGACATGAACGACGCCGACGCCCTCGACGGGAATCTGAGTGTGGACCCGCGACGGCGGCTCGTCGTCTTTGCTCACCCGGGCTAGATCGCGGTCCAGCGTAGGGTAAATACTGGTTGCTGCCTGCATACAACTATCCTAGTGACGACCACTGACAAGAACCGGTCACGTTGCTGTCGGCTTCGGACTGAGGATTGAAGTGCACGACGCGTTCGAGCGCGCCCGCTGGTCCGGTTGGGTCCGCCGCCAAGCGCACGCCGGTACACCGCTTCGCTCGAGCTCGCGGTCACATTTTCTGTCGGTGGCCAGTCGTACCGTCCTCTCAAGCGCGAATCTAAGGGGGAACATGCATGCAGACCATGTGCCTGGGGGCCACGGCGGGCGTTGTCGGCCGGACGACGGTTATGCCGACGTGGTGTAAAGAGTCCGCGGATGTATAACTCCGCGCCGAAACGGATTCATGTCGTCGTCGGATCGCCGTGGAAGGACGCCGTCATCAGTCATCTGGAGCCGCGCTCGCCGTACCGGCCATGGCCAGAGCTGCCGGATTCACGACGAGGCGACGGCGTGGTCGTGATATTCGACTGCGAGCCCAGATTGGCGCTGCTGCAAGTCGGTCGAGTCCGGTCCGACGGCAAAGCGGGCGCAGCGATCGCAGATATGTGGTTGTCTCACCGCGCTATTCCGGCATCGCTGGTGGGATTGCACGGATTCGACGGGCGCTACG